>HF972569.1 GCA_000432995.1 Clostridium sp. CAG:1013
GGACCCTCGCGGCAATCAACACCAACTGTGTTTGCCGTCTCTCTTGACGGCTTAGTTATAATACCACACACTTCTGGAAAATGCAACCCCTTTTTCAAAAAAATTTCAAAAAAGTTTTTCGTCCTCCAGAAACCGACGAAAAGCGGCTTACCAGCCGTCCATTCCCGCCCGCTGCATGGCGCCCATCACCTTTTGCCGCAGGTCTGGGAATTGCTTTTCCAAGGATCGCACCAGCTCTTCCGTGTCTTTCCGGGCAGTGACGCCGTCGGCAGGGCAGGCGCTTTTTACCACAGGCAGATTCATTCGAGCCGCGGCGTTGCGGATTTCCCGCTCCTCGCAGAAGATCAACGGCCGGATCACAGTGATCTGCTTCCGGGTAAGGTAGGTTTTAGGGGAGAAGCATCCCAGTTTGCCCCCGTAAAAGAGGTTCATGAAGAAGGTCTGCACCGCGTCGTCAAAGTGATGCCCTAAGGCCAGCTTGTTGAAACCCTCCTCCACGCACAGGTTGTGGAGGATCCCCCGGCGCATCCGGGCGCATAGGGCGCAGGGGTTTGGCTCCTTCCGTTCCTCAAAGATCAGCGGCCCCAAATTTGTCTTTCTAATTATATAGGGTACGGAAAGTCTCCGGCACAGTTCTTGGATAGAGGAAAAATTCGTCTCCACTCCCCCAAAACAGGGGTCCGCAGTGATGGCCGTCACAGTGAAGTGCCGGGGATAGTAGCGGGACAGCTCTGCCAGAGCACAAAGGAGCATGAGAGAATCCTTTCCCCCGGACACTCCCACGGCGATTTTATCCCCCTCTTCAATGAGCTGGTATTTCTCCACGGCGGCTCGAACCCGGCCGATCAATTTCTCCATGGCGTTTCTCCTTATATATATTAGTATACGGATCACGTCCCCCGGGGAATCGGTCCGGACTCCACGGGGCTTTTCCATTATAGCATGGATCCTTCCTTTGGGAAAGCGGACCGCCGGTTTTTGTCTATTCCTGGAAACCTCTCCATAAAAAACGAAAAATAGCAAATGAGAAAACGGGAGATAATACTATGAAAACAAGAGAAAACAAGAGAACGGAAAAAGCCAATTAAAAAATCCGGGAAAAGCTGTTGACACCAGGAAAAACCTGTGCTATCATCTATAAGCGCCTGAAAAGGCCCGGCGCTTTTTAGCGCTGTCAGTTTGTTTGGACATCCAATGAAAATACATGTTACAAAACGCTTGGAGGTAAAGCAAATGTCTACCACGATGCCGAAAGCTGGTCAGATCGACCGCAAATGGTATGTCATCGACGCCGCTGGCAAGCCCCTGGGCCGTGTGGCTGCTCAGGCAGCTGTGCTGCTCCGCGGTAAGCACAAGGTCACCTTCGCTCCCCATGTGGATTGCGGCGATCATGTCATCATCATCAACTGCAAGGACGCCGTCCTCACCGGCGGCAAGGCGGAGAAGAAGTATTACTACCGCCACACGGGCTACATTGGTCACCTGAAGGCCACCCGTTACGACACCCTGATGAGAACTAAGCCGGAGCTGGCAATGGAACTGGCTGTGAAGGGCATGCTGCCCTCCAACTCCATCGGCCGCGACGCCATGACCCGCCTGCGCGCTTACGCCGGCAGCGAGCACAAGCACGCCGCCCAGAAACCCGCTGAGTGGAA
>HF972570.1 GCA_000432995.1 Clostridium sp. CAG:1013
CTTTGAGAGTTAAATTTCTCCGTATAGAGGTTAGGTGCATTCTGATGGACAGGAGTATGTTTTAGGAATGCAAGAGATGTCCGTATAACGGAGAGTGAGAAGTGGACCCTAATTCCCCCGTTAGCAGATTGCAGCCAGGAAAATACAAATTCACGAACGTGGAATGACAGCTGTCCTATCACTACCGTAACACAGTGCAATCCTCTCAATCTGTCTATGCTTACCCCACCGACTAATAGGAAGGAAAAGAGCATGTGGTCTTAAAGCGTTTCCCATCAAAACAAGAAAAGGGCCGCCGCGTTTCGCGACAGCCCTTTTTTCTCTGTAAATGTGTCTCACTTCTTGGGTTTTACTCCCGCTTTGGCGGCCATGACCGCCTCAGCTTCCTCGTCCTTCATATCTCCCAATTTTTCAGCCATCACATAGCGGTCTACCAAAGGAGTGGCAGGGTCTGTTTCTAAAGCGTTTTGTTTGCTCCGAAAAGCCAGTTTCAAAGCGATGGGAGTGAACACCGCGCAGCACACTACCATAATGATCACCGGTCCGAAATACTCGTCAGGCATCAATCCCATGGAAGCGCCACGGTTTGCAACGATCAGAGCCACCTCGCCTCGGCAGGCCATACCCAGGCCCACCTGCAGGCTCTCCTGCCAGTTGAATCCGCAGGCTTTGGCCCCCAGGCCGCAACCCACCAGTTTGGACAGAATTGCCACCAAAACCAGTAATACGGCAAACACCAGGATCTGCCAGCTCATAGAAGGGATGGAAACTTTCAGTCCGATGTTGGCAAAGAACACCGGGGTCAGCAGCAGATAGGACAAGGGCTGGAACTTGGACTCAATGTAGGCACCCCGGGGTGTGTTGGCCACGATAACACCGGCGGCAAAAGCACCGATGATGTCCGCCACACCAAAAACCACCTCTGCCAAAAAGGCCATCCCCAAGCAGAGCACGAAGGCAAGCAGAGGGAACCGGTGAAGATTTTTCTGGAAGCGATTCTCGTACCAAGTGAGCAGTTTTACTCCCAGGAAGGCTACCACTGCCACAAACAGGAAGAACAACACGATCTTCAAAAGCACCAGGGCCACGTTTACGGAATCTCCTGCCAGGCTGGTAACAATGGTCAGCACCACCAGTCCAAGCACGTCGTCAATGAGCGCAGCGGCCAAAATGGTGTTGCCCACCTTGGTATTCAGCTTGCCAATCTCCTTGAGGGTCTCCACCGTGATGGACACGGAAGTAGCGGTAAGAATGGTGCCGATAAATACATGCTGTAGGATCTTGCTGGGATCACTTTCTCCGGGAGAGAACAGGAATCCCAGTAATGTGCCCATACCCAGCGGCACCAGAACGCCGATCAATGCCACCAGGAAACCGGATGTCCCAGCATGTTTCAGCTCTTTAATGTCGGTGGACATACCCGCCCCAAACATGATGACAATCACGCCGATCTCCGACAAGCTGCTCAAAAAGTCCGTGGGCTGGATGATGTTCAGCACTGCCGGGCCAAAGATCAATCCGGCCAGCAGCGCTCCCACAACTTGGGGAAGCTGAAGCTGCCGGGTAATCAGCCCCAGCACCTTGGTGCTCAGCAAGATCAGAGCCACGTCAAACAAAAATTTATAGGTCTCCATTTCCTCAAAACCCCTTTAATCAATCTGTTCCTATTATACCAGCCCCCCCTCAGATTGCAAGGATTTGTCCCGGTCCTCCCCAGCTTCCTCCAGCGAATTCTATCCCAGAAAAGGGAAAAAGACTGCCCAACAAAAGTCGAACAGTCTTTTTCTAAGTGAATCGCCAGATTCGTCTGGAGACAGACAAAAGGGACAGCAAATGCTGTCCCTCCTGCCTATGGG
>HF972571.1 GCA_000432995.1 Clostridium sp. CAG:1013
CCGTGATCATCTGCCAGGCAGCATCCCTAAAAGATCTTCTTCCGCCGGAAACCGCCCAAGCACTTCAGTCCAAAGACCCACTAAGCCTGGAGGGGATCCGACTGGTGCCCTTTGAAAGTGTGGGCGGCACAGGAGTCCTGCCCGCTTTCAAGCCGGAAAGCGTCCGCTGCCTTCCGGAGGGCACTGCCCTAAACTGCTACATAGCTCTATGGGAACGGGAGTTCCCTTCCGGGGAATTCCAAGCGCTGTACGGCCCAGATCAATTCCCAGAACTTTCCCCGCTCTAAAATTATCATCTAACGAAGGAGGCGTCCCCTATGTTCTCATCTATCCGTCAATTTATCCTCCGACTGCTGGCCCGTCTAGCACCCCTGGAAAAAGGCCAGTGCCATTACATCAACGGTCCCGAGACACTCCCCCCGCCTTTGACAAAAGAGGAAGAGGCCCAGGTGTTCGAGAATATCCGCAACAACGTTCCCAGAGCCAGAGAACCCCTGATCACCCACAACCTGCGGCTGGTGGTTTACATAGCCAAGAAATTTGAAAGCCCCGGCGCCAGCGTGGAAGATCTGATCTCCATCGGCACCATCGGTCTCATCAAGGCGGTGAACACCTTTCAGGTAGAGCGAAACATCAAGCTGGCCACCTACGCTTCCCGGTGTATCGAAAACGAAATCCTGATGCACTTGCGGAAAAGCTCGCAACTCCGCCATGAGATCTCCATTGACGACCCCCTGAACGTGGACTGGGACGGCAATGAGCTGCTTCTTTCCGACCTGCTGGGAAGTGATCCCGACACAGTCAACCGGGACATTGAACAGGAAGCGGAAACCATCATGCTGCGACGGGCGGTGGATCGCCTCTCCCCCCGGGAGAAAAAGATCATGGTGCTTCGCTTCGGACTGGGCTCTTCCAAAGAGCACACCCAAAAGGAAGTAGCGGATCAACTGGGCATTTCCCAGTCCTACATTTCAAGGCTGGAAAAACGGATTATCCACCGGCTGCGGCGTGATCTGGAGAAAGCCGGATAAAAAAACACCCCTGCCTAGATGGCAGGGGCGTTTTTATGAAAGGAGAATCTCCAGGGGCCGGAGGAGGGAGTTCACTCAGCCCTTGGACCTGCGAAAACTAAACACAGAGCCCAGCAAAGACTGGGGACGGTCCATACTGCGGACATCTTCCTGGAACAAAGCCACAGGCTGGATGCCACCCTGGATCACCAACGGCGCGGGACGCTTACGCAGCATAGAATACTCATAATCTCTTATAGCAACAGGCTGCTCCACAAAATCAAACATAACTGACCTTCCTTTCATCCGCAAAGCAGTGTAAAATTTGTTTTTCTGAGAGAGACAATTTCCATCGGGGCAATACGCTGCCCGCTCTCTCGACCATATATATATTATCACATATCCACTAGATTTTCAACATCTTTGGGCGTTTTTTACAAAATATTTTTTCAAAATGGAAAAATTCATTTTCCCGACCGTTCCTCTGTTTCCACCAGTGAAATACACCTCTTTTTGCAGAACCGCCTAAAAAAAGTTGCAGATCCTCTACCAATACATCACGCTAAAGCTACAAAGGCAGCAAAAAGCGGCCCTCGGCGGACGATCTCTCCCCCGCTCCTCCAGAGCCGCTTTTCAGCTGTTTTATCCCTCTGTTTTTTTGCTGCAAGCAATCTGCGCCAAGTTTCGCACAGACAACCCCTGTTCTCTGGCATACTTGGCTGTGTACGCGGTACCACCCCGCTCTTGAACCAGATAACAGATACAATAGGCGCTGTGGTCTACCAAATACCGATTGCGCTGATACATGCACCCTTTTCGGTAAGTCTCCCCCATATATACCACCTGGTCCGCCTGGCGGAGCAGTGTTCGAAACACAGCAGCATCACGCTCGCTCCACTCAGCCTCCTGACCTACATAGGGCAAAGCCAGCACCAACTTCAACGTGGGCAACCCCATGGCCCGCACCCGCAGGACTTCCTGGGCAGCCATGGTATCGAATCCTTGAGCGCCGCCCGCAAGGAAGGTATCCACTCCTTCCTCCGCTAAGGTCAGAATCTCTTCCCTCAGCCTCCGACGGACCCACAGACCATCCTGCTCCGGGATGCGCCGATGGCCTGTAAAACAACAACTCGTCTCCCTTTCCAAAGGGCGCACTTCCTTTCAACTTTGTTTACTCCCCGCCGTCAGCGGGCCACTCCTCCAGCAAAGTCAGGTCATTTCCTTGGACCTTATACACTCTGCTCTCCTCCACCCAAAAGGGCAGCCAGCCGTTGACCGTCACAGTGACCACACTAGCCCCTTGCTGGGCGCCAGCGGTATAATCCGACGTCCATTCCACCATCCATCCCAGGGCACGGGAGCCTTCCCGACCAACCGAAACAGACTCCGCTCCGGGGAATTGATACTCCGGGTATTGCTCCCCAATATGCCGGTCCGCGGTCCAGCGGGCAATGGCAGGACGGACCGGCGCAATGAAATACACAGCCAGCAGGATCACAAAGAACAGCGCGACTCCAAAAAGGATCTTCTTTTTCATAAAAGATCACCCTTTCCGTCTTTACGCTTAGGATATCAGGTAACAGAAAGAAAGTCAAATAGGCATGGAAAAAGCGGCCCCCATAGGAGCCGCTTTTCCGCAATTATTGAAACCAAAAGGATATCTTACTTGGTGCCCTCGTAGACAGCCACAGCGCAAGCCACAGTGGCGCCAACCATGGGGTTGTTGCCCATGCCCATCAGGCCCATCATTTCCACGTGAGCAGGCACGGAGGAAGAACCA
>HF972572.1 GCA_000432995.1 Clostridium sp. CAG:1013
GAGATCCTGGCAGACGCCTCCATTTCCCCCAGCCATGGAAAGGACCTTCGGGGACCCTTGGCAGTGTTCCAAAGCGCCATGCGTATCCAGCAGGACCAGTATCAGGGGACTCTGTTCAACATGAAATTTCATCCCTCTGTGCTGAAAACCTCCTCTGATTTAAACAAACTGGCAGGACTGATCCGCACCTACCTGACCCACGGTGGCAAGCACATCCAGTTCAATGTGGTAGACAGAGCGGAAATGCTGGACGCCCAGGTCCATCCTGAAGACCATCCCGAGCTGACCGTCCGAGTAGCGGGATACAGCGCCTATTTTACCCGGCTTCCCAAGTCTATTCAGGATGAGGTAATCCACCGTACTTCTCAGGAACTAACCTAACTTGCGCAAACGTTTTCACAGTGATATAATTATTCCATAAAACTTATTCACGAACCAGCGAAAAGAAAGGAGTAACGCTGATGCTTGCACAACACAAGATCCTATTTGACAAAATAAGCGTCCGGGGCATGGAGCTGAAAAACCGCTTTGCCATGGCCCCCATGGGCCCTCTGGGGCTGGGAGATTCCCACGGCGGTTTCAACCAGCGTGGCATCGATTACTACACCGAGCGTGCCAAAGGCGGTACCGGCCTTATTATCACCGGCGTCACCTTCGCTGACAACGAGGTGGAGGAACATGGCATGCCCAACTGTCCCTGTGCTACCTACGACCCCATCCAGTTCGTGCGCACCGCCCGGGAGATGACCGAGCGCATCCACGCTTACGGCTCCAAGATCTGGCTGCAGATGTCCGGCGGCTTCGGCCGGGTGACCATCCCCACCAATCTGGGGGAATATCCCCCTGTGGCCCCCTCCCCCATCATGCACCGGTGGCTGGACAAGGTGTGCCGGGAACTGACCGTGGATGAAATCCACCACATTGTCAAGCAGTTCGGCAAGGGCGCCTTCAATGCCAAGCGTGCCGGATTTGACGGAGTGGAGATACACGCCGTCCACGAGGGCTATTTGATCGACCAGTTCGCCATCTCCTTCTTCAATCATCGCACCGACGAGTACGGCGGCTCTTTGGAAAACAGGCTGCGCTTCGCGAGAGAGATCGTGGAGGAAATCAAATCCCGCTGTGGCCAGGACTTTGTGGTAGCTCTCCGGTACAGCCCCAAGAGCTTCATCAAGGACTGGCGAGTAGGCGCCCTGCCCGGAGAAGAGTTTGAGGAGAAGGGCCGGGATCTGCCCGAAGGCGTGGAGGCTGCCAAGCTGCTGGTGAAATACGGCTACGACTGTCTGGATGTGGACGTGGGCAGCTACGACGCCTGGTGGTGGAGCCATCCCCCCATGTATCAAAAGAAGGGTCTGTACATCGAGTACG
>HF972573.1 GCA_000432995.1 Clostridium sp. CAG:1013
GGTGCCGTCGCCCATACCATTCACGTAACCATTGTTGGCAGCATCCATGACGTTGTCATAGTACCAATCGTTTTCGGAAATGTCACTGAAGTGCATCCCCTGCTCCACAGTCACAGTGTATTCCACAGTGTTGTTACCGGATTCGGAAGTCACATACAGCTTCACAGGATTGGTATAGTTGACAGAGGTCACACCGCTGACCAACTCCACACCGCCCACACGGTCATTCACCTTAATGGTGGAACCGATGGACTTTTCAAAGGTAGCGATCAGGCCGGTCACATCAGTACCATAGGGCACGTTCACAGTGATGTTGTGGCCATTCACGGTACCAGTATACTGACCCAGCTTAAAGTTGCTGATAACAGTCTCGTTGGAAGGCTGAGCATACTTCAGCTGGAAGGTGTAAGTAGTGGAGGAATAGTCAGTCTTATCAGTCAGACGATTCTCACCCTTGACAATAATAGCACTATCCTTCAATTCAGAAGCTGCGGTTTCGGTAGCTGCATACACAGTTACCTTGTCGCTGCTGGCATCACGGACAAACAGGAACTTACGGTTAGCATAGGTGCTAACAGCAGAAGGTTCGCCAATGGAGTCTTCCTCTCCGTCGCCATCCCAGTCACCCTTGGAGAAGTAAGCGCGGTCATTTTTATCACTGAGGAGAGCGTAATCGCTCATAGTGAACTCAGCGAACTTAGCGCCATCCACATATTTATCGGACTCAACAGTGTAGCTCCAGGGCAGAGTGCCGGTGATGGTCTTGTCTGCGTTGATGGTCAGAGACACATCGCCGATCTGAATGGTCTTCAGGTCAGCTTCGGTTTCAGCGGTCTTTTTATTCAGAACCACATCATACAGCAGGCCCTTGCCAGTCAGCTGGCTGGTCTGCATTACAAAAGCCTGCTTACCAGAATCCAACTGGCCAAGTTCCAACTGACGGGCATATTGCTCAGGCATAACTACGATCTCAGCGTAACCTTGAGGACCGCTTGTATCTCCAACAGTATAAGAAGACTTAAATGTGTTATCATAGTTTACCAGCTTCTTGCCGGTCAGTTTGCTAGAATCATCGTTGGTAGTAGCGGTAAGCCGCTCCAACACAAGAGAAGCACTAGTACGCTGCTTGACAACATATACCACAGCGCCATCCTGAGCCTGGAAGTCAGTGACAACATTCTCATAGGTGATACCCAGATCGTTCAATTCGGTCAGACTGGGAGCGATTTCCAGGTTGATCTCGCCTACGGACATGGAGCCGTCAGTAGCCTGATCCACGTTGGCATGGAAGGTATTGGAAGTGGTCTTGGAACGGAACACAATCTTGTCGCCCTGCTGAGTGTTGGTGGAAGACTGAACCGTGAAATCCACACCCTGGAGCAGCTTGCCGTTCTGAGCAGCTTCGAGGATAACCTTCACAGTGTAGGTGGTCTTAATGGTATCGTCGTTCTTGGAAACAGCCTGAATGCGGCCCTTAGAAGGAACAGCAGTCTTGGAGGTAGCAGCAGAAATATCACCCAAAGCAATGTCGGAAGCAGTGGTAGAACCATTCATCACGTCAATGGGGCTGGTCAGAACAACGTCCATAGAACCGTTGGGGCCAGGCTCGGTCTTGTAATCCGTAGCGCCAACCACCTTGGAGTAGGCGGAAGGAGTGGCGAACATAGTCCAAGTGCCCACGTTGGTGGTCATGTAGGGAACGCGAACCAGAATTTCATTGTTGGAAATAGACTCGGCAGGATAGGTGTTGCCAGCCTCATCCTTCAAATAGAAGGAAGTAATGGTAGCGGAGGAAACATCCTCAGCCACAGTAGCAACGATACCGGTCTGAGTCATGGTGGTGCCATCCTCGGCAAACACACTGAGGATGCGCTCGGCGGACAGATCAACACCGGTGAAGTCCCAAATCTTAGCAGACTTATCGCTGTTAAGAGCGCCCTTGTTTGTGCCGTTAGCTTCTTTACCATTCAGAACCACTTTAGTAACGGTAGGATCAGTGGTAATGGTGACAGCCAAGTTCTTGGTGTCAGTATTTACCTTATTACCAGCGGCGCTGTAATAAGTCTTGGGCAGTTCCACAGCGATGGGATCTGTGGTGAGATCTTCTGCCATGGTGTTGTTCACCTGAATGGACTGGATAGCAGTGCTGCTGCTCTTCTCCATGGAAACCTTCAGGGTGTACTCCTGCTCGGCCTTTTTGTTTTCAGCAACAGAAGCATCAGCAGACAGACGAGTGACAATCACAGATGCGGAGTAGCCAGCATCGGTGGTCAATTTCTCAAGCTTCAGCTTGTCGCCATTTTTGTAGGCTTTACCACCAATGGTGAGAGTGTCCTCCAGGTTGCCATTGACAGCATAGTTGATCTTCAGTTCGGGCTCAGTGTTGGTGTCGCCCCAAGGAGCCTCCACAATGGCTTCGTCAGGCAGCACCACGTTGATGGTGTCAGGAATGTCGTCCTGGTCAGTGTCAACGGGAGTGGCGGTGTATTCCACGCCGTCCAGACCGGTAAGGGTGAAGCTCTCCAGAGCATCCAGGTACTCAGCTTCCACGGTGAACTTGCTCACGTTGGTGCCGGAAGCAGACTTAACTTCAAAGCTGTCGCCTTCGTTGGCGTTGGCCTCGCCATCGGCAGCAACACCCTGGAGGGTAGCGCCATTATCAGCGGTCACGAAGATCGTGGCCTGGAGGTCGTCCTGGTCCTCACCAGGAGTAGTAAACTTGAAGTTACGGGCAACCAGAACCTTAATGGTCTTGGTCTCGTTGATCTCTTCCAGGCTGTTCAGAATTTCGTAAACGCCGGTACCGGGCTTCACAGAGGCCAGATTGGTCTGAGTGTTAGCTTCGGTACGAGTGACGTTCATGGTGATGGTTTTTTCCAATTTGCCGTTGGGCTTGTTGGTGGTCATGTCATACAGTTTGAACGTGACCTTACCATCCACCATGTAGGTGTCCAGATCGATCTCGGTACCCTTATCATTGTCAGTATTCCACTGACTGACGGGAAGCTCATTCAGGCTGTCAGGTTCCTCAACGCGCAGTTCGTGCTCGTTGCCTTTCCAACCAGCCAAGTCTTCGTTGGTACCCACTTCCACAGTCTTCGCAGTGGTATACACACCCACAGAGAAGCTGTCCCCATCGATCTTAACCTTGTTTCCATCCACATAGATGGAGTCAAGGTTGATCGCAGAGGCGGAAGCGCTGAGCGGAATCATT
>HF972574.1 GCA_000432995.1 Clostridium sp. CAG:1013
GCCCTCGTTCACGTCGGAGAAGGAGATGCCCTCTTCAACGGTTACGGTGTACATACGAGTGGTATCGCCGTCCTCGGAAGTGATGTACAGCTTCACGGGGTTGGTGTAGTTAGCGGAAGTAACACCGCTCTCGAAGTCCATACCAGTGGTGGAACCCATCTTCACGGTAGCGCCGGTAGAGGTGGTGAACTCAGCAACCAGACCGGTCACATCGGTGCCATAGGGAACCTGAACCTTGATGGTACGGCCGTCATTAGCGTCGTTGTTGATAACGCCGGTGTAACCGCCCAGCTTGAAGGAGGTGATGTCAGCATCCTCGCAAGGAGCAGCCCACTTCAGGTTGAAGGTGTAGGTAGAGGAAGAACCAGTGGTCTCAGTCAAACGGTTTTCAGCGTAGACAGTCACAGACTTCATTTCTGCCTGTGCGTTATCATTGCACTGATAGACAATGACCTTGTTGTCAGCGCCGCGGACAAAGATGAAACCGCGGTTTGCGTCACCCAGATCCTCTGCAACACCGTCATTGTTAATGTCGCCGTTGGAGAAGAACTTATTGTTGCTAGCAGTGTAACCCACACCGCCAATGAACATCTGGGCATAATCGCTCAGAGTAAACTCAGCAAAGACGCCGTTCTCGTAAGTAGCATCGGAGGGATCAACAGTGGCGCTGAAGGGCAGAGTACCGGTGATCTCGTTGCCGGAAACAGTCAGGGTGGTATCGCCCACCTTGAAGGTCTTCAGCTCGCTGAGAGCAGAAGCCTTATCAACCACAATGTTCACATTGTACAGGGTACCGAAAGCAGCTTCTGCAGTGCTGACATAACCCTTTGTAGTGGTTTCACCGTTCTCGTAGGCACGGGCATACTTTTCAGGCAGAACCAGAATCTGCTTAGTGTTATCCAGTTTGGTGCCAGTCACAGTAGTGCCAGTCTTAGAGATTGCGGTCAAATCGGTAACCTTGTAACCGTACTTGCTAGTGTTGGTAATCACATAAGCCACACCACCGTTGTTGGTAGCAAACTCAGTTACCACATTAGCATAGGTCAGGCCCATATCGTTTTTGTTAGTCAGGCTCACAGGCACGTACAGGTTCAGGTTGCCCACGTTCTGAGAGCTGTTGGTCTTGGTGCTGATCTGAGCGTCAAAAGTATTGACGTCCTTCTCAATGTTCCGATAGATCAGCTTATCGCTGGTCTGAGCGGTAGCGGAGAAGTCCAGGTCGGCCAGAGTGTTGCCGGTCTTGGGATCTTCCAGAGAAATGGTCAGAGTGTAGTTCTTCTTAATGGTAGCAGTATTCTTGTTGTTGGCGGTAACGGAGATCTTCCAGCTGCCGTCAGCAGAGATAGAGCCCAAAGGAGCGCCCTTTACATCAGCCAGAGTGGTCTCGCCATTAACCAGCTGATTGTTGCCATTGTAGGTCACATAGGTGTAGCTAGCAGGAGTGACAAAGATGGTCCAATCATCCACGTTAGTGGTCATGTAGGGAACCTTCACGGCCACGTCGTCCTCAGAAGCGGTAACGTCAGCCTTGTAGGTGTTGCCGTCGCCGTCCTTGATCCAGATAGCGGAGATGGAAGCGTCAGTGGTGTTGGAAACGGTAGAAGCGGACAGAGTGTACTGCTTCTTGGTGCCGTCCTCAGCAACCACGTCAACGATCTTGGACTTGTCCAGCTTCACGCCATTAAAGGTCCAAGTACCATCGGGCTTCTCAGTACCCTTAGTACCATCAATAACCACGCTCTCCACGGAAGCATCGGTCTTCAGGACCACAGTAGCGGGGGTAGTGCCAATATTGTCAGCGTTGGGAACTTCAGCCTTGATGGTAGCAGCTTCCAGATCCACGTCAGCCAGAGTGTTGTTTACCTTGGCGTAGGTGATATCGGTGTTGTTGCTCTTTTCCAGCTGAACCTTCAGAGTGTAGGTCTGCACAGCGCCATTGGTTTCGGGCAGGCGAGTAGCGGTCACAGTGCTCTCGAATTCCTGTCTACCGGCATGCAGGTTGCCAAACTCAACCTTAAGGCTGCCATCAGACTTCACAGCGGTGGTTCCAACTTTCACGTTGGCAGTCACGTCGCCCTCAGCAGCATAGGAAACAGCCAGCTCGGGATCTTTGATCATTTCGCCGTAGCTGTCATAGATAGCGCTCTCAGGCAGGTTCACAGTGATAGTGTCAGGAATATCATCGTCGTTGGTGTCGGTGATCTCACCGTCATACTTCACGCCATCGGTGCCGGTGACAGAGAAGCTGCTCAGAGCATCCAGGTAAGTGGCAACCACCTTGTAGGTAGCCACGTTGTTACCAGACTGGGAAGTTACAGTGAAAGTAGAACCGTTATCGGCGTCAACTTCCACTGTGGCGTTAGCGCTGCTTCCGTTAATGGAAGCATTATCAACAGCAGTCACTTTCATTTTTGCGTCGAGAGCATCCTGACCGTTACCAGTGGTATCAACGTTGCGAGCCAGAACCACATTCACAACCTTGTTGACTTCGTCAACATCAGCGGAATAAACGCCCTTCACGTTTCCAGCGTACTCCACATTGGTAGTGGTGCTGGCTTCAACCTCATTCACGGTGATGGTGTACTCGCCCTTGTCTTCCCAAGCAGTGCCGTTCTTATGGAACAGCTGCAGCTTGATCTCGTTGTCAGCATTCATGTACTTATCAAAGTACACATCCTTGCCCTTCTCGTCAACCACAAGGTAGTTGAGCTCAGAGCTGCTGACAGGCAAAACGCGGAGCTCCCAGTCTGCGCCCAAGCTCTGGTTGAGCTTGATGTTCACAAACTCGGTGCCCTCTTTCACGTCCACTTCCGCGTCTGCCAAAGTGACCGTGTTCCCATCTACATAGATGAGCTTCAGGTCCTCGGGAAGAGCAGCGGAAGCGCTGAGCGGAATCATT
>HF972575.1 GCA_000432995.1 Clostridium sp. CAG:1013
GAGGGGGTTGAATTGAAAAGATGGAAAGGAAAAACGAGACACTTTAAAAGGTTTTAGGAGCCCTTTGCTTTAAGAGAAAGTGCTCCTAAAACGGCAGACAGAAGCGTTAATCCGCAGGATAACCATGGGAAGAAAACAGAAAGAGGACCGGCAATAAGCCGATCCTCTGGAAAAGAATATTCTCAATTTGCTAATGCAGCTCTTGTAGGCAGGACACAGGAAGTGTTTCTCACACCAGTCCAGCCCGGGCTAGGTCCTCGTAGACCACGTCCCGGAGATGGGGATGAATCTCGAAATACACCGGGCCCATGTTCAGAATCTGCTGGGTATAGAACAGGCTGATGTGGTGAATAGGATCGATCAGGCCGAAAGCGCCGGCGGCGCCGTCCCAGCCGAATTCGCCCAGAGGGCTCTTGGCGGCGGAGTTGTCCACCATCACTCGCACGCCCAGGCCGTAGCTGTATCCTATGCGGCCAAAGCGGATGAAATCCTGAAGAGGTTCCCCGTGAAGCTGATTCTTGCCCATCTCCGCGATAGATTCAGGAGTGAGGATCCTGTTCCCGGTAGCTCCCACGCCGCCGCAGCTGAGAGCGTCCAGCAGCAGGATATAGCTATCCAGGGAAGCGGTGAGCCCCGCGCCGCC
>HF972576.1:0-4389 GCA_000432995.1 Clostridium sp. CAG:1013
CTCGAGCG
The DNA here is from genome assembly GCA_000432995.1 of Clostridium sp. CAG:1013. Taxonomy (GTDB): domain Bacteria; phylum Bacillota; class Clostridia; order Oscillospirales; family Acutalibacteraceae; genus Acutalibacter. Next base: position 9 of record HF972576.1, read on the forward strand.
CTCAGATATAATACCACACCAGTTCCCAAATGTCAACAGCTTTTTTCAAATTTTTGAAAGTTCTGTTTTCATCTGGATATACCCCCTAGAACTGGCTCTGCCAAAGTCCTACTGTACAAGGGTATTTCCCCTATGGTATAATATCTGCACCCCATAATGGTTCAGAAAGCGACATTGCCGCTTCTCTTTTTCCATTATATGGCGCCTCATTTCTATGAGGTTGCTCTATTATACCATTTAATCTGCCAAAAGGTCAACTGATTATTCATGCTCTTCAAGAGTTCTTTCTATTTCTACCCCTTCTGGCTGATGATTCTATTTTTGCTACTATATATAGAAAGGCGTGATCTCATGCCCATCCGTATTCAAGCAGACCTCCCTGCCATTGAGGTATTGGAAGGCGAGAACATCTTTGTGATGACCCACGAACGTGCCAATCTGCAAGACATTCGTCCATTAAAGATCGCCATTCTGAATCTGATGCCCACAAAGATTGAAACAGAGACACAGCTCCTTCGTCTTTTGAGCAACTCTCCTTTGCAGGTGGATGTGGAGCTTCTCCATACAGCCACCCATGTGAGCAAGAATACCAGCTCTTATCATCTAAATACATTTTATAAGACCTTCGACGATGTGAAGGATCAGAAGTTTGACGGCATGATCATTACCGGCGCTCCCGTGGAGCAGCTTCCCTTTGAAGAGGTGGACTATTGGGACGAGATGTGTCGGATCATGGAATGGAGCAAGAAGAACGTCTATTCCGTGCTGCATATCTGCTGGGGAGCTCAGGCAGGACTGTACTATCATTATGGGATTCCCAAGTATCCTCTGCCTGAAAAGCTGAGCGGCATCTACAACCATACAGTACTTAACCCCTACCATCCTTTGATGCGGGGCTTTGATGACAATTACTTTGCCCCCCACTCCCGTTACACAGAGGTGCGGCTGGAGGATATCAAACGCCATCCGGAATTGATTCCCCTGGCGGTATCCGACATGGCGGGTCTCCACATTGTCACCGACCGGGATGGACGGCAGATCTTTGTCACCGGTCATGCGGAATACGACCGAGACACCTTGGCGAAGGAATACTTCCGGGACATCAACAAGGGATTGAACCCCAAAGTTCCCTATCACTACTTCCCCGATGACGACGACACCAAGACTCCGCCCTTCACTTGGCGGAGCAACGCTCATCTGCTGGTTGCCAACTGGCTGAACTACTATGTGTATCAGCAGACCCCTTACGACTTTTTGACCTGATCTTCCAAACGAAACGGACCTCGGTTTCCGGGGCCCGTTTTTTTGGACCTTTCTTGAAAAGCCCTGGGATATTCGCTATAATAGAGGGCAGAGACTCGCAAATAGAAAGGAGTTACTCCATTGAGATACGACAGCATCTTATTTGATCTGGACGGCACCTTATGGGATGCCACGGAAGCCCTCCAGATCTCCTGGGCCATGGCGCTGAAGGACGCCCCCGACGTGGAGGCCCCTCCCACCAAGGAAGAGTTGGAAAAGGTCATGGGCATGACGGCAGAGGACTTGATGGCCACCCTGTACCCCAACTTATCCCCCCAGCGGCACATGGAACTTTTCCAGCGGTGCTGTGAAGTGGAGACAGATTATCTCCGGGAACATGGCGGCAGACTCTACCCCAAGATGGAGGAGACTTTGGATCAGCTTTCCCGGAAAGTGCCCCTTTTCATTGTCAGCAACTGTAATACAGAATACATTCCCAGTTTCTTGGACGGTCACAAACTCCACAAGTATTTCCAGGACTGGGAATGCATCGGCCGCACTGGCAGGCCCAAAGGGGAAAATATTCAGCTCATTGTGGAACGCAATGGTTTGAAGCGTCCCGTCTATGTAGGGGATACTATTCTGGACCAGGAGGCTTCCGCTCAAGCGGGAGTGCCCTTCCTTCATGCGGCCTACGGCTTCGGAAAGGTCACCGGCGCTCCGGAGGTGGAATCGCCTGAGGCGCTTTTGAAACTTTTGGAGGATTGATCTCTGCAAACGGAAAGGAGACAGCGCTGTGAAAAGCTCCTTGTTGTTTTCCAGTTACCCTTTTATCAGCAGTGAAAAGGTCACCCTGACCCGGGTGACGGATATGGATCTGGACGCTCTTTGGCAGATCCTCAGCGACGAGGACAGCCACCGGTTCACTCCGGAAGCCGCTTTGGTGACTCCCAGAGAGTGCGGCGCTAAGCTGCGCCAGTTCGAGGCCATGTTCCGGGAGCGCCGGGGCGTGGTATTGGGGATCTACTCCACCCTGAACAAATTGGTGGGGCTGATGGAGATCTCCCACATCGACACTCAGATCCAGTGCGTCACTCTGTCTGTCATCCTCAACCAGGAGTTTACCGGCCAAGGTTACGCCTCCGCCGCAGTGCGAGCCACAGTGGATTACCTGTTCCAGACCGTGGGCGTCCATCGGATCCAGTGCTTTGTACTGCCTATCAACTACCGTGCAGTGCTGGTTCTGGAACGGTGCGGCTTCGTGAAAGAGGGCACTATCCGGGAGGGATTTATGTGGCCGGACAAAGGCATCGTAGACCTGACCATCTACTCCCTGCTCCCCACGGATCGGAAGCCTAAAAGAACCGGCACATCTTATTATCTGTAATCATTCTCTTGAAAAAAACGCCTCGCCTTTCCTTTTTGGAAAGACGGGGCGTTCTCTATTGGTCGAAGGCCGCGCGCATGTAGGTGAGAAGCTTTTTCTCCCGGCGGCTCACCTGCACTTGGGTCATACCTAAAAGGTTGGCGGTTTCCGTCTGGGTTTTCCCCTGAAAGTACCGGTATTGGATCAGCTTTTGGTCCCGCTCCTCCAGGGTGCGGATGATCTGATACAAGGTGAGCCGTTCGGTCATCCGTTCCTCAGGAGCCTCCACCGGGATATCCAGGTCGCCGCCCTCCTCCCCGTCAGTAAGGGAGACAGGAGCTTGTCCCACTCCCAGAGCCAGCGCGGCTTTCTCCACGGACACCTCCAGCCGCTGGGCGATCTCCACCACGCCAGGGCTTTTTCCGGTCTCCTGCCGGACGCGGTCCGCCTCTTCCAGAGCGCGTTTTCCCAGGTCCCGCAGGCCCCGGGAGACCCGCAGAGCACCCCCGTCCCGAAAGAGGCGGCGCACCTCTCCCAGGATCACCGGCACAGCGTAGGTGGAAAACTTCACGCCCCGGGTGGTGTCGAAATTCTCCGCGGCTTTGATCAGCCCCACACACCCCGCCTGGAACAGGTCGTCGTACTCCACTCCCCGTCCCAGAAACCTCCGGGCGCACAGGTGGACCAGGCCGATGTTCTCCTCCACCGCCCTGCGGCAGGCATCCCGGTCACTCTTTGGGCTCAAAGTATTTGGTCAGGGTCACGCTGGTGCCCCGGCCCACCGTGGAGGTCACCCGCACGCTGTCGCAGAAACTCTGCATCACCGCAAAGCCAAGTCCGGCCCGTTCCTCTCCTCCGGTGGTGTACAGAGGCTCCATGGCCTTCTGGATATCCGGGATGCCGCAACCCTTGTCGCGCACTCGGACCACAGCTTTGCCGTTTTCAAAGATCTTTACCGTTATGTAGACGATCCCCAGCTTGTCCCGGTATCCGTGAACAATGGCGTTGGTCACCGCCTCGGACACAGCGGTCTTCATGTCGGTGAGATCCGCCACTGTGGGATCCAGCTGAGCCAGAAACGCCGCCACTACCGCTCGACCGAAACTCTCGTTGACGGAGTTAGATGTAAAACTGATCTGGGTTTGATTCAGGGGTTTCATCAGCCAGCCCTCCTTTCAATCACCGCCAGGTTTCCGATGCCCGAAAGCTCCACCATCTTCCCCAGATTGGGAGAAAGCCCTGAAAGCACCACCCGGCCCTTCCAAAATTGCAGCAGCCGCACTCTGCCCAAAATCAGCCCGATGCCGGAACTGTCCATAAACGGCACCTGGGAAAAATCAAGCCTCAGGCATTTGGGCTTCACCTTTTGCGCCGTATCGTCGATGGCTTCCCGCATCTCCCGGGCGGAGTGATGGTCGATCTCTCCGGAAAGCCGGGCGGTCAGCACCCCTTCCTTATAACTGAGCTGTACACTCATGGTGTTCCTTCCTTTCCTCTTCACGTTCCAAATAAGCAAAGAAAAAAGGCTTTTGCAAAAGGGTTCGCCTTTTCCAAAAGCCTTTGTTTCGCCCTTTGCGTCTATTTTACAAAGGGCCTCTTAAATTTTTTGCCAAAGTCTGTCAGCCGCCATGGAATTTCTCCATTTTTTCCCGGAGCATCTCCCGGATCTCCCCAGCCAGGTAGAAGGACCCGCACACCACCAAGGCGCCGTCCTCCCCCATAGCCCGCACTGCCAGAGCCAACGCTTCTCGGCAGGAACCGGCAGGGATCACC
>HF972576.1:4395-6669 GCA_000432995.1 Clostridium sp. CAG:1013
CAGGAACCGGCAGGGATCACCTTGGGACAGAATTCCCGAGCCACTTCCGCCAACTTCTGAGCCGGCAGGGCCCGCAAGCCTTCCGGTGCCACGGCCACGATCTGGGAGAACAAAGGTCCCAAGGTCCGCAGGGTCTCACGGCTGTCCTTGTCGGACATCATCCCCATAATGGCCACCTTCCGCTGGGGCACAAACTGCTCCAAGGCGTCCCGCAGAGCCATGGCGCAGCCGGGGTTGTGGCCTCCGTCCAGCAGACACAAAGGCTTCTGGGAGATAACCTCCATCCGGGCGGGAATGAATGCTTTCTCAAAGCCTCTCCGGATCCCTTCCTCCGTAATGGGCCAACCACGCTTCTGGAGCACTTGGAGTACTTCCAACGCCGTGACAGCGTTCTTCACCTGATGCTCCCCCAGGAAAGGAGTGCGCAGCGTCAGATCGCCCACTTGGAAGGTGGTGCCATGGATGGAGCGGTCCAGCTCCTTGACTTGGGACAAGTCCGGCACCAGCAGCTCCACATGACGCTCTTTGCAGATCTCTTCCAGCTCCTTTGTAACCTCCGGGGCCTGCTGGGGATACAGCACCAAACGTCCGCCCTCTTTCAGGATGCCCGCTTTCTCGAAAGCGATCTTCTCCAAAGTGTCACCCAAAATGGCGGTGTGGTCCAGAGAGATGGACATGATGGCCGCCACCTCCGGCACATCGATGATATTGGTGGCGTCGAACCGGCCGCCCATGCCCACCTCCAGCACCACGATGTCACACTGCCGACGGGCAAACCAGTGGAGGGCCAGAGCGGTGATGTACTCGAACTCCGTCACCTGGTCTCCGTTCCGCTCAAACTCGTCGGCGATGGGCGCCAGAGTTTCCACTTCCTGGATCAGCTCTTCCTTGGGGATCATCTCCCCGTCGATCTGAAACCGCTCCCGGAATTCCAGCACGTAGGGAGAGGTGTAAAGTCCCACCCGCAGGCCGCACTCCTTCAAAGCGGAGGCCGCCAGGGTGGAACAGGTGCCCTTGCCGTTGGTTCCCGCCACATGGACAAACTTCAGCTGCTTCTGGGGGCTTCCCAAACGCTCCAGCAGAGCGCCGATGCGCTCTAATCCCGGTTTGATGCCGAACACCAACCGGCCATATACATTATCCAATGCCTCTTCGTAGGTCATGGTCATTTCCCTCCTGTCAATCCGGCCACCCGCAAAAAAGGGCAGCGCCGCAAGCGGCACTGCCCAGACGGACGGCATTTTTCGGCGTTTTCCCCGCTCCCCGGTGGTCTCCCACCTGCCCGTCAGTCACGGGGGCCATGCTTGTGAAAGTATAGCACAGGGCGGCAGAAAACGCAAGAACGCGCCAGCCTATTTTATTGCAAAGCTTTCAAGGACTCTTCGATCATGCGGACTTTCTCCCGCAGCTTCTCGGCGTTGTCCTTCACGCCGTCGATGACCTTCTGGGGCGCCTTGCTGACGAACTTCTCGTTCTGGAGCTTGGCTTCTGCGGTGGCCAGCTGCTTCTTGGCACCTTCCAGCTCTTTTGTCAGCCGGGCAGTCTCCGCTTTCTTGTCCACCAGGTCGTCCATGGGCAGATACCCACGGCAGGCGGCGGTCACCACGGTGACGCTGCCCTCGGCCTGCTGGAAGCTCTCGCCCACTTCCACACCGCTGCAATATGCCAGCTTCGCGATGGCTTCCTGCTCGGCGACAAAGGCCTCGGGGGAAGCGGTCTCCACATACAGATGGGCCTTCTTGGAGGGGGGCACATTCATCTCACTGCGGCGGGTACGCACAGCGGTGATCAGCTCCATGACCTTCTTCATCTCCGCCTCAGCCTGGGGGAAGGCATGGCCTTCCTCATATTCAGGCCACTTGGCAACGATCAGAGCTTCCCCATCGTGGGGCAGGCTCTGCCAGATCTCCTCAGTGACAAAGGGCATGAAGGGATGGAGCAGCGCCAAAGTATTGGTCAAGGTCCACACCAGCACCTGGCGGGTATTCTGGGCAGCCTGGGCGTCCTCGGAGTTCAGCGGGCGCTTTGCCAGCTCGATATACCAGTCGCAGAAATCGTCCCAGATAAAGTCGTACAGCTTGGACACAGCCATGCCCAACTCGAACTTCTCCAGGTTCTCGGTGACTTCCTTAGCCACGGTGTTAAACCGGCTGACAATCCACTTGTCCTCCAGGGTCAAAGTCTCAGGCAGGACACAGGGCACGTCGTGGCCGTCGATATTCATATGGATGAACCGAGCGGCGTTCCAGATCTTGTTGGCGAAGTTGCGGCTGG
>HF972577.1:0-2360 GCA_000432995.1 Clostridium sp. CAG:1013
GGATGGCCATTTCAGCAGCGTCGCCGCGGCGGGGCCCCAGCTTGGTGATGCGGGTATAGCCACCGTTGCGGTCAGCGTACTTGGGGGCGATCTCGGTGAACAGCTTATTGGTCACGCTCTCCTTAGTGATGAAGCTCATCACCAGGCGCTTGTTCTGCAGGTTGTCCTGCTTGGCGATGGTGATCATCTTTTCCGCCATGGCGCGCACTTCCTTGGCGCGGGTCACGGTGGTCTCGATCTTGCCGTTCTCCAGGAAGAACGTCACCAAGCCCCGGAGCATAGCGGTCCGATGGGCGGTCTCACGGCCCAGCTTTCTCGTTCCCGGCATGAATATTCACTCCTATCGTAGTAAAAGTAGGTTGCTTATTCGTCGTCCTTGCGCAGGCTGAAGCCCAGGGAAGCCAGCTTCCACACGACTTCTTCCAGCGACTTGCGGCCCAGGTTCCGGACCTTCATCATGTCCTCTTCGGAACGATTGATCAGGTCCTCCACAGTGTTGATGCCGGCGCGCTTGAGGCAGTTGAAGGAACGGACGGAGAGATCCAGCTCCTCGATAGTCATCTCAAGCACCTTTTCCTTGCCGCCTTCGTCCTTCTCCACCATGATCTCGGTGCTCTTGCCCTTATCGGACAGATCCACGAACAGGTTCAGGTGGTCGGTGAGAACTTTGGCTGCCAGGGAAACGGCCTCCTGGGCGTTGATCACGCCGTTGGTCCAAACCTCCAGCGTCAGTTTGTCATAGTCGATGCTCTGGCCCACGCGGGTGCTTTCCACATTGAAGTTGACCTTGAGCACAGGTGTGTAAATAGAATCGACCGCAATCTCTCCGATCACGCCTTCCGGCATATTCTGCTTGTTGCGCTCGTTCGAGACATAACCCCTTCCCTTATCCAGGGTCAGCTCCATGTAGAGCCTGGCCCCTTCGCCCAGGGTGGCGATGTGCAGCTCGGGATTGAGCACTTCCACTTCGCTGTCGCTTTTGATGGATTCGGCTGTAACCTCGCAGGGGCCTTCCGCGGAGATCTCCACGGTTTTGGGGCCGTCGCAGTGGAGCTTTGCCACCAGGCCCTTGATGTTCAGCACGATCTCCGTGACATCCTCTTTTACCCCGGGAATGGTGGAAAACTCGTGGAGCACGCCGTCGATCTTAATGGACTTGACGGCCACGCCCGGCAGGCTGGAGAGCAGCACACGCCGCAGGCCGTTGCCCAGGGTGGTGCCGAATCCCCGCTCCAGGGGCTCGACCACGAATTTGCCATAAGTGCCGTTTTCGGAAATTTCCGCAATTTCGATCTTGGGTCTTTCTATCTCAATCATCCGCGATCCTCCTTTTACACAGTGCAAAAATATCGATGGTGCCTGCTAAATACGGAGCCCGCATTACTTGGAGTACAACTCCACGATGAGGTGCTCTTCCACGGGCAGGTCGATATCCTCGCGGACGGGCATTTGTACCACGGTACCCTTCAGGGTGTTCTTCTCCCGCTCCAGCCACTGGGGCAGAGTCACCAGGGGAGCGTCCTCGCCGGTCAGCTTGGAGAACTTCACGGAGGAACGGCTGGAAGCCTTCACTTCGATCACGTCGCCGGGCTTAACCAGGTAGGAGGGGATGTTCACCTTCTGGCCGTTCACGGTGAAATGACCGTGGTTGACCAGCTGCCGGGCGTCCCGGCGGGTGGAAGCGAAGCCCAGGCGATACACCACGTTGTCCAGGCGGCGCTCCACCAGGATCAGCAGGTTTTCACCGGTCTTGCCGGGCATGGTGGAAGCCTTCTCGTAGTAAGCACGGAACTGCTTCTCCAGGATGCCGTAAACGAACTTCACCTTCTGCTTTTCCTGCAGCTGCAGGGCATACTCGCCCTTCTTTCTTCTCATCTGGCTGCCGGGGTTGCGGTTGGTGTTCTTCTTCGCATAGCCCATAACAGCAGGAGAAATCCCCAGCGCGTGGCAGCGCTTTGCGATGGGCTGCATATTTTTAGCCATAGCTTTTTTCTCCTTTCAAGTTAGACGCGGCGGCGCTTCGGCGGGCGGCATCCGTTGTGGGGGATGGGAGTGACGTCCTTGATCATGCTCACGTCCAGGCCAGCAGCCTGCAGGGCACGGATAGCGGCTTCACGGCCGGCGCCGGGGCCCTTGACGTACACTTCCACGGACTTCATGCCGTGCTCCATGGCCAGGCGGGCAGCGGTCTCGGCGGCTGTCTGCGCGGCGAAGGGAGTGGATTTCCGAGAGCCTCTGAAGCCCAGCTCGCCAGAGCTTGCCCAGGAAACAGCGTTGCCCTGGGTATCGGTGATGGTGACGATGGTGTTGTTAAAGGTAGACTGAATATGGGCGGCGCCGCGCTCAATATTCTTGCGCTC
>HF972577.1:2390-10770 GCA_000432995.1 Clostridium sp. CAG:1013
GGCGACGGCGAGTAGCGCCTTTCGCTCCTTTTTGTGCTGCCATTTAGAATCCCTCCTTACTTCTTCTTGTTCGCCATGGTCTTTCTGGGACCCTTGCGAGTGCGGGCGTTGGTCTTAGTGCGCTGGCCGCGAACAGGCAGGCCCTTGCGATGGCGCACGCCGCGATAGCAGCCGATCTCGATCAGACGCTTGATATCGAAGGCAACGTCCCGGCGGAGGTCGCCCTCCACATGGCAGTTCTTGTCGATATAATCTCTCAGTTTCGCAGTGTCATCTTCAGAAAGATCCCGCACACGGATGTCGGGGTCCACGCCAGTGGCGGCGCAGATGTTTGTGGCGGTTTTGCGGCCGATGCCGTAGATATAGGTAAGGGCGATCTCGATCCGCTTGTCTCTGGGTAAGTCGATACCGGAAATACGAGCCATTCTTACACCTCCATGGTATTGCCCAGGCTATTAGCCCTGGCGCTGCTTATGCTTGGGGTTGTCACAGATGACCATGACTTTGCCCTTACGCTTAATGATCTTGCATTTTTCGCACATTTTCTTAACAGAAGGTCTGACTTTCATAATGTGCCCTCCTTATCAGTGGGATACGTCAGTGATTCTGTGGATTACTCTTATTTCGAGCGCCACGTGATGCGGCCCTTGGTCAGGTCATAGGGTGACATTTCCATGGTGACCTTGTCTCCGGGCAGGATTCGGATGAAGTTCATCCGCAGCTTTCCGGAAATGTGGGCCAGCACTGTGTGCCCGTTGGGAAGCTCTACCTGAAATGTGGCATTGGGCAGTGCTTCCTTCACGACTCCCTGCACTTCAATTACGTCCTGCTTTGACATAGGAAAAACCTCCGTACTTACTTTTCCGCCGCCCGGGTAAAAGGTCCCAGGGCGCCGCGTATTGCTCGATTGGTTTTCAGAGCTTCCTCCGGCAGCACGGTCCCCGTGGGAGCCAGATGGAAGAGCTTCTTCCGCTTGGGCCGCTCCAGAGGCCGACGCTTTCCGTCCACCACCACCGCACAGGGCGGGGCGACTTCCAGCACCGCCAGGAAGCTGCCTTTATCATGGCCGGCAAGGGACCTTACCACCTGGCCTCGCTTCCACTCCATGGCCCGACCTCAATCCAAAAGGGTCAAGGGCACGGGTCCGTCGGAAGTGATGGCCACTGTGTGCTCAAAGTGAGCGGAAAGGCTTCCGTCCTTGGTCACTGTGGTCCAGCCGTCATCCAGGATCTTCACCCCGGGTTTGCCCATATTGATCATGGGCTCGATGGCGATCACCATGCCTGGCAACAGTCTCACGCCCCTACCGGGCGTGCCGTAATTGGGAACGCTGGGGTCTTCATGGAGCTTCGCACCTACTCCGTGGCCGACGAATTCTCGTACCACCGAGTAACCGCGAGCTTCGACATACGCCTGCACCGCGTGGCCGATATCGCCTAAACGGTTGCCGGGCCTTGCCTGTTCAATGCCTAAAAACAGGCTCTGCTGTGTGGCGTCCAAAAGCGCCTGGGCTTCAGGACTGATCTCGCCGCAGGGGAAGGTCCAGGCGTTGTCGCCGTGAAAGCCTTCGTAGTAAGCGCCGATATCGATCCCCACGATGTCGCCCTTTTTCAGGATGGTGCCTTTGGAGGGTATGCCGTGGATCACCACATCGTTTACAGAAATACAGGCACTGGCCGGGTAGCCGCTGTACCCCAGAAAGCTGGGGGTTGCCCCTTCGCTCTCGATGTACGAGCGGACGATCTTATCGATCTCCCAGGTGGAGACACCGGGTTCTACCGCTTCGCCAGCCAGCCTGAGTGCTTTTTGTGAGATCTTGCCGGCTTTCCGCATCACGGAAAGTTCCCGGCTAGTCTTCAGCACGATCATGTCAAATCCTCCAGAGCCTCCATCACCAGGCGGGTGGTGTCCTCCACCTTATCCTGGCCGTGAACCACAAGCAGTTTGCCCTGCTTGCTGTAGTACTCTTTGAGGGGTTCTGTCTGGGTGTGATACACTTCCAGACGTTCTTTCACTGTATCCGGATGGTCATCCTTGCGCTGAACAAGGGTGCCGCCGCAGATGTCACACTTGCCCTCTTCCTTGGGCTGCTTATACAGCACGTGGTAAGAGGAGCCGCAGCTTTCGCAGACACGGCGTCCGGACATGCGGGTGACGATGTCCTCGTCCGCCACCTCGATATCGAGGACGGCGTCGATCTCCACACCCATCTTATCCAGAGCCTCGGCCTGGGGGATGGTCCTGGGGAAACCGTCCAGGATGAAACCGTTCTGGCAGTCCTCCTGGGCCAGGCGGTCCTGGATGATGCCGATGAGGATCTCATCGGGCACCAGCTGACCGCTCTCCATATAGCTCTTTGCTTTCAGGCCCATCTCCGTGCCGCTCTTCAGCGCTTCGCGGAGAATGTTCCCCGTAGAAATGGTGGGGATGTTGTTCTTCTGGCAAATCTTTTCCGCCTGGGTGCCTTTGCCGGCTCCGGGCGCGCCTAACAAAATCAGCTTCATAGCTTCATCCTCCGTTTCTGTTAATCCAGAAAACCTTTGTAGTGGCGCATCATCATCTGAGATTCCAGCTGCTTGACAGTCTCAAGAGCCACACCCACGATAATGATGATGGAAGTACCACCCATGGACAGGCCATACATGCCGGTCACATTGGTGTAGATGATGGGGACCAGGGCGACGAACGCCAGGAACAGGGCCCCGATCAGGGTAACCTTGGAAAGGATCTTCGCGATGAAATCTGCCGTGGGCTTTCCGGGACGAATACCCGGAATAGTGCCGTTGTTCTGGCGGAGATTATTGGCCATTTCCAGCGGATTATACTGGATGGACATATAGAAGTAAGCGAACATCAGGATCAGCAGGAAGTAGAGCACGATATACAACCAGCCCTGCTGGGAGAAAGCGTCCAAAATGGCTTTCCCGAAACCCTCGGTGGGGTTCACAAACAGCTTGATGAACTGGGGGATGGACAGGATGGCGCTTGCGAAAATCACAGGCATAACGCCGCTCATGGACACCCGAATGGGCAGGAACGTGCTCTGGCCGCCGTACATCTTGCGGCCAACCACCTTCTTGGCGTACTGCACGGGGATCCGGCGCTCGGCTTCGTTCATGAAGACGATAACCCAGATGACCGCCAGGAACAGCACGACAAACAGGGGAGCCAGCACCAGGTACTGGCCGGCGGAGGTGGCGCTCTCCATACCCAGCTGCATGTACTGCCACACGGTGCCGAAAGTAACCGGCAGCCGGGCGACGATACCGGCAAACAGGATGATGGAAATGCCGTTGCCCACGCCTTTTTCATTGATCTGCTCGCCCATCCACATGATCAGCGCGGTGCCGGCAGTGAAGGTGAGCACGATAACGATCCCGGTAAACACGCCGGCAAAGCCGTCGCTGTACTCTACGATGTTATAGCTGCGCAGGTACAGATAGTAAGCCACGCCCTGGATCAGGCCCAGGATAACGGTGACATACCGGGTGATGGTGGCGATCTTCTTGCGGCCATCCTCGCCCTCTTTGGCCATACGCTCCAACGCCGGAATGGCGATGGTCAGCAGCTGCATGATAATGGAGCTGTTGATGTAAGGCGTAATGCCCATTGCGAACAGGGAGGCGTACTGGAAGGCGCCGCCGGTGAGCATGTTGATATATCCCAGCGCGGAGTTTTCCGACGCGGAGCTCATCAGCTCCGACAGTGCGGAAGCGTCCAGGAAGGGCGCGGGAATGACGGAACCGAAACGGAACACAACGATGATCAGCAGTGTATACAGGAGCTTCTTCCGCAGGTCCGGGATTCGCCACGCGTTTCGGATCGTGTTAAACACTTAGATCACCTCGGCCTTTCCGCCGGCAGCTTCGATCTTGGCCTTAGCGGCCTGAGAAAAAGCATTGGCTTTTACGGTCAGCTTTTTCTCCAGCTTCCCGTTGGAAAGGATTTTCACGCCGTCGCAATCCTTCTTCAGGATGCCGGCTGCGATCAACGCTGCTGCGTCAACGGACGCCCCGTCCTCAAACCGGTTCAGGGAACCAACGTTGATGGAGACAATCTCTTTTGCGAAAATATTGTTGAAACCTCTTTTGGGGATTCTTCTCTGCATAGGCATCTGGCCGCCCTCAAAGCCGGGCCGCATGCCGTGGCCAGCACGGGCCTTCTGGCCCTTGTGGCCCTTACCGGCGGTCTTGCCGGTGCCGGCGCCATATCCTCTGCCGATACGCTTGCGCTCTTTGGTAGCGCCGGGCGTAGCTGTAAGCTGATTGAGCTTCATTGTCACGCACCTCCTTAGCTTCTTTTTTACTTGCTAACCTCGATCAGATGGCCGATCTTCTTCAGCTTGCCCTGAGTCTGGGCGTTGTCGGGCTGCTCGGTGGTGTCGCCCACCTTCTTCAGTCCCAGGGATTCGGCAGTGGCGATCTGATCCTTCTTGCTGCCGATCAGGCTTTTCTTCAAAGTAATTTTCAAAGCTGGGCCCTCCCTTACAGAATCTCTTTGGCGGTCTTGCCACGCAGCGCGGCAACTTCTTCAGCGGTGCGCAGCTGGGTCAGGCCAGCCAGGGTAGCGCGGACCACGTTGCAGGGGTTGTTGGAACGCAGAGCCTTGGCACGGATATCACGGATGCCAGCGCATTCCACCACGGCACGCACGGGGCCGCCGGCGATAACGCCGGTACCAGGAGCAGCGGGCTTCAGGATGACCCGGCCGGCGCCGAACTCGCCCACGATGTCGTGGGGGATGGTGGAGCCCCGCAGAGCGATGCGGGTCAGATGCTTCTTGGCGTCCTCGATGCCCTTGCGGATGGCGTCCGGAACTTCAGCGGCCTTGCCGATGCCGAAGCCCACGATGCCGTCGCCGTTGCCAACGACCACCAGAGCGGCGAACTTCATAACACGGCCGCCCTTAACGGTCTTGGAAACGCGGTTGATAGCCACGACCCGCTCTTGCAGGTCCAGAACAGTAGCGTCAATATTACTAGCCAAAATCATTTCCTCCTTACTTAGAAGTTGAGGCCGCCCTCACGGGCGCCTTCGGCCAGCTCTTTGACACGGCCGTGGAAAATATATCCGCCGCGGTCGAAGACCACATTGGTAATGCCTTTTTCTGCTGCCTTCTGGGCGATCATCTTGCCCACCTCGCGGGCAGCCTCTTTGTTGCCGCCGTTGCCGGAAAAGCTCTTGTCCAGAGTGGACGCAGCGCACAGGGTACGGCCTGTGGTGTCGTCGATGATCTGGGCGTAGATGTTGGCGCTGGAGCGGAACACGTTCAGGCGGGGCCGCTCGGCGGTGCCGCTGATCTTGCCGCGCACTCTCTTGTGGCGGCGCAGACGAGCCTTGTTTGTATCTGCCTTATTGACCATTTTTTCTCACTCCTTCTACCTTTACTTAGAGCCCTTACCGGCCTTGCCTTCCTTGCGGCGGACGAATTCGCCGGCATAGCGGATGCCCTTGCCCTTATAGGGTTCCGGCGGCCGCTTCTCGCGGACTTCGGCGGCGAACTGGCCAACCTTCTGCTTATCAATGCCGGAGATCACGATGGTGTTGGCGTTGGGAGCGTCAATCTTGATGTCCTCGTTTTCAGACACCACCACCTGATGGGAATAACCCAGGTTCATAACCAGGTCCTTGCCCTGCTTCTGCACACGATAGCCAACACCCTGAACGTCCAGGGTCTTGGAGAAGCCCTCGGTCACGCCAACCACCATATTGTGGATGAGCGTGCGGGTCAGGCCGTGGAGCGAACGGGACTCCTTTTCGTCGTCAGGACGGGTGACCAGGATCTCATTGCCTTCCACAGAGATGGTCATCTTGGGATTGAAGGTCTGGTCCAGGGTGCCCTTGGGGCCCTTCACCGTCACTTCGCTGCCGTTTACCTTGACTTCAACGCCAGCGGGAATATTGATGGGTTTTCTTCCAATTCTCGACATGCTCTCGCACCCCCTTTTCTTACCAAATGAACGCCAGCACTTCGCCGCCGACGTTTTCTTTTCTAGCGGCCCGGTCGGTCATGATCCCCTTGGAAGTGGAGATGATGGCCACGCCCAGACCCTTCATCACTTTGGGCAGATCCTGCGCATTGGAATAGATCCGCAGGCCGGGCTTGGAAACCCGCTTCAGGCCCTTGATAACCGGCTGCTTGCCGTTAGCGTACTTCAGGGTGATGGTAATCATCCCCTGCTTGCCGTCTTCCGTCACGCTGTAGCTCTTCACATAGCCCTCGTCCACCAGAATCTGGCAAATGGCCTTCTTCATGTTGGAGGCGGGCACCTCCACGGTGTCATGCTTAGCAGCCTGCGCGTTGCGGATGCGGGTCAGCAGATCGGCGATTGTATCTGTAACTTGCATGTTTTCGTACCTCCTTGATGATTTACCAGCTTGCCTTCTTCACGCCGGGGATCTCGCCCTTGTATGCAAGCTCCCGGAAGCAGATACGGCAAATGCCGAATTTCCGAAGGTAGGCATGCGGCCGGCCGCAGATCTTGCAGCGGTTGTATTCCCGGGTGGAATACTTCTGAGGTCTACTCTGTTTTACTTTCATCGAAGTCTTGGCCACAATAATCCCTCCTTATTTCGTGAACGGAGCGCCCATCAGAGTCAGGAACTCGCGGGCCTCTTCGTCGGTGTTGGCGGTGGTGACAAAGCAGATATCCATGCCCCGCACCTTGTCGACCTTATCGTAGTCGATTTCGGGGAAGATCAGCTGCTCGCGGATACCCATGTTGTAGTTGCCACGGCCGTCGAAGGAATTGGGGTTGATGCCCCGGAAGTCACGAACACGGGGCAGGGCCACGTTGAACAGGCGGTCCAGGAACTCGTACATCCGGTCGCCGCGCAGGGTGACCTTCACGCCGATGGGCATGCCTTCACGCAGCTTGAAGTTAGCCACGCTCTTCTTAGCCTTGCACACCACGGGCTTCTGGCCGGTGATCTTAGCCAGGTCGCCGCTGATGGCGTCGATAGCCTTGGCGTTGTCCTTGGCCTCGCCGGCGCCCACGTTGATGACGATCTTATCCAGCTTGGGGATCTGCATCACGCTCTTGTAGCTGAATTTCTTCATCAGAGCGGGGGCCACTTCTTCTTTATAGAACTCTTTCATTCTAGCCATTTCTTATCCTCCCTCACAGCGACTCGCCGCATTTTTTGCAAATGCGTTCCTTGGTGCCGTCCTTCAGGATCTTGTGGCCGACACGGGTTGCCTTGCCGCAACGGGGGCAGACCACCTGCACTTTGCAGGCATAGATGGCGCCTTCGGCCTTGATGATGCCGCCGGCCTCGCCCATTCTGCGGGGCTTCACATGCTTCTGGACAAAGTTGGCGTTCTCAACGATCACTTTGCCTTCCTTGGGGCTGACCTGCATGACCTTGCCCTTTTTGCCGCGGTCTTTGCCGCTGAGGATTACGACGGTGTCACCGGTTTTTACATGAACCTTGTTATTCATTATCAGTGCACCTCCATTAAAGTACTTCGGGAGCCAGGGACAGGATCTTCATGTATTCCTTGTCACGCAGCTCACGGGCCACAGGCCCAAAGATACGAGTGCCGCGGGGGTTCTTGTCATCACGGATGATAACGGCCGCGTTCTCGTCGAAACGGATATAGGTTCCGTCCTCACGGCGCACGCCGGAAGAAGTCCGGACGATAACTGCCTTGACAACGTCGCCTTTTTTGACCACGCCGCCGGGTGCTGCTTTTTTAACGGAAGCAACCACCACGTCGCCGATATTGGCATACCTCCTGCCAGTGCCGCCCAGCACACGGATGCACATAAGCTCCTTGGCGCCGGTGTTGTCGGCCACTTTGAGGTAAGACTGCTGCTGAATCACAGTGCGTTCCTCCTTTGCTTAAAAGCCAAATAAAGTTATTTTCGTTTGGAAAAGTGCTTCTGCCAAAAATTTATTTGGCTTTCTCAATGATCTCCACCAGACGCCATCTCTTGTCCTTGGAGAGGGGACGGGTCTCCATGATGCGAACACGGTCGCCCACGCGGCACTCGTTGTTCTCGTCATGAGCCTTGCGCTTCACGGTGCGCTTAATAACCTTGTTGTAAATGGGGTGCTTCACGCTGTCCTGAATAGCGACCACCACGGTCTTGTCCATCTTGTCGCTGACGACGCGGCCAACCGCGGTTTTTCTCATGTTTCTTTCTTCGCTCACTTGTTAATCCTCCCTTCCCTTAGGCGTTGTCGGCGCGGAGCTCGTTCTCCCGGATGACGGTCTTGACCCGGGCGATGTCCTTCTTCACGGCCGAGATGCGCATGGGGTTGTCAAGCTGATTGATAGCGAGCTGGAAACGCAGGTTGAAAAGCTCAGCCTTCAGGTCGGCGAGTTTGGTGTTCAGCTCGTCAGCGGTCAATTCTCTGATTTCTGCAGCTTTCAT
>HF972578.1 GCA_000432995.1 Clostridium sp. CAG:1013
GGGCGAGGTTCCTTTTCTGCACTGCCCGGAAAAGCATTGTGCATTCGTTGTTTTCAAATAGAAAGTATGATAGACTTAACCCATGATTGTAGGTGAGATCTTTAACGATTGCCGAAATGTCTAAGGAATATCTCTCTGTTAATTCATAGAGTCTTAATCACCTCAATGTTCACTTATGATCCATGGAACTTCCGGTTGAAAATACGGTGGTCGACAGCAAGATTTTTGATAGCAAGGGATGAGAGCTATGTATCAATATCGGACCTTAGAGAATACTTCTTATGAACAGCTGGCGGAATGTTTTTGTCTTGCATTTTCGGATTATGCTTTCCCTATGAAATTGTCTCCTCAGCAGCTGCGTGGGATTCTGGAACAAAGCGGCGTTGACCTGACCTTGTCATATGGTGCTTTCACGGAGGACAGACTGGTGGGTTTTATTTTTAATTCCAGCAGTCTGTACAATGGGCAAAAAGCTGTTTTTGACGTGGGTACTGCTGTGATTCCGGAACATCGGGGAAAGGGAGTATTCCACCAAATGTTTCAAGTCATGGAACGCCAGCTTATTCAGAATCAAGTAGAAACCTATTACTTGGAAGTATCAAACAACAACTCTGATTATCTCCAAAAAGCCCGGAAATACGGGCATTTCACGGGATATAAGAACTGAATTTACTACCGATTTACTACTTTCGGATTGAGCTTTGA
>HF972579.1 GCA_000432995.1 Clostridium sp. CAG:1013
GGTCCTCACGACGGGGACGCTCCCGGCGCTCGCCACCGCGGTTGTCGTTGAGCACCTCGCCCTTGTACAGCCACACCTTCACGCCGATGCGGCCGTAGGTGGTGTTGGCTTCAGCGAAACCATAGTCGATGTCGGCGCGGATGGTCTGCAGCGGAATGGTGCCGTCATGGTACTCTTCGCTGCGGGCGATCTCGGCGCCGCCCAGACGGCCGGACACCTTGGTCTTGATACCCTTGGCACCCAGCTTCATGCTGCGGCCGATGCAGCCCTTCATGGCGCGGCGGAAAGAGATCCGGCGCTCCAGCTGAGAGGCGATGTTCTCGGCTACCAGCTGAGCGTTCAGGTCGGGCTGCCGCACTTCCACGATGTTGATCACCACGGGCTTGCCGAGCATCTTCTCGCACTGCTGACGCAGCTTCTCGATCTCGGTGCCGCCCTTGCCGATGACCATGCCGGGCTTGGCGCAGTGGATGTGAATGCGCACCTTAGAGGCGTCGCGCTCGATTTCGATCTTCGGAACGCCCGCGGAATACAGCTGCTTCTTCAGCGTCTTGCGGAGGTTGTAATCCTCCACCAGGATATCGCCAAACTCATTGTCCTTGGCGAACCAGCGGGAATCCCAGTCTTTGATAACACCCACACGGAGACCGTGGGGATTCACTTTCTGACCCATAATTTGCCTCCTTACCGCTTACTCTTTTTCCTTCACCACGATGGTGATGTGAGAGGTTCTCTTCAACACCCGGAACGCCCGGCCGTGGGCGCTGGGGCGGATCCGCTTCAGAATGGGGCCGGGGGTGACATAGCACTGAGATACATACAGGTTGTTCCGGTCCATATTGAAGTTGTTCTCCGCATTGGCCACTGCGGACTTCAGCAGTTTCTGAAGATCCTCGCAGGCAGCCTTGGGGGTGTGCTTCAAGATAGCGGCAGCAAGGTCTACCGGCTTGTTGCGGATGAGATCCAGGACGATGCCGACCTTACGGGGAGAGATACGGGTGTAGTTCAGTGTTGCTTTCGCTTCCATTGCTTTTCTCTCCTTTCTTCTTACTTAGAGGTCTTGGCGCCCGCGTGGCCCTTGAAGGTCCGCGTGGGAGCAAACTCGCCCAGCTTGTGTCCAACCATGTCCTCGGTGACATACACCGGCACATGCTTGCGGCCGTCGTGGACCGCGATGGTGTGACCAACGAAATCGGGGAAGATCATGGAGGATCTGCTCCAGGTCTTGACGATCTTCTTCTCGCCGGCCTCGTTCATGGCCTGGATCCTTTTCAGCAGCACGGGCTGTACAAAGGGTCCCTTCTTTAAGCTTCTGCTCATAGTGTCTTTGCTCCTTTCCCGTGCGACTTACTTGCCGTTTCTGCGCTTCACGATGAACTTATCGCTGCGGTTGTTCTTCTTGCGGGTCTTGTAACCCAGAGCAGGCTTACCCCAGGGGGTAACAGGTCCGGGACGGCCCACAGGGCTCTTGCCCTCACCACCGCCGTGGGGGTGGTCATTGGGGTTCATAACGGAACCGCGCACGGTAGGCCGCCAACCCATGTGACGCTTGCGGCCGGCTTTACCGATCTTCACGTTCTCGTGGTCGATGTTGGAAACCTGGCCGATAGAAGCCATGCAGCTCTCAGGCACGTTGCGCAGCTCGCCGGAGGGCAGACGCAGCAGGGCCATGCCGTTCTCCTTGGCCATCAGCTGAGCCATGATGCCGGCGGCGCGGGCCAGCTGAGCGCCCTTGCCAGGATACAGCTCCACGTTGTGGATGAAAGTACCCACGGGGATGTTCTTCAGGGGCAGTGCGTTGCCGGGCTTAATGTCGGCGCCGGCGCCGGAAACTACCTTGTCCCCAGCCTTCAGGCCGTGGGGAGCCAGGATATACCGCTTCTCGCCGTCCTCATACTGGACCAGAGCGA
>HF972580.1 GCA_000432995.1 Clostridium sp. CAG:1013
CAGAGGATTTGAGTACGGCCTCAAGGCAGCCCGTCGCGCTCCGCAGTTCAGCAAGCGCTGATTGGTTTTACCAACCGAATCAAAATGCTTTACAAAACCCCGGAAATCAATTTTCCGGGGTTTTTCTTATGTGGGTTCCCCCTGCACAGAAGAGGTTACTCTAGCTGCAGAGCACTCTGTAGTTTTACAGGGTGCTTTTTGCATTTCGGAAACTGTAATTTCAGAAGCAGAAAAAGCCGCCACTTTATAAATTCAAAGTGACGGCTTTCTCTATTTCTAGGAGCAATATCAATAAGTAGATATAAGGTGAAGGTAACGAACTGGCATATCATCGCCGACCTGAAAGCGGCGCTGACCTGCTGCACAGATTCCCTGTGGATTTACTTTATGGAGCAGCACTTTTCCCAATACAGTTTAGACTGTCTCTGCAAAGCGTCCATTTCCAGTTTGACAGCACTGGGCAAATCAGAAACCTCTCCACGACGGGAATAAATCTGGAACCCATCCAGCAGATTGGAAAGATAGTACTTGGCACAGGAAGGATATGTCCGACACTCCGCAGCAGAGGAAACGGAAATGAAATCGGAAAGTTCCTGGGCGAATTCTGGGTGGCTGCGGAAATTTTCACACAGCCAACGATAGAGTTCCGGATGGATATTTGCCATAACTCCGTTGTAGCCGGCCGCGCCGTCCTGAAGGCTTTGCAGCAGCGTGTCGGAATTGGCGTTGAAAAGTCTCAGGGGCGACCCTTTGATCGCTTGGACTCTTTCGCGGATCATGTCGGCGTCGCAGCATGTATCCTTGAAAAAGGAGAAACGTCCTGTATCCGCACAATATTTCATTTCTTCTATTGTGAGAAGCTTTTTAAAGGGATGGGGGCATTCGTAAATCCCCAGAGGAACCGTATCGTCAATGCGGGAAAGGAATTTATCCAGATATTTCAGGAAACTGTCCTCCCCGTCATGGCAAAACCGGTTACTGACCAGTACCACGGCACAGCATCCAGATTCTCTTGCAGCTTCAAAGTCCCGAAGCTGATCTTCTTCCGAATCTGAAACATGGCCGGAAACTACCACAGGTACTCTTCCGGCAACGGTATCCACGACGAATTTCCCCAGCTTGCGGCGTTCCTCTCTTGTGAGAAGCTCCATTTCGCTGGACTGGCACACCGCGAAGATACCGTCTATTCCCCGCTCCAAATACCATTCGATCAGCCGTTCTGTCATGGCATAGTCGATTTTGTGATCGGCGGTGAATGGTGTAATCATGGTTACCCAGGCTTCTGCACGTTTACAGGTGCAGTTTTTTTCGTCCATTTAGGCAACATCCTTTCTGTTTTGAGATTCTCCGTTCTTCAGCCACTAGTTGGCCGACGTGAAGATCCCCCTGATCCCAGTAGGAGAATCAGGGGGATCCTTTCCCGAAATAGTATGATTATTTCGCGACTACATCGTACGCTTTCTGCTTGAGCTCCACAAACTGATCCAGACCGGCATTCTTCATGTTCTGCACATAAGCATCCCATCCGCTATCAATATCAACCTTGCCAGTGATGAAGTCTGCGAAGGCAGTCTTTCTCACGTTTGCCAGGTCGGTGGAGTACTGTTTTGCCATTGCGGTATCGTCCGCAGACAGAGGTCCTTCAATGTAGACCCACTCGTTGGGCATGACCTTGTCTTTGTAGACGTTTTCATAAGCCCATGCGCGAGAGGTTTCGTCTTCCAGGTTCTTGTCGTACCAAACATTCTCATAGAAATTCTGGTCGCGCAGGCCGATAAAGCCGTTGTGCATACCCAGATCCTTGGAATTTTCGGTCATCAAATCGGTAGACTCTTCCCAGAACAGTTCGTAAGCCTTGCCATCCTCGTTATAATCCCAGGCAACGCCCTTGGTTCCGCGGTTTACAGTGATCATGGCTTCGGGATCGGACGCAATCCATTCCAGCATACGCAGAGTGGCGATAGGATAAGGATTGGTAGAAGAGATCATGGCAGCGTTCGTTACACCGGAAACGTAAGCCTGGCTTCTGATGTAGGACTCTTTACCGTTCTCCGCGTCCAGGGGACCCATGGGAACGGTCATGTCAGGCTGACGGCTGGCATAAGAGCCATAGGAAGCGATGATGGGAGGATTGGAAGAGGTCTTGGAAATGTAGGTGGTCCAGTCATCCGTGAATACTTCAGGCGGAATCAGCTCCAAAGCATAGAGATCACGCAGATACTTCAAAGGCTCTTTGATGTCAGGGTTGGTGGACTGATCCTTTACCACGCCATCCTGCACCACCAGATAATCCGCAGAGGTTACCGGTACGCCGAAGGAAGCATAAATATCAAACTGGCCGCCAACATAGTTGTCAAAGAAGAAATAGAAGGGCACAACATTTTCAGGGATGGAGCCCTTGCCCGCGTTCTCTTTTACAGCAAGCAGAGCTTCTTTGAACTCTTCGGTTGTGGTGGGAACTTCCAGATTCAGCTCTTCCAGCCAAGGCTCGATAAACAGCCACTGGTCGCGGAGGTCACGGTCGAAGTCCGCGAAATCCACATAAGGCAGGGAGTAGAGCTTGCCATCCAGCAATTCCATATTATAGCACACTTCATTGTTTTTGAAAAAGTCGTTCCAAGTGGGAGCGTACTCTTCAAGAAGCGGCTCCAACTCAACCAGGTCACCGGACTGCGCCGCGGTGGTAAGCACAGTAGAGGCTGCGCCAGTGGACATGATCAGGTCAGGATAGTCACGGCTTGCAAACATCAGGTTTGCTTTTTCCACGTCCTTGTACATTTCCACTTCCACTTTAATGTTGGTCTTTTCCTCTACATATTTCCAAACATTTGTGGTGTCCTTATCGGGACGCATGGAGTCAAACTTGATGCCTGCCGTAATGGTAATAGGCTCTTTGGCGATGGGCAAGCCCTCCTTGTTTGTAGCTCCTCCATCAAGATCCTCTGCCTCAGCTTCCGAACTCACGGAAGTTTCAGAGCTTATGGAAGTCTCTGAACCCTCTGTGCCTGAGGTGCCACTTTCTGACGGTTTTTGGCCGCATCCGGCTACGGATGTGAGAATAAGAACTGCCGCCAGGCAAAGCGCTGCCCACTTCTTCCTCAATTTCATGTTTTACACTCCTTTGTTATTATTTTTCAGCAGCTACTTCTTCTGTATAGCTGCGAAAGTCCTTGATACGGTGGAAAGTCGCGTAGTTCGCGTCATGGAAGTTTCGAGCACCATTTAGTGAGGTGCGACACTGATATATCAAATCATCCCCATCAATAGCCATGCTCACATATTGGAATCCCACAAAATCTTTGTCCGCATCTCGATAGTCCAACAGCCGTTTCACGATCTTAAAGTGGATCATATCGCTGGAACAAGCCAGAGACATGACGGTTCTGGCGTTTGGCTGCGCGGCATAGACGATCTCGCTTGCAACAGACCAATACATGTGAGATTTTTCATCGTACAGCAGATCAAATTTGGAATTGCTTCCTCCATTGAAATCAGCTACACCATAGTAGGTGAGAGGTGCTTCCGGATCCTCCAGATCTCCTTTTAGGATCAGCGCTTTTCCGTAAGCGGTGGTGTTTCCATTCATTTGGAGACGGAGGAAATCGTAAATACCTCCATCAGGTCCCACAACCGCATTTCCTTCCAACCCGGAGGGCTCTCTTACACCGGGACCGCTCTCCCATTGGATACCGGTGTCCCAAGCTCTGTCGAAAGCGGTGAAGCCGGTGCAGCTCCAGTTTTCGGCGCACATAAGATCCGCGTCAGCGTCGATGGATAAAAGTCCGTTTGCGTGTCCGCCTTTTTTCCAAGCGCCGTAATCAACGCCGGTATACAGCCGATTGTTTGGCGCCAGAATGACAGGCATGGGAGCTTTATGAGGGCCGGCCTCTTGGGAAGAGGATGCTCCGGGGAGCAAAGTGACTGGATCGGACCAAGTCTTTCCTTCGTCAGAGGATTTGGCAATGTACAAGTTGCCGTATTCCGTGGTATTGGCCATCAGGTAAAGGATGCCTTTATGGACGAAGAGTTTTCCCCAGAAACAGGGGAACAAGTCGGTCACATACCGCCAGGACTCTCCTCCGTCGTCAGAACGAAAGACAAGGGAAAGATTTTGCGGGGCGCCTCCGCTGAATACGTCCATACAGGCCAAGAGTGCACCAGAAGGAAGTTTGACCAGGGAGGGGCTGCAAAGACTCCTGCCGGAAAAATCGTAAATGGGATCACTGGGATGCAGGTAGTTGATTACAACACCCGGAACTTCTCCTGTCCGTGCCAGCCGGAGATCACTCCTTGCTCCGGAAGAAAGACGTTCCACATAGAATTCATAATCTTTCTGCTCTTCCAAATCCGGAAGAATTGCGGTATACTTAGTTGTTTCCACAAAGTTGAAAGGGAAATCTGTCAGGCGTCTCCGATAGAATACTCTGTAGGTTTCGCCGTTTTCTCCGCCGTTGTCGATCCATTCCAGTTCAATGAAATTTTTACCGGGGGCAAGGCGGCAGATATAGGGAGCGTTTTTCTTTTCTGTTTCTGTAAGCCGGGTATACGGCCGAAAACCAATTCCTGAGTAACACTTCATTTTCGTTCCCTCCTGTTATCCTTTCACGGAGCCGATCATGATGCCTTTGACGAAGTATTTCTGGACGAAGGGATAAACACACAGCAGCGGCAGAGAAGAAACTATGATAACGGCATACCGCATAGATTCTACCAGAAGGACTGCTGCAGCAGCGTCACCACCGGAACTTGCAGCGGCATCGCTTGCCATTGCCATTGCGGACTGGTTGACGATCAAATCCCGCAGGATCATCTGCAGAGGCATTTGGTTCTCATCGTTGAGGTAAATCATGGCATTGAACCAGGAGTTCCATTGAGCGACTGCGGCAAAGAGCACCAGAACAGCGATCAGCGACTGAGAAACCGGGAGGACAACGCGGAAAAATGTTTTCGCGTGGGAGCATCCGTCAAGAGCGGCTGCCTCAAAAAGTTCTTCCGGAATGGTGGACTTGATAAAGGTACGGCTGATAATAATGTTGTTGACGTTGACAGCACCCAGAAGAATGATGATGATGGGGTTGCCATAAAGACCAAGGTTGCGGACGATCAGGTAGGTGGGGATCAAACCACCGTTGAAGAACATGGTGAAAATAAAGATTCCTAAAAAGATCTTTTTGCCCGGCAGGTTTCCTCTGGAGAAAGCGAAACCGCTCATCAGGGAAATCATAACCGAAAGAAAAGTATAGCCGATGGTGTAAAAAATCGTGTTTCTGTATCCGGACCAGATAGGTTCATAGCCGATCACTTCTTTATAACCATCCAGATTGATATCAATGGGGTAGAGGACTACTTGTCCACTGGATACCGCGCTGGGATCGCTGATAGACGCAATGACAACGAAGTAAAGAGGATATGCCACGATGATCAGAAGGAGTACGGAAATTGTGATATTTACAATATCAAATGTCAGGTCTCCTCTGGAGCGTTTGATTCTTGTTTTATTCATAACAGCCATCTCCCTCCTTACCACAGCGAATCCTGGCCTAATTTCCGGCTGATGCGATTGACGATAATAATCAAAGCGAAATTGATGACAGAGTTAAACAAACCAATGGCAGTGGAAAGACTGTACTGCCCTTCTTTAATACCGATTTTGTACACATAGGTATTGA
>HF972581.1:0-7758 GCA_000432995.1 Clostridium sp. CAG:1013
GGAAGCGGGAAAACCGCTGTAACCTGCGGACTCCTTGCCGCGCTGGCCAAACGGGAGCTTTCCCCCTGTGCCTTTAAATGCGGCCCGGACTACATTGATCCCATGTTTCACCGGTC
The DNA here is from genome assembly GCA_000432995.1 of Clostridium sp. CAG:1013. Taxonomy (GTDB): domain Bacteria; phylum Bacillota; class Clostridia; order Oscillospirales; family Acutalibacteraceae; genus Acutalibacter. The sequence goes on from HF972581.1 coordinate 117, forward strand.
GGTGCTGGGAGTGGAAAGCCACAATCTAGACCTGTTCCTCTGCGGGGAGCAGCGGCTCCGGGAACTCTATGAACGCCATGCTTCCGGCCATGGCGCCGCAGTATGCGAAGGGGTCATGGGATTTTACGACGGCGTGGGGGGTAGCACCACCCAGGCAAGCCCGTGGCATTTGGCCAATACCTTGGAACTCCCCGTGCTGCTGGTGGTCCGCCCCAAGGGGGCCAGCTTGACCCTGGCGGCTCAGATCAAGGGACTCTGCGATTTCCGGGAAAACAGCCGAATCCGAGGGATTTTCCTCAACGACTGTTCCCCCATGCTGTTTCGCAGTTTGGCTCCCATGCTGGAACAAGAGACCGGCCTGCCGGTATTGGGGTATCTGCCCCACATGGAGGAAGCCGCCATTGAAAGCCGTCATCTGGGATTGTATACCGCTGGGGAGATCCAAGGTCTGCGGCAGCGGGTGGACGTCCTGGCTCAGAAGCTGGAAGAGACTGCTGACCTGGATCTGCTGTTGAAACTGTTTGGGGGCAGGGAACGGAAATACGCCCCAAAGTCTGCCCCGGTAGCTGTGAAAGCAAGGATCGCTGTGGCAAGGGACAAAGCCTTCTGTTTTCTCTATGAGGAGACTCTGGAGGCTTTCCGGGACGCCGGGGCGGAGCTGGTAGAATTCAGCCCACTGGCGGACAGCGCTCTGCCGGAGGGGATCGGTGGGTTGTACCTACCGGGAGGGTATCCGGAGCTGTACGCCGCCCAGCTTTCCCAAAACCAGGCCATGAGGGATGCTGTGAAGCAGGCAGTCCTAAGGGGTCTTCCCACGGTGGCAGAATGTGGCGGCTTCCTCTATCTGGGACAGAGCCTGGAGGATGGAACGGGTACCCCTTACCCCATGGTGGGGGTTCTCCCCGGAAACGGGATGAAGGGGGAAAGTCTGGTTCGGTTCGGCTATGCCCATGTGACAGCCAAAGAGGACAGCCTGTTGTTTTCCAAAGGAGAGAGTGTACCCGTCCATGAATTCCACTACTGGGATTCTACCCAAAACGGAGAGGATTTCCAGGTGGAAAAGCCAGTTTCCGGCAGGAGCTGGCAAGGAGGATTTGGGACAAAGAGTCTGTACGCCGGGTTCCCTCATTTGTATTTCTGGGGAGAGTCCCGGCTGGGCGAGCGGTTTGTAGAGGCGGCCGCTGGATATTTGGGGGAGAATGAGTAAGAACTCCTGCTTGTCTTGCGGGAGAGAAAGAAGGGAGTACCATGGAACAGTATGAACAGCAGCTGTGCCGCCTGCTGGAAACCGTCACAGGACCGGATGAATCAGCCCGGCAGGCGGCACACCGCAAATGGAACGACTGCGCCAAGCCCCTGGGGAGCTTAGGTCTTTTGGAGACTGCCATCGAGCAGATCGCCGCCCTTACCGGCAGCTCAGAGATCACCTTGTTTCCCCGGTCGGTGTTGGTGTTGTGTGCCGATAACGGTGTGGTAGCCCAGGGCGTGACCCAGTCGGCCAGTAACGTTACCGCCATCGTGGCGGAGAACCTGGCACAGAAGCGCACAGCAGTGTGCCGGATGGCGCAAGTCGCCAACTGTCAGGTGGTGCCGGTAGACATGGGCATACTGGATTTTTCCCCCATGGAGGGAGTGCTGGACCGGAGGATCGGCAACGCCACTGGGGATATCTCCCAAGGTCCCGCCATGACCCGGGAACAGGCGGCGAAAGCCGTGGTGACAGGGATTCAGCTGGTGCGGGAACAGAAGGAGCAAGGCGTGCGGTTGCTGGCAACAGGGGAAATGGGCATTGGCAACACCACCACCTCCAGCGCGGTGGCCTGTGCTCTCCTGTCCAGGTGCGCTGCCGAGATGACCGGTCGGGGCGCGGGGCTGTCACAAGAAGGACTGCGGCGGAAAATCCAGGTGGTGGAACAGTCCCTTTCCAAGAACCGGCCTGATCCCAAGGATCCCCTGGACGTGCTCTCCAAAGTAGGTGGTTTTGACATTGCCGGGCTGTGCGGTGTGTTCCTGGGGGGCGCTATTTATGGCGTGCCGGTTCTGGTGGACGGGTTTATCAGTTCCATCGCTGCCCTGTGCGCTGTGCGAATGTGTCCCAAGGCGGAGAAGACAGTGCTGGCCAGCCACGTGTCTGCGGAGCCTGCGGGCCAGATGGTGCTGGACGCTTTGGACAGGCAGCCACTGATTACAGCTGGGATGCGTTTGGGAGAGGGCACCGGCGCGGTGGCTGCCATACCCCTGCTGGATATGGCCTGCGCCGTGTATCAGGAGAGTTACACCTTTGAGCAGGGCGGCATTGAACCCTATGTGCCTCTGGGAGATTCCTGATGGTTACGCTGGTGATCGGAGGCGCAGCCTCAGGAAAGAGCGAATTCGCGGAAGGGCTGGTGCTGATCGCCGGCCCGCTGCCCCGGTATTACATCGCCACCATGCAGCCTTTTGACCAGGAGTGCCGGGAACGCATCCGCCGCCACCGGGACATGCGGGCGGAAAAGCAGTTTGAAACGGTGGAACGCTATGTGGACTTGGAACAGGTGAGTCTGCCCCAAAAGGGAGCGGTGCTGCTGGAATGTGTGAGTAACCTGGTGGCGAATGAGCTGTACAGTCCGGAAGGAGCAGGAGAGGACTGTGTGGAATCCATCCGGCGGGGAATCCAGCGTCTGCGGAATCAATGCCGTGAACTGGTCATCGTGTCCAACGAGGTGTTCAGCGGGGGAAGCCGCTATGAAGGGGACACAGAACGGTATCTGCGAGTGTTGGCTCAGGTGAATCGGATGCTGGCCCGGGAAGCGGACACTGTGTACGAAGTGGTATGCGGCATTCCTGTGTGTCATAAAGGGGAGGGGAAAGTATGATGAATCTATTTCAAACCATTGCTGTGGCCTTTGCCATGTTTTCTGCCATCCCCTGTCCTCAGCCGGTGTGGACGGAAAAAAACATGCGGTACTCTCTGTGCGCCTTCCCTTTGATCGGAGCGGTGTGCGGCCTGCTTTGGTGGGGATGGACAGCGCTGATGGCCTATGTGGAAGGATCTACGCTACTGTTGGCGGGGGGGCTGTGTGCCATTCCCGTGCTGGTGACCGGGGGCATCCATTTGGACGGTTACGCCGATACCAGTGACGCTCTGGGAAGCTATGGTTCCCCAGAAAAAAAGCGGGAGATCTTGAAAGACCCCCGGTGTGGCGCCTTCGCCGTAATCCGGGTGTGCGTCTGGTTCGTGCTGTATTTCGCCCTTTGCGGATCCATTCGTTGGGACTCTCGGGCACTGTGGTGCATGGGACTGGCCTTCGTGCTGGAGCGCTGTCTTTCCGGGTTCGCCAATGCCGCTTTTCCCCTTGCGAAAAATACCGGGTTGGCTCACACTTTCGCCGCGGCCGCGGATAAAAAGAGAGTGCGGAGTGTGTTGGCGGCAGCTTCCCTGGTGCTGGCGATTGCCATGGTTTTGGTGGGCGGCTTGGCCGGCGCCGCTATGGTGGCTGCCGCGGGCTGGATTTTGTGGAGATATTATCGGATAGCGCTGAAACAGTTCGGCGGGATCACCGGGGATCTGGCCGGATGGTTTTTGCAGCGGGCGGAGCTTTGGATGCTGGGAGCTCTGGCCGCCACTCAGCTGTTGGAGGGAATGAAATGGTTTTTGTAACAGGTCCCCTTTACAGTGGGAAAAAGATCTTTGTCAAGGAATGGATGGGTTGGGACCAGGAGGCTCTGTCTCAAAACGCCGTATGGGATGTGCAGGATCTTGCCGCGGACTGTGAGGATCTGGATCAGCTGGCGGAGGAGCTTTCCGAAAAACAGGTGGTGATCGCTGTGGAAGTGGGAGGCGGCGTTGTGCCCGTTTCCGCCCAGGAGCGAAAGGCTCGGGAAGCCGCCGGGCGTTTGGCCTGCCTGCTGGCGAAAAGGGCGGACGTGGTTATCCGGGTGTTCTGCGGAATCCCGACAGTTTTGAAAGGGGAGGTTACACTGTGAAAGTTTATCTTTTGCGTCACGGGCAGACCATCTACAATGCGGAGAAGCGGTATCAGGGCACCCGGGATATCCCTCTTTCCCAAGAGGGGCGGGATCAGCTGATACAGGCGGATTTTTCTCCCGAGAAGGTGTATGTTTCCCCTTTGATCCGGGCCAGGAGCACAGCGGATATCCTGTTCCCAAAGGCTGAGCAGATCGTGGTAGAGGATTTCCGGGAAATGTGCTTCGGTATTTTTCAAGGGCGCAACTATATCGAAATGGAGCACGACCCTGAGTACATCGCCTGGGTGGGCGCCTACTGTGAAGGGCGTTGTCCTGGTGGAGAGCAGAAAGCGGAGTTCTGTGACCGTACCTGCAACGCCTTTGTGCCCCTGTTGGAAAGTGCCCTGAAAAACGGGGAAGAGAAGCTGGTCATCATGGCTCACGGCGGAACCCAGATGGCCATCATGGAACGGTACGGCCTGCCCCGTCACGACTATTACCATTGGTGCGGCCCCAATGGGGGCGGCTATGTGCTGGAAGTCAATGAGAACACCTGGCACAGAGATCACACCTTGACGCTGGTGGAAGAGGTACAGTATATCCGGGAAGCAGTTGAGGAAGGCAGGAAGGAAGCATGATTTGGACGGCGGTTTTGTGCGGATTCCTGGTGGACTGCCTTTTGGGCGACCCGGAAAAAATGCCCCATCCGGTAGTGTGGATGGGAAGAGCCATCTCCCGGCTGGAAAAATGGCTGCGCCGCCGTTTTCCCCAAACCCCTGAGGGAGAGAAGAGGGGCGGCATGGTTTTGGCGGCTGTTTTGCCCCTGGGAACGCTGCTCATTAGCGGTGGGCTGTGCTGGCTTTTCTGGTGGGTCCACCCCTTGCTGGGGCTGGCGCTTCAGGCGTTTTGGTGTTGGCAGGCGCTGGCTATGCGGTGCCTTGCCAAGGAGAGTCGGAACGTGTACCGCTGTCTGAAAGACCAGGGGCTGGAAGCGGGACGGAAAGCGGTTTCCCGCATCGTGGGTCGGGATACGGCCCAGTTATCAGAGCAGGGTGTCATCAAGGCGGCTGTGGAGACCGTGGCGGAGAACTTTTCGGACGGTGTGCTTGCTCCGCTGTTGTACATGCTCATAGGTGGGGCGCCCCTGGCCCTTACCTATAAGGCCATCAACACCATGGACAGCATGGTGGGGTACAAGAATGAAAAATACCTGTATTTCGGCAGGGCAGCCGCCAAGCTGGACGATGTGGCCAATTATCTGCCCTCTAGGATCGCGGCGCTGCTGTGGATCCTGACGGCGCCCTTGGCGGGAGGAAACGGGAAAAACGCCTGGAAAATCTGGCGTCGGGACCGGAGAAATCACGCCAGCCCCAATTCCGCCCAGACAGAATCCGCCTGCGCCGGTTCCCTGGGAATCCAGCTGGCGGGACCGGCGTCCTACTTTGGCAAGATGGTGGATAAGCCCACCATCGGAGATCCGGAAAGAGAGGTCCAACGGGAGGATATCCTTCGAGCCAACAGGATGATGATCCTTTCCAGCGTGGTGGCTCTAGTGATTGGTCTGGCCATCCGCGGGGCGGTGATGCTCCTGCTGGGGCATTATGGGATCTTGTGATCCTGACGGTTTCCTATTTCATTTGTAATGGAGGCGACACCATGAGCGAACATGATCAGATCGGCGTTTTCCCAGCACCGTTGGTGCACGGCGGGGATTGGGCCGGGTATTCGGAGGAATACGGCGGAGAGCCTCTGGATTTTTCTGCCAATGTCAGTCCCTTAGGAGTGCCGTTAGGAGTGAAGCGGGCCATTGCCGCCGCTGCGGAAAGTGCCGACCGGTACCCGGACCCTCTCTGCCGTTCTCTTTGCCGGAAGCTGGCGGAGCATGAGCAGGTGCCCCAGGAGTATGTGCTTTGCGGAAACGGGGCGGCAGATCTGATCTTCCGGGCGGTGATGGCCAGGAAGCCGAAAAAAGCTCTGATCACAGCGCCCGCCTTCGCCGAGTATGAGGCCGCTTTGACAGCTTGTGACTGTGAGACGACATACTATTTTTTGCGGGAGGAAAACGACTTCCACTTGGACCAGGGCTTTTTGGAGGCCATTGTTCCCGGTGTGGACATGGTGTTTCTCTGCGAGCCTAATAACCCCACCGGTGTTTCTTCTCCTCGGGAATTTCTGCTGTCAGTGGTGGAACAGTGCGCCCGCTGCGGGGCCTTGCTCATGCTGGACGAGTGTTTCGGGGATTTTTTAGAGGAGCCGGCTCACCACACGTTAAAAGGTGTTCTTGGAAAGTACCCTGGTGTGGTGATCTTAAAGGCTTTCACGAAACTCTATGCCATGGCGGGGGTGCGGCTGGGATACGCTCTGTGCGCCGATGGCAGGCTGGTGGAAGAAATGCGGCAGGCGGGACAGCCCTGGGCGGTGTCCTCTCTGGCTCAGGCTGCGGGAGAAGCCGCCCTGGAGGAAAGAGAATATGTGGAACAGGTGCGGCGGATGGTAGCTGAGGAACGTCCCTGGTTGGCACAGCAGCTGACGAACCTTGGAATGAGAGTGGTGCCCGGGGAGGCAAACTATCTGCTGTTCCAGTGTGGGAAGCCCTTGATCCAGCCTTTGCGGGAACGGGGAATCCTGCTGCGAAGCTGCGGCAATTACCATGGACTGGACGAAAGCTGGTACCGCACCGCTGTGCGTACCCATGAAGAAAATGTCCGCCTGATACAGGCACTGAGCGAGGTGGTACGATGAAACAGGCAAAATGCATTATGGTGCAGGGCACCATGTCTGGCGCGGGGAAAAGTCTTTTGTGCGCGGGACTGTGCAGGATCTTTGCCCAGGACGGGTGGAAAATCGCTCCGTTTAAAAGCCAGAACATGGCCCTGAATAGCTACGTCACCCGGGATGGCCTGGAAATGGGCCGGGCCCAGGTGGTCCAGGCCCAGGCGGCGGGCAAGGAACCGGATGTGCGCATGAATCCCATCCTGCTGAAACCCTCCAGCGACATAGGGAGTCAAGTTATCGTCAATGGGGAGGTCCTGGGACAGATGAGCGCTGCCCAGTATTTTCGCAGCAAGCGGCAGCTGATCCCGGATATCCTGAAAGCCTACAACAGCTTAGCCGCGGAGAACGACGTGATCGTTATTGAAGGTGCGGGAAGCCCGGCGGAGATCAACCTGCGCGCAGATGACATTGTGAACATGGGCCTAGCGGAGCTGGTGGACGCCCCGGTGCTGCTGGCAGGGGACATCGACCGGGGTGGAGTTTTTGCTCAGCTTTACGGCACCGTGGCTTTGCTGGAAGAGCGGGAACGGGCCCGCATCGGAGGACTTATCATCAACAAGTTCCGGGGAGATGAAGCGATCCTGCGGCCGGGACTTTCCATGCTGGAAGCGAAAACCGGGATCCCTGTGCTGGGGGTGGTACCTTACCTCCAGGTCCACGTAGACGACGAGGACTCCTTGGCCCCTTGCCTGGAGAACCAGGGCGGAAAAAAGCCTCTAGATATTGCAGTTATCCGCCTTCCCCGCATCTCCAATTTCACCGATTTCTCTCTGCTTGACGAGCATCCCGCTATGGGTGTGCGGTATGTGCAGAGCCCCCGGGAGCTGGGATCCCCTGACCTGGTGATCCTTCCCGGCACCAAGAGTACCCTTTCCGATCTTTTGTGGCTGCGGCAAAGCGGCTTGGAAGCGGCGGTGAC
>HF972581.1:7795-25861 GCA_000432995.1 Clostridium sp. CAG:1013
GGGCGTGCCGGTACTGGGTATCTGCGGGGGATACCAGATGCTGGGAGAAACTCTGTCCGACCCCTATGGTACGGAAGGGGGAGGAGAGATGCGAGGCATGGGGCTTCTGCCGGTGGACACCGTGTTCAGTGACCGCAAAACCCGCACGCGGATGCAGGCGGTGGTGACTGCCTCTGAATTTGCCGGGGCGGAGCTGGACGGCTACGAGATCCACACTGGAAAGACCACTGTGAGAGGGGAATCTTTCTGTACGCTGGAAAACGGCCAGCCGGACGGATGCGTCAATGGCAGCGTGTTCGGAACTTACCTGCACGGCCTATTTGATACCGGCAGCTTGACCCAGAAACTGGCAGAATATCTGTGCCGTCGCAAGGGGATCCCCTGTGAACAGGCGTCGCCTATTTCCCACGAGGCCTATCAGGAGCAGCAATTTGACCTGTTGGCGGAGGGAATCCGCCGGGCGCTGGATATGGAGGCAATCTACGCACTGATGGAAAGGGGGCACTGATATGGAAAAAGGGCTTGTCCATTTATACTGGGGTAACGGAAAAGGAAAGACCACCGCAGCCATGGGAGTGGCTCTGCGGTCCTTGGCCGCAGGGAAGAGAGTGGTCATCGTTCAGTTCCTCAAAGGCCGGGAAAGCGGGGAAGTAAAGCTGCTCTCTCAGTTAGGCGCGAAGATCTTCCGAGGAAAATCTGGACAAAAATTCGTGTTTCAGATGACCGAACAAGAAAAGGCAGAGACCCGGAAAACTCAGGAGGAAAACTTGTTGGCGGCCTTAAGAGAGCCGGCGGACTTGCTGATCTTGGACGAAGCCTGCGCCGCGTTGAAGCTGAGCATGGTGGACGAAGCACTTTTGAAACGGGCCGTCCTGGAGAAACCGGAAAATCAGGAGCTGATCCTTACCGGCCGTGAACCAGCGGACTGGATGGAGGAAGCGGCGGATTACTCCACGGAAATGCATTGTTGGAGGCATCCTTACGAAAAGGGAATCACCGCCAGGGAAGGCGTGGAATACTGAGCGGGAAAGGCGAAGAAGTGGTGCCTCTCTTCCAAATCCTTTTGGGGTATGTGGTGTAAGATATACTTTCCAGAAAGCGGATAAGTCGCTACAGCTCCGTGATGAGATAAACTGTACAAATTAAAATGATACTTTTCCAAAATTAAAGCCTGCTGCATTGTGCGGCAGGCTTTTTGTGTTGCTGGATTATAGCTCCATGGAACAGAAAATCTTGAGGCTGGGAGAGTTTTGAGGCGGGACGGTTGTTTATTGTTCGCAATGCTTTTCCAGCAACTGAAATTCCAGAATGACTTCATCATATTTATAGGAACTGGGCGACATACTGGATACGATAATTTGAGCGTTTCCATTTTTTCCAAGCTGGGCAGCAAATATTTCCCCAGGGTCAGAATGGATTTCTCTCTTTTCCTGAAAGCAAAGATAGTTTCCAGCTGGGAAGCTCTCAATTTGAGTGGATATTTTTGGAAGCACCTCTAAAAACATGTGGGAGTCAACATAATGGCCGTCATGATAGTTGGACAGGATCCCATGAGTAAAAGAAACACGGAAGTCTTTTTTATGGGCAAGGTCAAACAGACTGCTGAGACTTTTTTCATAAGTTTTGGGTTCCGGGATTTGCTCACATGGAACGGTTATCACATACCGAGAGACAATAGGGCGGGTGTAGTATCCGGTTTGTCCTAAAAAAGCCTTTTGAGCGTGGACATGTTGCAGGGTATGATCAATGGAATGCAGGTTTTCCTGGATCTTTTGGATCTTTTCTTTTGCAAGGCGTTGTCCATCCTCTAAAAGACGCTCAAACTGCAACTGCCCGTTATCATCTACGTAGTTTATCAATTCCTTTAATGGAATGCCCAGGTCGATGCACAGTAAGATGGTGTCCAGAATCATGATTTGCTCTAAGGTATAGTACCGATAGCCGTTTTGGGGATTGGTATAAGCAGGGATCAAAATCCCCAGCTTTTCATAGTAACGAAGTGACTGGACATTCACATTTCTGGCTTTTGCAACCTCGCCGATTGATAAAAACTGCTTCATTGTCCTCTCCTTGCCAAATGGGTCCTGACCCAATGGATTTACATTTCATCAGGGTGGAAAAAACTGTTGACTCTATGATAATCATATAGTTTATGATATCCAGTTAGAAGCGCTTCGTCAAGAACCACTTCTTTTCTGTCAGGAGGTCAACTAACCAATGATATCGGAAACTGAAGAAAAAAATACACTCTCTCAGGCGCCCATTGGACGGCTGATGCTGAAATATGCCATTCCAAGCGTTGTGGCATTGGTGGTCAATGCCTTGTACAATATCGTGGATCAGGTGTTCATCGGCTGGGGTGTGGGAACGCTGGGAAACAGTGCCACCAACGTGATTTTCCCCCTAAATATGGTAATGATGGCGTTCGCGCTGCTCATTGGCGATGGCGGTGCTGCCTACTTAAGTTTGCACCTGGGGCGGGGGGATCAGGAAAAGGCTGAAAAAGGCGCCAATAATACTTTGACATGGCTGATTATCATTGCCGTTTTGTTCTTTTTGATTTGCGCAGTGTTTTTAGAGCCACTGACTGGACTGTTCGGTGCGACTCCTGATAACTTGGAATACGCGCTGGCTTATGGTCGGATTGTTGTTTTAGGATTTCCCTTTGTGATCGTTGGTTGCGGCATGTGCTCAGTGATTCGTGCAGATGGCACGCCACAACTGACCATGATTGCCATGATCGTTGGCTGTCTTTCCAATGTGATCCTGGATGCGCTTTTTGTGTTGGGATTTAACTGGGGAATGGAAGGAGCCGCTATCGCCACTGTGATCGGGCAAGTGCTGAATTTTGCTATCAGCATGTGGTATCTTCCAAGATTTAAAACAGTGAAGATTCGCCTGTCCTCCATGAAACCGCAATTTTCTTTGCTGAAAAGAATCGCAGGGCTGGGAGTGTCCAGTTTTGTCTCCCAAATTGCCGTTGCAGTGGTCATGACCGTGATCAATTATTATTTAGTTCATTGTGGTGCACAGTCGGAATATGGATCCGACATTCCGCTGGCGGCTTTTGGGATCGTGATGAAGTTTAACACAATTCTAACCTCCGTGGTTACAGGGATCGCCACAGGTGCCCAGCCTATTGTGGGATTTAATTATGGCCGAGGAGAATACAAACGGGTCAGAAAGACGTTTTACGTGGCTGTGAAGTCTGCAACGTTGGTAGCAATCCTGTTTTTCCTGGCGTTTCAGTTGCTTCCCAAGCAGCTTACCGCACTGTTCGGCGACCAGGGAGAACTGTATACTCAGTTTTCTGTAATGTCTTTCCGGATCTTTCCATTGCTATGCTTTTTAAACGGATTCCAGACTGTGGCCGCTATCTTTTTCCAGTCTATTGGAAAGCCTGTACTTTCTGGGATCGTGTCCCTCAGCCGTCAAATTGTTTTTCTGATCCCTGCGGTGATGATTTTGTGCAGTGCAATGGGAATTCTGGGTGTGCTGTGGTCAGGTCCGGTTGCCGATGGACTTGCCTTTATCTTAGCTTTCCTATTTATTATCAAACAGATGGCTCAACTGAAAGAGTCTCATAATTCCAAAACGACGAAAGGAGTAAAACAATGAAATACATTATAACAGGGGTAGATGGTAAACTGGCTGGCCGGGTTGCTGAAAATATGCTGCAACAGGTAGATGGTACAGATTTGATCTTTACCTGCCCGGATCCAAACCGCGTTTCTGAAGAGAAAAAAGAGCGTTGGAAAAAAGCTGGGGTGACCCTGTGTGCTGTCAGTTACGACGATGAGGAACAGATGAAAGAGGTTTTTTCCAGGGGGGAAAGGCTGTTTTTCATTTCCAGTATTTTAAATGGAGAGCGTCGCGTGTGTCAGCATCACTCAGTGATCGAAGCCTGTAAAAAGGCTGGGATTGAGCATATCACTTACACTTCCTTTTTTGGGGCCAATCGAGAGGGGTACAATCAGTATGTGCTGCCAGACCATCGCGCCACTGAAAAGATGTTGAGAGAATGCGGAATCGAGTACAACATCATGCGAAATAACCTGTACATGGAAAATTATCTGACCACCTCGGTAATGCTGGCAATGTTGAGCGATAATGTCTGGGGAACCACAGCTGGTGAAGGGAAGGTAACCAGTATTGCAAAAGATGACAGTGCCCGCTGTGCGGCAGCTTTGCTGCTTGGAAAAGGGGAGAAGAATAAGGACTATGACCTGACCAGCTTAGAACCTGTGAGTCAGCGGGATATTTGTAATATGATCGCGGAAAAATCCGGCATTCCTTTTCAGTATAAGCCAATGAATGCTGAAGAGTTTTTGGAGTATTTGGAGGCGTTGCATATTCCCAAAACCACTGACGGAGATTTTTCACGTTCGCCGGTGCCATTTTGCAGCAATGACATGATTACCAATGAAGCCGGAATTTCCGAAGGTCAAATGGGTATCGTATCCCACGACGTTGAATTGCTGACTGGTCGAAAGCCTCTGGAAGTGCGGGATCTACTGGACCAATACAGCTATGTCTGGCGTGATAAGGTGACGAACTGGAAACAACTGTATTAACCCCATGGAAAACCGTGTTGTGTTCTGGTGAAAAGAATCTCCCATTATATAGTCCGCGCTTGAACTGAGGAAAGACTCACGGATGAATTCCTTTCCTTTTTTCATAATCCAGCTAGAAAAGTTGAGAAACAAAAAGGACATCTGCCGACTGGTAGATGTCCTTTTTTAGCGATTTACAAAGGATGTTTTCAAGAATTCCCATGGATGTGCCGGAAGATCTCCGCTACCACCTCCGACTTGGCATCGGCGTAGTTTTGTACGTAGGTCCAAGTCTGCTGAGCCAGACGGCGTTTCTCGGTGGCATAGAGTTGCCGATCCGTCTCATGGGTTCTAAGCCAATCCCGGAAGTCCGTCATTCGCTGGGCTTCTTCGCAGCCCTGGGAAAACACATGGAGATTCACCTCGGGGTTCATGCCCTTGAACATCCGATGCTGGTACCAGTCCGGTTCCCGGATGCGGAGTACATACCCTGCCTTTTCCAAGGCGGGAACGTAGTTTTCTTCATGGGTGGAATCCTCTACCACCAGCAGAATGTCCAGTATGGGTTTGGCGCATAGGCCGGGTACCGAAGTTGACCCTACATGCTGGATCGTGATTTGCTGTCCGGCAAGAGCGTCGGCGATTTTTTTCTCTTCCACCTGATACTGTTTGGGCCAGGCAGGGTTATAATCCTGGAGCTGAATGGTCCCGTTTAGAGGTTTCCGTTTCCCCAGTGTCACTTTCAATAAGTATTCGTCTGTGGGCATGGGTTCTCCTTTCTCAGAAGCTGTGAAAGTTGTCATTTCTCTGGGTGGGGAATGTGGATCCGCTCCACCGTGATCTGCCCATCCTCCACCTGAGCCATCATCATGGTAATCTCCTGATGGAAGCGACGAGGCCCACAGGAACCAGGATTTAACCAAAGCCTGCTATCCTGCTCTTCCTGCACGTATTTGTGGGAGTGACCGAATATCACCACGTCGATGCCGGTGAGATCCGCTGGGAGCTCCTTCTTGTTGTGGACCATGTAGAAGGTTATGCCGCCCAGGGTTACCGTCAGGTCGTGGGGGATAGCTTCTGCCCACTCCTTGTCGTTGTTACCCCGAACCATATAGAGAGGAGCAAACTCCCGAAGCTGGTCCACGATAGACTGCTTGTTGATGTCTCCGCCGTGAAGGATAACGTCGGCGGTTCGCAGGTGTTCCACCACTTCCGGCCGGAGTAGGCCATGGGTGTCGGATAAAATGGCGAGTTTCATGGCTGCCTCCTCAAATAATGATACCTTCACAGTGGTCGATCTCGTGCTGGATGATCTGAGCTGTCCAGCCGGTGAAGGTCTTGATCCTTTCCTGGAACTGCTCATTCTGCCACCGCACTTTGATGGACTTCCACCGTTTCACAGGCCGCAGACCGGTGAGGGAAAGACAGCCTTCTTCGGTCTGGTAAGAGCCGGATTTCTTCAGGATCTCCGGGTTAAACATGACCATATAGCTGCCTTCATTGTCAAAGGCGATGATCCGTTTGTTCACGCCGATCATATTGGCCGCCATGCCCACACATCCTTCCTTGTGGTGCTCCAGAGTTTCCAGCAGGTCAGCCGCTGTTTGCAGATCCTCGGGAGTGGCTGGCTCCGCTTTCTGGGCCAGAAAGGTTTCGTCTTTGCAGATCTCTCGTATCATAATCGGTTCTCCTTGTGCTGTAAGATAACGGATGCAAGTGTTTCCGCTGCAATATGGGTGCCAAGTTCGCTGGGGTGAACGCCATCGAGAGCATAGAGGTCCTGAGTGTCCGCCTGGCGATAAAATTCCCCGCCCACATCCGCCAGAAGTGCTTGGTTTTCCTCAGCGGCTTGGCGGTAGGCTGCTGACAACCTGTGAGCCATGTCCTCATAGTCCCAACCTTTCGCCACCAGCTTGGTCCCACCCTTTTGATAGGCCCAGGTAGCGTAGAGTACAGGCGTCGCTCCTTTTTCTCGAATCAGCCCACAGAGACTTTTCACGCTGGCAAAAAAGCTCTTGGGGGAGGTGAGGGGACCGTGGCTCATCTCTTGGAGCACTACAAAGTCCCAGAGCTCCTCGGCCAGAGCCTCCTGAGTTTTAGCGCCTAGTTTTGTGTTTGGGTTCAACTGCTCTGAAAGGCGTGCCCCTCCGCGGGTATGGGCCACAACCTTTGCACCGGTCAACTGAGCCAACCGTCCGGGCAAGTCATTAGATGAGGTAAAACTGTTGCCCAGCATGAGAATTCGCATAACAGTACCCCCTCAATATAAGGTAGAGATTTCGCCCTCTCCGATGCCGTAGAGACGGCGGAACTCTTTAAGATCTTCAGGGGTGCGGATCAGCATTACTTCGGTAAATTTTTCCGTGCGCAGATCTTGAAATCCAGCTACTTTTTCGCCGGTACAGATACTGGCACGGATTACTGGTTTTTGAGTTCCTTTATCATAGGTATGGGTCTGCTGTTTCTTTTTGAAAAACATACTGCATCCCTCCTGAGTAGTGCGTAGATCTAAGTTCTTTAATGATACCGTTTTGTACAGGGAACTGTCAATGATCCGGCGACACAAAAGAATATTACTGAGGGAATGAGTGAAATTTCAGGGGGAACATGACAGACAGCTGTCATGTTCCTATGGTATAATATCCGCAAGCATCGATGTGACGGCGTGGACGTGCGTTGATGTTTCGAGCAGCGCGGGCGCAGCCCGCCGCCCAAGGCGCGACATGCCCACCGCAGGTGTGGTTATAATATCCGCAAGCACCGATGTGACGGCGTGGACGTGCGTTGATGTTTCGAGCAGCGCGGGCGCAGCCCGCCGCCCAAGGCGCGACATGCCCACCGCAGGTGTGGTATAATAGTTGCAGAATTTAGTAAACGCGGGCGGTACGGTATGAAAACCCGACTAGCTCCGCGACCAGCGGGAGGAATAGCCATGCGTTACCAATGGTTGGATGAATATCTGCTGCAAAAGCGGGGCGTGACCAAGGATTTTCAGCCGGTGTGGAACTGGATGCGGTATCACATCGGTGGGAAGATGTTCGCGGCGATATGCCTGGACAAAGAAGGCAAGCCCTACTACATCAACCTGAAGCTGGATCCCATGGAGGGGGAGTTCCTCCGGGGGGAGTATGAGGACATCCTGCCCGGGTACTATTCCGATAAACGGTGGTGGAATTCGGTGCGGCCCGACGGGGAAGTGCCCGACGATCTGCTGCGGGAGATGCTGGACAAGTCCTATGATCTGGTGCTGGGAGGACTGAGCAAAAAGGCTCAGCGGCTGGCCCTGGGGTTGACCGTCTGCGGTCAGGCATGCGGAGAATGTCCCTTCTACCAAAAGGACTGCGCCGGCTGTAACGAAAGCGGTGGTAAGGTGTTTCACGCCCCGGAGGGGAAGGCCTGTCCCATCTACGCCTGTGCAGCTAATCGGAAGCGTCTGACCCACTGCGGTTTCTGCGGAGAGACCCCCTGTAAGCTTTGGCGAGAAACCAAGGACCCGGCACTATCAGATCAGGAGTTTGAACAAGATCTGGTCAACCGGCTGAATCAACTGCAGGAGGTGATGCCCCATGGCCTTTGACTACAAAAAGGAGTACAAGGAATTCTACCTGCCGCCCAAGAAACCAGGGATCGTTACCGTACCTGCCATGGAGGAGTACGTCAAAGCTCAGGGGATTGAGCTGGACTTTGGAGAGAACCGCTTCCACCATGAGATCTATCTCAGCGACGTGCGGCGATGCAAGCCGGAGCGTCTGAAAACAGTGATCCGCCATCCGGTGAGGAGGCCGCTATGAAAGGATTTAACCGAGAAGAAACCCGTTTTTCTTTGTGTGGGTTGAACTGCGCTTTGTGTGTGATGCATTTTGGGGGACACTGTCCAGGTTGCGGTGGCGGACCAGGTAACCAGAGTTGCACGATTGCTCGGTGCTCTTTGGAGCATGGAGGAGTTTCGTTCTGTTGGGAATGTTCGGAGTACCCTTGCTCTCGCTACGATGATTTTGACGCATACGATTCTTTTGTTCCCCACAGGAACAGGAAACAGGATGTTGCTCGTGCCAAAGAGTGGGGGTTGGAATCCTATCTCCGGGAGCTGGAGGAGAAGCGTTCCATTCTGGAGGAGCTTCTCACCCACTGGAATGATGGACGGCGAAAGACGTTCTTTGACACAGCGGTGTATTTGCTGTCCTTGGAGGAACTGCGGTCTGTGATGGACGGGTTGGAGAGTCAAGCCCAGCTGATGGAACAACCGGTGAAGAATCGGGCCTTGGCGGCGGTGGTGCTGTTCCAGGAGGCGGCGGATCGACAGGGAGTTAGCCTGAAGCTAAACAAAAAGTCGAAAAAGGAGTGAGCCTATGGCAGTGTCTCAGATGACCCGGGAGTTTCCTTATCCGATCCAGCAGGTGTGGAATGTGGTGACCAACTTAGAGGAGGTATCCTGGCGCAGTGACTTGGAGCGGGTGGAGGTGCTTTCCAAGACCACCTTTGTAGAGTATACCAAGAGCGGCTATGCTACCACCTTTACCGTAACCGCGTGTGAAGAACCCACTTTCTGGGCTTTCGATATGGAAAACAGCAATATGTCCGGCCATTGGGAGGGGCGGTTTACCTCTACCAGGGTGGGCACACAGGTGACATTTACGGAGAAGGTAACCGTAAAGCACTGGTGGATGGGTCTGCTAGTAACCGGTTACTTGATGCGGCAGCAGAAGGCATATCTGGAAGATTTGGAAAGAAAATTGGGAGCGAGGCTCTAACAGGACAAAAGAAAGCACATAAAGTCGGGCTGAGACGGCTGGCTTTGACTATGCTGTTAACAGAAGGACGGTGTGGCCAATGGATTGGGTAGAGAGTATCCATAAAGCGATTGGGTATATGGAAGAAAATCTCCGGGAAGATTTGAGCATCCAGGATATTTCTCAGAAGGTGGCTTTGTCCCCCTTTTACTTTCAAAAGGGTTTTGCCATGTTGTGCGGTATGACTGTGGGAGAGTATCTTCGTCAGCGCCGCCTCTCTGCCGCCGGATCTGAGGTCATCAACACAGACCGGAAGATCATCGATATCGCTCTGGAATTCGGCTACGATTCCCCGGACAGTTTTACAAAAGCGTTTACTCGGTTCCACGGGATCACACCCTCCGCGCTGCGAAAAGGCGGGGGCGCGGTACGTTCCTTCGCTCCGCTGCAAATCAAAATTACACTGGAAGGTGGTCAAAACATGGAATGCAACATCATGAAAAAAGAAGCCTTTACTGTGCTCTGCCGGTCTAAAACCTTCAAGTACGAGGACGCCTTCGCGCAGATCCCTCAGTTTTGGGAGGAGCATTACCGTTCCGGTGGTGGTAAAGTGGTGTGCGGGATGTACGGCATCAATCTGGATGAGAGCATGAGTGGCAGTGAATTTGAGTATCTCATTGCGGACGATTACGATCCTGCCAAGGAAGTACCGGAGGGGTTTAGTGTTCGCACCATTCCTGCCCATACTTGGGCAGTGTTCCCTTGTACCGGGAAAATGCCTCAGGCACTTCAAGGGCTGAACCAGAGAATTTTCTCCCACTGGCTGCCCACAAATGCAGATTATAAAATCGCGGCTGGAATCAATGTGGAACTGTACAGCGACGCCAGCAAGTTTGAAAAGGGAACACAGGATCAGGAGTATTACAGCGAAATCTGGATCCCTGTGGAAAAGAAATAAGACCGGTTTTAGCAGGTTAGCCCACTTTCGGATTCCTAAGTAGATCTTCATAGAAAACCAATAGAAGAAAAAACACCCCCAAAAACCACACGCGGCAGTGCGGATCTTGGGGGTGTTTTGGCGTAACAATCTCTATGTGAGGTGGGGAAGTGAAAGACTACTTGCTTTGGTTTTAGGACGCTTGTTGGGTTTTGCGGCGCCTATGTTTTTCGCGAAATGCCGGCAGTGCGGCTCGGCCCAGTTCCGTGACAGGACGCACCCATTTTCCCGAATACATATGTACCTGCATCAGGATGAACCGGATGGGCTCGTCAATGTAGCAGCAGGCGAAAACCAGCAAAAACGGTGCCTTCCACACGAGACCTGTCAGGCAGACACAGGGTAACACAAGGGCGTACATGAAGGAGATCTCCAGAATTGTGCCGTATGCTGCGTCGCCTGCTGAACGGTAGGTGTCGTTCTGGGTCCAGTTGCACATGCGGATCACGGCGGCAACGCTGTAAATCATCAGCAGTCCGGTGCCGATCTCCAACGATTCGCCCGAAAGGCTCATCACAGTCAGCAGGGGACGGTGCACCGCCAACAACGTCACACACAGCACAAAGATGCTGCATCCGCACAGCAGTACCAGCCGTTTGGCGCGCTCGTAAGCGGTATCCAAATTGCCTGCGCCTACGCTCTTGCCCACAAGTACCGATGCCGCGTTGGAAAAGCCGGAGAAGAAGCCAATGACCAGACCCTCCAGTGTGCGGAACACTGCGATAGCGGCAATCGCCTGTTCGGACTGGCGGCCCAGCACGATATTGATGACCATGTTGCCCACACCGATTAAAATCTCATTGCAGAGGATCGGGAAGCACTTTACGAAATAGGACCGCACGAAGTCTCTGTTCCAGCGAAAATGCTTCGTGAAATGAAACAGATACGGATATCCCTGGGCACGGCTGAGGATCAGGATGACCGCCATGTTGACAGCAGCCGCGCAGGTAGTGGCCAAAGCAGCACCCCGCACGCCCATTGCCGGCAGACCGAACTTGCCGTAAATGAACACCCAGTTCAGGCCCATATTGGTTGCCACAGAGGCAATGGCAGCATAGAGCGGAATGCGCACCCGTTCGGTGGAGCGCAGTAGGGCACTCATGGCCATGGAGATCACCTGCATGGGATAGGCGAAGCCCACAATGCTCAGGTAATCCACACCGATTGCCTGAATGGTTGTCTTGTCTGTATAGATGCTCATTACCAGTTCCGGCGCCAGTAGCGCAAGGCAGGTGAAGATAGACGTGGAGGCAAGCATACAGACCAGCGTCAGGCCAAAGGATCGATCGATGCCGTCCTCGTCCTTAGCGCCCCAGTACTGGGAGAAAAACAGCATACCGCCGCCCACGAAGCCCCAGTAGCCGGAGAACATCAGCGACGAAAACTGGGCGCAAAGACCCACCGCGCCAACGGACGTTTCGCCCAGCGGGGCGATCATCATGGTGTCCACCATGCTGCCCGTTGTGGTCAAAAGGTTTTGCAGCGCAACGGGGATGGCGATCACCGCGAGGTTCCGCAGGAAAGTTTTCCAGGGAAACCCGGATTTTGTTTTCAATACCCTCTCTCCATTTCCATTGAATTTCCGCGTAAGTATAGCACGAATCTGCCGAAAACGCAACGCCGTACCGGTGTTGAAAATGCAGACTAACGGGACATATTTTACCTTTGCCGTCAAAACAATATTTGCCAGCTATCACAGGTTCAATCAGTGGCCTATTTGGTCCGCGTTGTCACGAACCACTTTTATCCCCGGGCTTTTAAGTCCTCTAGGATACGATTGAGTACCTGTGCGGCATTTTGGGGTTTCAGACAGACAAAGCTTGCCAGTTCCGGATGATCCTTGGCGTTGACAATCAAAGAGTTTTTTCCCTTGGTAGTGAAGGGCTCCAAGTCCTTCAGAGTGACTCCTCCCTGATTGGAGCCGGACTCCCGGTACAGGATGCCGCTGGTAAACAGTAGAAATCCGTTTTTGGCGTTTCCAGTTACCGTGGCGTCGTATAGCGCCAGCACGTAGGGGATCAGTTCCCCCTTGGGGTCGTCTCCGTAGCTTTTCAGGGCGTTGCGCAGTTTCTTTTCCGGGATGTCGGTAAAGGCTGTGTAGAGATCCACAGGTTTGTATTCGTCCATCAGTTGCTGGATGACCTGGGCCATAGTGACCTGGGATTCCGGCTGTTCCGGTTCCTCCGGGGTGGGGGAGGGTTCCTCCTGCTGGGGCTGGGGAGGTGTTCCCTTGGTGGGGTCTACGGTTTCTCCTCCGAAAACGTCCACAATGACTTCTAGGGCTGAGAAGTCATCTACCTCTTCCGGGAGGTATTCTAGGTTTTCCAAAAACTCGAGGAAAAAGGCGTTTATCTCGTCTTGGGGATTATCCAACTCTTCCGACAAATTCCGCAGCTGATCCCGGTATTCGGTAAGGGAATGATTTCCAATATCGGTGACCTTCCACAGCGTGTAGGCTTGCCGGGTAAACCCATTTTCACTGCCCAGATTGGTTTTTAGGAGTGGGTAGGCCTGGGCAAACGCGGCAGAACAGGCAGGCCACTGGCTGAACGCTGCCTGAGCGCAGCAAGCCATGTAACCCATGAAACCGTCCAAAAACAGGAAGGATGCATAGGTGCCGCTAGTTTCCCCATAGTAAGTTTTGCTGTTTTCCCGCAGCTCCTTGGTGACAGCCTTGCCTCGATCATAGTCCCCTGTGTTGGCGTAGATCCTTCCTTCTAGGAAATACCATTGGAACATTTCCCTGCTTTCAGGACCATAAATCCGGAGAGTCAGCTGACGGCCTTCCTCCACCAGGGCATAGAGAGCATCCTTTTCCTCCTGGGTAAATTCAGCCGTTTGGACACGCTCTCTCAGCTCCTTCTGGATCTGGGTAAGACGTGTGTCCATGGGCTGGGTCTTTCCGGACTGAGGCGATTCCCCCTGGGGTGCGCGCTGGTTCCATGTTTGGGCTTCCTGAGGAAGATCCATCAACTCATAGGCTTCCCCTAACAGCTGGGCAGTTCGGGAGGCATATGTACTGTTTCCGCTCTGCTGGAACATTGCCCAAAGGGGCTCCGCTTGCTTTACGAACTCTGTCAGGTTCATGCGGCAGAACATCACATACTGATACTGTTCCAGTACGGTATACATGGCGGGAAAGTTGCCCAACTGTTCCATCCGCAGCAGGGCGTCCGCGAGGATTTTCTGGCTCTGCTCCGGGTAAGTGGCATAGTAGAGACCAACGCCGTTGTATCCATCCACCAGGGCCTCCAAGACGCCGCCGGACCAGCTTTGCGCTGCCCGCTCCTTGAGAAGGCCAATCACGGCAAAGTAGGTGTCTAGGTCCAGCCTTTTTCGCATGGCCATCAGCGGGTTGTCTAGCTCGTCTAGGACCCAGTCGACACAGGCTGCCTCTTCCTGGAAGGTTTGCAACGTGAGGCTGACATATTTTTTCGGTGCGGAGGCAAAGTCCAGAACAGGTGCAGGTTGTTTCTGGACAGCAACAGGCTTCCGGATGGCCAGGGCACGACTGAGAGATGTGGGGCAGTACTGCCGCAGCACCTCACCCACCTTGCGCATTAGGTGGAAAGTGACACCGTCCTGGGTCAAAATAAAGGAGAACCCGCACAGCCGCTCTAGCAGCGTGGGTGAGAGGGGCACACCGGCCTTTTGAGCAAAGGCCAGGGCCTCATCCTGGGTCCACTCTCCCAAAACCGCCAGCAGGTAGCAGGCAGTCTTTTCCTCTTCGGACATGTAACGTACCACCCGCTCGTGAAGGGTGGAAGGCGCTACAGTGTCGGAGACGGTGCCCTCTCGCAGGTATTGCTCCAGGTAAAGATCCAAGCTCACAGGCAGGCCGTCGCTGAGGGCACAGATCCGCTCTCGGGCTGCTGGGTCTTCCACACCGGCGGAGCGGAGAAACTCTTGGGCGTCGCTGTCTGCCAGAGCTCCCAGCAGATACTGGTGCAGCACGTTGTTCCAAGTGCCGGGTCCGTCCAACTGGGGCCATTTTAACTTTTCCCGTCCTCCCAGGACCCACAAAGTGTTGGGCAGCCGAGGAATAAGCCCCTGTGGTCCCCGAAGCCACAGGTCGCTTTGGAGTGGCTCTCCCACTCCGGCAAACTCATTGACTAGTTTTTCGTAGGTGTCCAGGAAGATCACAAAGGGCTGTTTTTCCTTCTTTAGGTTGGCCCGAAGGTCAGAGGCGAAGTATATAGGCAGCTGGTCGCGTAGTTGCCGGATGTCCATAGATTCGAAAGATCGCAGCAGCTGCTTTTTGTTAGAGAACAGATTCCGAACTACGGCTACACCCTCGTCCACCAGTTTCAGAATGCCGCTGATCATGCTGGTGCCGGGGATCATGGAGGCGGCGTCGCAGAGAAAATTCAGTACCTGACTGCCTCCTACGAAAGATTCGATCTCTGCCTGGTCACCGTCCTCCCCGATCCTGCAGAGAAAGGTGTAGCAAGCCACATCAAACAGGGGAAACTGGAAGTTCCAAGTTTGGGACAGCTTCTTTTTCAGCAGGCCCATCATCCGGTAAGGTTCTCGGCGCTCTACAAAGTCAAAATCCAATTCCACATATTTGGCAGTGGGGCAGCGTTCTTGCAGTTCCTTCACCAACTGACTGTGCAGAGAGGTTTTGCCGATGCCTCCCACTCCGTAATAGTGGAGCACCATGGGCTCCTCCACCCCCTGCTGAGCGGCGGAAAAAGCCTGCCAGAATGCCTGACGTGGTTCCACCCGGTCCACAAAGACCCGTTCGGCTTTGGGCTGCTCCAAATCATCCAGTATGAATTTCATGGTTGTTTCACTCCTCTATGTTTGTTGTCTGCCGTGTGGGGGGAAGTTCCTTTTTAGGCGAACTTCCTACGGAGAGGGGGATGTTATGCCTGAGGGACGTTATTGCAGACCCATTCGTACCATGCCTAATGCCATTGTTCGGCCAATTCTTCGTTGAGCGGTCCGATGATTTTTTCGTCTTCCTCATCCTGGAGGGCCTGGAAATATTCCGGGCTGGAGGGGAGAACTTTTGCCTTTCTCGCCGCTTTCATGGTTGCAATAATTATAAATCAAGTTGGTTTTCTGTGCAAGAAATATAGAAGTTTTTCTATATTTTCTTAGAAACAGTGGGAAGTGAGTGTGAGTGATCTTTCAGAATATTCTCCGGGGAAAAAGTGAGCAACCATGGGGGCGTTGCCGAAATGTGGAATGCTTTTTTGTCAGGATCGTGTTCTCTAATAAAAAACTCCACCCTGTTTGGGGTGGAGTTTCGCGTCCGTAGATGAGAAAAGGTATTTGAATTGTAAAAGATGGGGGAGAGGCATTCAGTCCGAAAGGGTTACCGATAGATCCCCGATGCGAAATCATTAGGACATAAATAGCCGGTGTGATTTTTTAGCACATAGACATCACATCTGAGATTCGCTTTTCTTTTTATAAAACCGGTATGCGAGAATACACAGGATAATTTGAGCCACTGAAGAAATGGGGGTTCCCAAACCGATGTGGAACAGAGACGCTCCGTCGATTTGACTCATCAGGTAAACCGCAGGGATTCTCACGCAAAACGCGCCAACTACCCCTTGTACCATGACAAACACGGTCTTTTCGCAGCCATTAAAATAGCCCACAAAGCAAAAGAGAACCGCAGTGAGCAGACAGTCGATGGCGTAGGCTTTCAAATAATTGTGGGCGTAGGCGATTACTTCTCCCTCACTGGAGAAGATGGCGGACAACAAATTGCCCGCGAAAAACGCGATGCATCCCATGATAAAACCGGCAACCAATGCTGTCTTGATCCCATAAAACAGGGCTTTGCGGGAGCGTTCAAATTTTCCGGCTCCGTTGTTCTGTGCCACAAAGGCAGAAATGGCCTGCATATAGGCGGAAGCTACCAGCATCAGAAAGACGCAGACCTTCTCAGCAACACCAACAGCGGCAGATTCCCTGACGCCCATACTGTTGACCACCACTTGAATAAAAAGAAAGGAAAACTGAACCAGCAGTTCCTGCAAGGCAATGGGCACACCCACCAGCAAAATCCTTTTTAAGCAAGCCGGATCAAACCGAATGTATTTTTTAGAAAAAGTGAAGGGCAGACTCTTTTTGCCAATAAAGTAAAGGGAAAATACCACGCTGATCCCCTGAGCAGATACGGTTGCAATGGCGGCGCCGGCGGCGCCCATGCCAAAAACCGCCACCAGCAGCAAATCTCCAAAAATATTGATGGCACAGGCAATGGCAACCGTAAGGAGTGGTGTTTTGGAATCGCCAATGCCGCGAAAAACGGCACCAATCACATTGTACGCGATGATGAAAACAGTGCCGATCCCACAAATCCTCACATAACCGCTGGTCTGTGAAAAGGCCTCTGCTGGTGCGTGCATAAAGCTGGCCAGTGTGTCGCTGAAGGGAACCACGAAAGCGGTTACCACAACAGCAAGCACCGCGAAAATTGCAATACCGGTTCCGATACCTTTTCCAGCTTTTTCGGGTTTTCCAGCTCCAATACAATCCCCAACAAAGACAGTCACGCCCATGGAGAGACCAGTGATGACCATGGTAATCATGTTAAAAAGCTGACTGCCGGAGGCCACACCGGATTGCTCAAAGGTGTCCGCAAACTGCCCTACGATAATCAGGTCTGCCGCACCGTACATGGCCTGTAAAAAAAGTGCCAGCAGAACTGGAAACGCAAAGGAAATCAGGGACTTTAAAATGTTTCCCTGAATCAAACTATGTTCTCTTATCTGGTTCATGGAGTCCTCCTTATTTTCCAAACCATTGGGTTGCGTACTGCGCCACAGCGGGAATGATCTTTTTGATTTCCAGATAACTGGTATTCAAGCAAAGGTCATACCCTCGCATGTCGCCCCAACGGTAAGAACACAGAAAATCGTGGTTCTTAGCGCGGAGCTTGTCCACCTCTTTGATCTGCTTTTCGTATTCTTTATCAGAGCGGTTCATATTTTCCGTTTCTCGTTCCCTGCAGCGTTGAATACGGGATTCCAACTGGGCGTACACAAAAATCCGCAGTGGGTTCTGATCAGCCAGAATCACATTGGCGTTGCGTCCTACAATGACGCAGTTGCCTTTTTGGGAAATCTTTTTGATCAGTTCTGTTTGCTTTGCCAGCAAGGTTGTGGATAGATTGGAAACATAGGAGACCTGAGACAGGGTCCTTCCAAAAATAAGAGGATACTGGGGTGTTGCAGCGCCCCGCTCCAGGATCTGCTCTAAATAAGATTCTTCCATTTCGGTGGACTGGGCCATGGCGGTGAGTATCTCCCGGTCGTAATACCCATACCCCAGAGTATCCGCCAGACGCTTTCCTACCTAGCGGTAAGTATCTCCCGGTCGTAATACCCGTACCCCAGAGCATCCGCCAGACGCTTTCCTACCTCTCGTCCGCCGCTGCCGAACTCTCTGCTGATTGTAATAATGTTCATTAGGATCCTCCTTTGCTGCAAAAAAATAGAGCTGGATAAGAGAAGCAGGAATTCCACCTGCCATCTTATCCAGCTCGCAACTTCATACGTGTTGCTCACCCTCCGATGAACGACTTATTTATACCATGGTTTCAGTTCCTTGTCAACACCATAGTTTTTTCAAATACCGGTTTGCGTTGGGGTGGTATCAACTAACCACCTACTGGGAAATTTTCCGGCTGTTCTCCGGAAGGTTACCCTAGAGGAGTGTTCAGGCTGTCTGAAAAAGGCTGGGTATAGTGCTGATCGATGGCAGCCATGCCGGCCTGTGCATCCCGGTTGAGTAAGGATTGGTAAATGGTTTCGTGGCAGTC
>HF972582.1:0-5536 GCA_000432995.1 Clostridium sp. CAG:1013
GCCCTCGTTCACGTCGGAGAAGGACAGACCCTCTTCAACGGTAACGGTGTACTTCACACGAGCCATGCCGTTCTCAGCGGTCACATACAGGGTGACAGGATTGGTGTAGTTCACGGAAGTAACGCCGCTCACCAGGATATCCTCGCTGCCGTAAGCGTTCAGTTCCACCTTGGCGCCCACAGAAGTGGTGAAGGTAGCAACCAGACCCTTAACGTCGGTGCCGTAAGGCACGTTCACAGTGATGTTCCGGCCGTTGATGGTACCGGTATACTTGTCCAGCTTGAAGCTGGTGATATCGGTGTCAGCGCAGGGCTCGGCATAGGTCAGTTCGAACTTATAGTTGGTCTTGCTGTACTTGT
Organism: Clostridium sp. CAG:1013; assembly: GCA_000432995.1. Classification (GTDB taxonomy): domain Bacteria; phylum Bacillota; class Clostridia; order Oscillospirales; family Acutalibacteraceae; genus Acutalibacter. The sequence goes on from HF972582.1 coordinate 360, forward strand.
CGGGATTGGTCAGACGGTTCTCAGCCAGGACGTCAATACCATTGTCGTTGGCCTTGCCGCAAGCAGAGCCATCGCACTGGTACACAACAACCTTGTTGTCCTCGCCGCGAACGAACACGAAACCACGGTTGCCCTGACCCATAGTCTCAGCAACGCCGTCACCATTGGTATCGCCATTGGAGAAGAACATATGGGTATCCTTGGAACCGCCCAGGAAAGCCTGAGCATACTTGCTCAGAGAGAACTCAGCAAACACGGCCTTGGAAGGATCGGCAGTAGCAACGGTAGCGCTGTAAGGCAGCTCACCCTTAATGGTGTTGCCGTCGATGGTCAGGGTGGTGTCGCCCACCTTGAAGGTCTTCATCAGGGCCTCGGTCTCAGCGGTCTTAGCAGAAATCTGCACTTCATAGATGGTGCCATACTTGGCATCAGCGGAAGACAGAGTGTAGCTGCCCAGTTCCACTTTACGAGCGATCTCTTCAGGCAGAACAATAATCATCTGGTAGTTGCCATAGCTATTGCCACCATCAGTGTAAGAGGTCAGCTTCTTACCGGTCAGAGCAGACTTGTCGTCGTCGTCAGTGGTCGCAGTCAGTCTAGCGAGGCTGTAATCGGAGCCACTCTTGGTAGCAACGTAAGCTACGCCGCCATTAGCGGTCTCAAAACCGGTAACAACGTTGTAGTAGTTAGCCTGCATCAGGCTGGGGGGAACCATCATGGAAACCACACCATGCTTCAGGTTAGTAGCCTGCTGCACGTTGGCATCAAAGGTGTTCTCGTCGGAAATGGCACGGAAAACGCTCTCGTCGTTCTCACGATTGTAAAGATTCTGAGCGGTGAAGTCCAGATCGGTCAGAGTCTTGCCGGTCTTGGGAGCAGCAAGCTTCACAACCACATTGTACTCTTTGTAAACGCCTTCATCGTTCTTGTTAACAGCCTTCAGATAGCCAGTGTCACCATTGGTAACATCGATATCGCCAAGGCCCACATTCTTACCGGTAGCAATGCCGTTGATAACATCATTCTTGTTAGAATTGAGCACCTTGGCACCGGAAGAAGGAGTGACATAAACTTTCCAGTCAGCCACATTCAGGGTCATGTAAGGAACAGTCAGGGTGATGGTGTTGCCAGAAACAACGCCTTCCACCTTGGTGTTGCCATCGCTCAGCCACATAGCGGTGATGGAAGCATCAGCCACGTTGGTAGCGATAGTAGCAGAGATCTCATACTGCTGGGTGGTGTTATCCTCAGCGGTAACAGTGACGATCTTGGCAGTGGTCAGGTCAACATTGCCCACTTTCCACTCGCCATCGGCCTGCTCGGTAGCCTCACGGCCGTCCACAACCACTTTAGTAACGGTCTTGTCGGTGGTCAGGTTCACTTCAACCTTGGCCAGGTCGGTTTTGGTGGAAGAACCAGAATTCTTATAAACAGGCAGTTCGGCAGTGATCTTGTTGCCATCAACGGTGGCCCAAGTGTTGTCGATCCGAACAGTAGAAATAGCAGTGTTGTTGCTCTTCTCCAGCTGAACCTTCAGATCATAGGTCTGAGTGGCAGTGTTCAGGCGCTTCACAACCAGGTTGTTGTCGCTGCCCCAAGTGCCGTTGGTGCCCAGGCCGTTGAACTTAACAGTAGCGCCGGAATTAACAGTAGTACCATTGATCTTAACATCGTTGCCGTCCTTCACAGCCACGTTGCCGTACACAGCGTACTCCACCTTGAAGGAGGGGTCAGCAACCAGATCGCCATAGGAGTTGTACACAACGTCCTTGGGCAGGGTGACGGTGATGGTGTCGGGGATGTCGTCCTTGTCCTCGTCGGTGATCACACCTTCCACGCCGTTAACGGAGAAGGAAGTGAAAGCATCAGCATACTCGCGAACCACGATGGTGTACTCGCTGGTGTTGGTGCCGGACTCAGAGGTCACAGTGAAGGTGGTGCCGTCGTTGGCGTTGGCGGGCTGCACAACAGTAGCGCCGTCAGCACCGGTAACGGTGATTTTGGAAGCCAAGCTAGCCTGGTTGTCGTTCCGAGCCAGAACCACGTAAACTTCCTTCTTGTCATTGTCGAAGGTAGCGGAGTAAACGCCGTCGCCAGGAGTGACAGAAGCCAGGTTGGTGGTGGTGCGCTTAGCAACCTTGTTCAGGTTCATGGTGTAGGTGCCAACCACTTTGTCCTCGCTGGTGGTGTCATACAGCTTCAGAGTGATGGCATCATTGGACGCGTAGTCCTTGAGCGCCAATTCGGTGCCAGCCTTCTCGATCTTGGTCTCTTCCACGGTGGAAGTTGCCTTCACAGCGCGAAGCTCCAGATCATAGTCGGCCAGTTCCTCGTTGGTGCCCACTTTGACGCTGGTAGCCTGGTTCCAAACGTCCACTGTGAACGTGGAACCAACCTCAACCTTATTTCCATCAACGTAGATGGAAGTAAAGTCGAAGGTTGCAGCCGCAGCGCTGAGCGGAATCATTGCGACGACCAGCATCAAGGCCAGAAGCATCGCAAGTGATTTCTTCAGAAACTTGCTTTTCTTCATAATTTCAACCCTCTTAAATTTTAGATTCTCGCAGGGCTTTTTCCCCGCGAGTTGAAGTTATCTATATAATAATCTTTGTCCCAGAAAAATGCAAGCCCTTTTTTCAAGTTTTTACGTAAATCTGAACATTCTTGTGGAAAACCTGAAAACGGCGGAAAATGGCGGTTTTAAGCCATTTTTGGGGATTATTTCATGTGTGCCTTTCTTACAAATTGGAGAAATCCCCATATTTCCCCTTTACATTGTGGCTTGTTTTTGGATGTTTTGCTACCAGCTCCCAGAATACCCGCAAACGTTTGTGCAACTGCTCGAAAAAGGGCCCTTTTCTTGGGGCGGCCTTTGGCGGACTTGTCCAATTTTCCACATTTCCACATTTCTGCGGCCACCTTTTTCCCAGTTTTTTCCTTTAAAGCCCAAATTGGAGCATCTCATGCCGCAAGGTTCATCCCTTTACAGCTTGTCCACTTTTCTTCAGGAAAGGCCCTGGGAGCTTTCTCCCAAGGCCTCTACGCGTCATTTGCCCCATAGAACCCCGCCCAGTTCTCCTACCGCGTCGGTGGACAGGCAGCGTCCGTGTTCCTCACAGTAGGCGTACAGCACCGGGCTGGCTCCCAGAGAGGCTCCATAACGGGCCGCTTTCCTCCGCACCTTGGGACGCTGCCCCAGAGTCGCGCCCACCTTTAGATAATAGGCGCCCCGGTACAGGCAGAGAGAGGATTCCACCTGGGGGAACTCCTCATACAGCGCCACGGCGGCTCCGCATAAGGGCGTCACTCCGGCGAATCGGAAAACAAGGGGCTGCGCGGGTCGTTTCAGTCGCAATAGCAGCACCTCGCATGGTTTTTATTCCATACTATGGCGACTGCTTGGCTCTGGTGTGGGCTTAAATGCTTTCGCCCTGGAGCATCACCATAGCTTCCGCCGGATCTTCCGCCCGGAACACTCCCGTTCCGGCAATGAGAACATCCGCTCCTGCTTCCCGGCAAAGAGGCGCGGTCTTCAGGTTCACGCCGCCGTCCACTTCCACCAGGATATGGGGGAACCGCCGCTTCAGCTCTCGGATCTTTTGGAGGGGCGCTTCCTGGAGCTTCTGTCCGCCAAAGCCCGGTTCCACCGTCATAATAATGACACTGTGGAGCCTGTCTCCATAGGGGAACAGCTCTTCCACCGGCGTAGAGGGCTTGATGGCCAGGCCAGGCTTCGCGCCGCTTTCCTCAATGGCGGTCAGCACCTTGCCAGGATCGTCAGCGCACTCGATATGGAATGTGATCCAATCCGCGCCTGCATCCCGGAACACGTTCACATAGGGCAGGGGATGAAGGAGCATCAGGTGAACGTCGAACACCTGCTCCGTCTTGTCCCGAAGGGACTGTACCACCTGGGGTCCCATGCTCAGGTTGGGGACGAAATTGCCGTCCATGATATCAATGTGCAGGATCTCCGCTTCCCGGACCCTTTTCACTTCTGCTCCCAGGGCGGAGAAATCCGCCGCCAGCAGCGAGGGCGCCACATAAGCCATAATGATCCCATCCTTTCCCAGTTTGATCTTACCCATATTGTACACGATGCCTTTTAATTTTTCAACGGGGAGAAGATTCACATTCCTTGGTTTCCCCCAAAGCGCAAAAAAAGAGAAGCAGTTCTTTTCCAACTGATTCTCTCTTTATATACTATATATATTAGTATACCAGACTCTCAATACAATAACTCGCATGCGGTCTGGGCAAGCACCGTCATAATGGGGATGGTAATCACGGAAAGAACCGTGCTCACAGCCACTGTTTTGGAGGCCAAAGGAGAGTCCCGATTATACTGTACCGCGAACAGCACCGCGTTTGCAGCTACCGGGCAGGCCGCCTGGATCACGTTGGTGACGAAGAGGGTGGGCTCCGGCCGGATAATCAGCAGGCACAACAGAAAAATCAGAGGCGCCACCAACAGCCGCAAGGCCGCCACTTTGTACACTGCCGGATCCGACACAAAGGAGTGAAGATCCACCTTGGCCACATAGCTGCCGATAATTATCATAGCCAGCGGGGTATTCAAGGCCGCCAGGAATCCCACAGGCTCGGTGATCACCGCAGGCAGGTTCAGCTTCAAAAAGTAAATGGGCAACCCGATAATCAAGCCGATGATCCCGGGATTGAACAGCAGCACCTTGAAACTCATTTTCTGGCCGCCGCTCATCATCCGGAACCCGTAGGTCCAGCAGAAAACATTGAACACCACAATGAAGAAGGAACCGTACATCACGCCCTTGCTTCCCACGATCCCTTCCACCAGAGGCAAGCCCATAAAACCGGCATTGCTGAAAGTGGCAGCGAAACGCAGCACCTTTTTCCGGCCTTCCGGCTCCTTGCGGAAAAAGAACAGGCTGACAACGATACTCAAGGCGATGGCCAGTGCAGAGGTGAATACAGACAGCACCAGTTCCCCTACGGAGAGGGAATCCTCCGAGGTCAAAAAGGAATTGATAATCAGGCAGGGCGTGACGATCTGGAGCAGCAGAGTGTTGATCTCCCCTGTCCCCCGGTCAGTGAGGATCCGTTTCTTGGTGACGGCATAGCCCACCATTATGAGGATGAGCATGACCCCTACTTTGCTGACAATGGTGAGCATTGCTTCCACGACGCGTTCCGCCTCT
>HF972582.1:5588-13365 GCA_000432995.1 Clostridium sp. CAG:1013
GACTGTTTCCCCTTGAACGGACTGCTTTACTTGGAACCGCCATCCTGAGGCGGGTCCTTGGGAGCGGCGTCCCGTCCCTTTTTCCGGTATTCCTTCACGAACACCGCTATCAGCACAGCCAGCACCACAGCGGTGAAACACTTAAAGCCAATGCCCCAGGCTCCCGCGAACAGGTCCACCTCCGGCAGAGCAGCGTTGGCGATCCACCAACCGCCCATCACAACGAAATAACCTCCCGCCAGGTAGAAGATCTTGTTCTCCTTGGAAAGGGAAAAAATCAAGATGAGACCAGCGATCACCATGACGCCGCCAACCAAATAATCCATGGGACGTACTCCTTTCCGATCGATTTCATTTATTATAGCGAAAAAGGACGAAAATTACAAGGGGCGGTGCCTTCAAAGTCCCGGTCCGCCGCCCTTTTCCCCGATCCAACAAAAAAAGAGCCGCCGCAAATTCGCGGCAGCTCTCTGTCTGATTCTTATTTATGAAAGAATGTACACGTTCATGGTGCGGCGTCCGATCTGACTGCACTCCTCAATGGTGTTGTAGCACAGGTCCGCGATAATGTCGCCCGCCATGCAGGCCCCGCCGGTATCACCAGCCACGCCGTATCCGTATACCACGCTTCCGTCAGGAGAGGTGATGTACAGCTTCGTGCCGTAGGGGATGATATTGGGGTCCACCGCAACTACGCCGTAAACAGCGTCCCAACCCAAAGAGGTGGTGCCGCCAGGCACAGAGTAAGCGGTGCAGGTGCCGGTAAGCATGGAGCTGTAAGAAACAGTGTTGCCGTACATGTCCACGAAGGTGCCGGCGGATACGCCCGTGCCATTGCCTCCGCTTACGTCAGGACCGGTGGAGGATTCTTCCCTCTCAGCCACGCCCCGCAGGACCACTTCGTTCACAGCCTTTTTGGTCACCTTCTCGGAAGCAGCCTCCCGGCTCTCTTCCTTGCCGTCCACGTAGGTCACCTTGTAGGTGACTTCCTTCTCACCAGGAACACCCTCGGTCTCCACTTCGGTCTCTCCCTCGTAGAGGGACTGGGTATCCTTGTACTCGGTCTCATAGGGGACCTCTTCGGTCTTTACCTCTTCTTTCACTTCTACCCGGTGGACGATGATCTCCATGCCGTCCTCCACCTTCTCGGTGAGTTCCGGCTCCACCCGGTCGTCCTCGCCCAGTTCCACGCCACACTTTTTCAAGGCGTCTTCCACAGTCTGGGCGGAGGTTTCATACTCCTTGGTCTCCCCGTCGGCGGTGATTTTCACCTTCATCTCACGGGTGACCCGAATGTGCATCTTGTCAAACAGGGGCTTGTCCAACTCGTAGTTCAGAGAATCTTCCTCGCCCACAGTGACGCCCGCCTCTTTCAGGGCATCCTCCACAGTTCCGCCTTGCAGGGTCACGTTCATGCGTTTGCCATCGGCGATAACCACCACCTGGCAGGAACGGCGGATCTCTACGTCCATATCCTCTTCCAGGACAGTGTCCTGGCTGGGGATGACTTGGTCATCTTCTTTCAAAACGATGCTGTTATCCAGCAGCGCCTGACCCACCGTATCGCCCTTATAGGCTGTCAGCTGGGTTTCCCGGCCAGCTTCGGTGACGGTCATGTTCACGCCCCGGCGAACCACTACTGTGGTGGTATTCTCCACCCGCTGGGCAATATCCAAGGGGCCAAGGGGCTCCATACCCCGCTCCTCCGCTTGGGCCAGGATCTCCTCCAGGTCCGTGCTGCTCATATTGAAAGTATAAGACTGGTCCCCGTCGATCACATTGGCGGAAACCGTGTTAGCCATCACAGTGGCAAACGAACATACACTGAGCGCCAGGACAAGTATCAGCGCGGTCACTCCCCGGATGACGAAGAGCTTGGGCGCTTTCTTCATGTGTCTGCCGTGCATATCGATGCTCCTTTCGCCGCCCTTTGGGCGGTATCCAGACGCTAGTATAGTAAAAATTCAACGAGGTGTCAAAATTTTTCGCCGGTATGTTTTGTACACTTTTGCTAAATCTGAATGGTCCATTCCTTAACATAATCCTGCGAAAAACCTGTTTTTTTCAGGATTTCCCGGTTTTTCCCGAAATTATGGAAACAGCGGCCTGTGCAAAATGTATCAAAACCGGAAGAGGCATGGTGACCAAGACCCCGAAAAATGAAAAATTTCTGTATATTTATTTATTTTCGCTTTGAAAAATCCCCGGTTTTTCTGGATTTTCCGTAAACCAGGTGTATAAATCCAAAAAATCCATACACTGCCAACCACCTGAAAAACGCCGAAACCGTGGGCTTTTTTCCATTTCTTTTGGCGCAAATGGTCAAATTCTCTCCAGTTGCGCAGGCAACCCGAACGCACGTTCTATTTTTTGCATGAACATACAGCTTCACGCCCCGTCCCAGGAAAAAATTTTTTCAAAAAATCCACCCTGCTCCCTATTTTCCCTGCAAAAACCTGGCTTCAGTGGGGAACGAACGACAAAACCCACCTTTCTTCATGGGACTTTTGGGGACCGGTTCCCAGACGTTCCCTTTTGAAGGCAACAAAAAAGCTCCCACAAAGGGGAGCTTTTTCACGTCCGTTTTCCTGATGTCACTCTAGGAGCTTGCATCTTAAAGGGAATTATTTTTTCTCCGGAGCCATCCGGATTTTAAAGACAGCCTTGTGCACAACCTGGTCGCTGTCCTCTGAAATCCTGGTAGAAGGTTTATGGGCTTCTCCGGGAAAGAAAACAGCAGCAGTGCCCTGGGACAATAACAAGCGGGACGCGGAACTGGTGGCCGGACCATCCAGAAAGGCAATATCCCCGTCTGGATCGTAGGGAACCGCTTCAGACAAACAGCCTCCCGGCAGCCAACCGATTATTTCCGCCCCCTGGAAAACATATTGCACGTCCACATATAATTGATGGCATTCAAACATCTTGTCATCCCAGGGGTCTGCTTTGCCATGGCTGACATTGACGTAAAAATCGTTTCCTTCAATTTCTGTTTTTCCGTCAGGAAGTTTGGAAATATCATTGGTTGCCAAATACTTCCCTATTTTTTTCAGTTCCGGCAAACATGCAGCATATTCCCCTAAGCGATCAATGGTATCAATAATCATTGGATCAGTCTTCTCCTCTCAATGATTCTTTCTTTTATATTGGTATACTATTATAATATATAGCGTGAAGGAAAGACGTTTGAATCACACAGTTCCAAACGTCTTTCCAAAGTGTATGGTTTTATCCTTTTTAGGACGCACATCGTCCTAAAAACAACGCTCCTCCTTAAAGATACTGCCGGAAATTCTCCAGGCGATGGAACGTAATATAATTGGAATCATGGAATCTCCGGGCCCCATTGAACGCCGTACGGGAAGCGTACAGAATATCATCCCCATCAATGATAAAGGACACATACTGAAATGCCACATCCCAGGAGGAATACTCCGTGGCGTCAATCAGGTCCTTGGTTATGGTCCAATTTACCAGATCAGAGGAAACGGACAGAGAGAGAAGATTCCGTGCCCCAGGAGTGGTATTGTCCACAATCTTGTTTACCAGAGAAATATACTTCCCGCTTTTTTCGTCAAATCGTATGTCGAACTTGCTCATTCCACCATTGAAATCCACAAAGCGATCAAAGACAAGCTGTTTCTCTGGGTTGTGCTTATCCAGCTTCATCATGAAGGCTTTGCCATTGGTGATGACGCTGTCATCCACATGCCCATCAAAAACATTGGAGATCTGATAGCGGATAAAGTTATAGATTTCTCCATCCGGGCCCACCACCGCATTTCCTTCGTGGCCGCCCCACCGGCTGTGGGCAAGAGCCCCCGGCCAGTTTCGATTGTAGGGAAGGAATTCACTGCAGGTCCAGTTACCGGGATCCATCAAATCGCAGTCTTCCGCAACGGATACAATGGCAGATTCATGGCCGCCTCTTTCCCACGAGCCATAGTCTACCGCTGTCCAGATCCGTCCCTCGTAGTGGATCACCGGGTTGGGCGCCTGATGCATTCCTTTCTGATTGCGCTGCCCAGAGCCCGGGAACAGTGTGACCGGTTTGTGCCAGGTTTCCCCGTCGTCATCGGAATAACCGATCTGCAATTCTCCATACTCCGCCGTTGTGGACAGAAGATAGACCCGGTCTTGGTGAAGGAACAACTTGCCCCAGAAACAGGGGAGCAAATCGCACAAGTACTGCCAAGTCTTTCCGTCGTCATCCGACTTGTAAAGGAAGGAAAGATTCTGCGGGGTACTGGGACCATAAACGTCCATCGATACCAACAGACGCCCTGTCTTTGTCCGCACAATGCACGGGCTGCACAGATAGCTGCCGGAAAAACTGAACGCGGGATCATGGGGATGGAGATAATTCACCACAGTGCCGATGATTTCTCCCGCGCGGAAGAACCGGTAATCACTCTGCTCCGAAGGATCGTCTGTACGGGCAATTTTGACCTCATATTCCCGGCCCGGAAGAAGTCCCTCAATTTTCACCACAGAGGGAATGGATTCCATACGGATATCCGGTTTCGCAGCGCCTCTCTGGTGGCAAATCAGAAAATGCTCTCCGTCACTTCCCTTATCGAACCATTCAATTTCACAGCTGGTTTCATATGGCGCAAGCCGGCAGATATAAGGCTTGTTCCGTTTTTCAAACTCACACAGCTGGGAATACGGCGTATAACTCCAGGTCGTTTGTCCTCTCATTACAAAATCCCCCCTTTTTGGATTAGCCATTTTCCTTCTTCAAATTCTCAAAGAATTCTGTGGCTCTGCGATTAAATTCTTGGGTGCGTTTGGCGTATTCTTCCACAAAAGTATTTTTATCGATGCCGGCCGCGTTTCTTGAGTAACTCAGCAGGCAGTTGCACTCATTGTCGTCCATAAACTTGACCGCTTCCAGAAGATGCTTTGTATCTTCCGCGTCGATGGCCAGGAATCCGTGTTTGTCAGCGTGGATAAAATCTCCCGGACGGATCTTGCATCCAAACACTTCCACTTCGCATCCCCACCGCACCGGTGTGCTGTAAGCATGTCCCACACAGGTCTGACGGGCGATCGCCTTCATTCCCGCGTTGGTCATTTCATCCAAGTCCCGGATCGCTCCATCGGTAATGGTTCCTACACATCCAAGCGCCTTATGAAGATTCGCGTTAATCTCCCCCCAAAACGATCCGATGTGGGGATTGTCCCTATCCTTCACCACCACAATTTTGGGCCCCGGGATGCTGGCAAGATATCTCATATAGTCACGCTGCGCAAAGGGATTTGCCTTTTGGTGTTCCGGATTGCTGGGCTCTACCTCTACCGTAACAGCATAACCTGCCATAATCCCCATTTGAGGCATATAATCGGTGATTGGCTCCCGATTAAAGCGGCCTTGGGTCCGTTCCAGATGGGTCACCTTCTCCCAACCGTTATAGATGGTCGGGGTGTTCCAACGCTTTAATTTTAAAATTTCCTCATAAGTTAAAGGGGTTTCCATCACGCTGCCTCCTTGTTTGTTCTAAAATAATGAACTCAGTTCATTATTTTGTGTATTGTGGCAATCATAACAAAAAAAAATTGGATTGTAAATACTTTTCAAAAAATATAAGACAAAAACTTTTGTGGAAATCCCTTTGTAAAAATATCGGCGAATCAAATCAAAAAAGGGCTTGCTGTCTTACACAGACAACAAGCCCTTTCGGCTGCTTAAAAATGGCGCCGCTTTCCCCGGTTGGTTCTCAACTTTGTATCAGAGACTCCCGGCACTTATCAGGGAATCTGGTCGGAAATGCATTTCGCGCTTTTGGAAAGTTCCGAAAAGAAAACAGGAATGGCTTCCTCACCAAACCGCAAAGAAGGACCAGAAACACTCATGGCTCCCAAAAGTTCTCCCGAACGGCTGATCACAGGAACACTGACGCATTTAATTCCAATCTCATGCTCCATGTTATCAATACTGTAACCACGTTTCCGAATCCGGGCAATTTCCTCAACAAGCATTTGCCGATCGGTGATGGTGGTGGGAGTATAGGACTTCAGGCTCTGCAAGAGGATCGCCTTTTTCTGCTCCTCCTCCGGCAGAAAAGCAAGGATAGCTTTTCCAAGTCCGGTGCAGTACATCTCCGCTTTCTCTCCAATCATGGTTCGGGACAGATACGAGGAGGGATAAGCGCCTTCAAGGTAGAGGATCTCTCCGCCATCCGGGACTGCGAAATACACGTTTTCGTTTACTAAGTTGGCAAGATCCCGAATAATAGGCCGGATTACGTTTGTCAAGCTGTGGTTAACGTTGAAAACATGGGTGAGTTTCAAAACCTTCATTCCAAGATGGCATTTGTTGGTTTGAGGGTTCCTCTCAATATACCCATGCTGTTCAAATGTAGAAACAATGTTGTGCACGGTACTCTTATAAAGTCCCAGTTTAGAACTGATCTCTGTAATGCTCAATTCCGGCTCCTGCGTGGTAAAGCATTCCAGCACAGCTATGGCTTTATGTAGGGATTTCACGGTGTTATCATTCGGCATCTCATCATCTCCTTGCGTAAAGGAATCCCCGTTTTTTGTCACTGCTTCCGCCTGAGAAGCAGAAAAAATCTTAATAAGTTTTAAGGATGCGAGGGTTCTTTTGGCTTTTAGAATAGCACCTCTTTCCAATTTTGTAAATATGGAACCAAAAAATCACCAGTTAACAGATTCACCAAAAAACCAAAAATATGGTCAAAAAAATCGACAGTTCGATATTGACATCCTGAAAAAAGCAGATTATAATGAAGAAAATGCAGAATACAGTTCTGCAATAATGAACAATGGAGGGGTTGTAAGTGCCAAAGAAAGAATCAAAAGTAAAAAAAGCGGCCGCCAAAAACGCTCCCGCTAAAACGCGCTCTCATACATTGGTAATGATGAAACGCAACTACCAGTTGTATTTATTTTTGGTTCCTGGACTCATTTTACTTTTACTCTTTTCGTATTTTCCCATGTATGGAATCCTGATCGCTTTTAAGGATTTCCGCCCGGTAGACGGAATATGGGGAAGCCAGTGGGTAGGATTGAAATACTTTGAGAGATTCTTCTCCATGCCCATGTGCGGAGTCATCATCAAGAATACCGTGGTCCTCAGTCTGTACACCCTGATCGCGGGATTCCCTCTGCCCATTCTGTTAGCTCTTGTGCTGAACAGCTCTCCTTGCTCTCGACTGAAAAAAGTTGTTCAGACCGTTACTTATGCGCCTCACTTTATTTCTGTTGTCATCATTGTTGCAATGATCAACATCTTCTTTTCTCCGTCCACAGGCATCATTAAGAACCTGCTCAACATGACCGGCCTGCTTCAGGGAAACCTGGAAACCCTGATGGATCCTGCAAGTTTCCCTCATCTTTATGTTTGGAGCGGCGTTTGGGCCAGCATTGGATGGAACAGCATTATTTACCTGGGTGCTCTGGCTGGTGTGGATCCCGCACTTCACGAAGCCGCAACCGTTGACGGCGCTTCTAAATTCCAAAGAGTGTTGAATGTGGATCTTCCCGCCATCATTCCCACCATCGTCATTCTCCTGATCCTGAATTCCGGAACCCTTATGAACGTGGGATTTGAAAAAGCTTTCCTGATGCAGAACGCTTTTAACACTTCCACCAGTGAAATTATCAATACCTATGTGTACAAAATCGTGTCCGCTAATATTAAATGCACAGAGACTCCAACCGAGTCCGCTGTGCATTTTTTCTTTTTTATCGACCAAATGAGACGGAGGTGAGACCGACGGGAAAGTACCGCTACCTGACCTTCGAGGACAGG
>HF972583.1:0-622 GCA_000432995.1 Clostridium sp. CAG:1013
CTTCCACCACTTCCCGCAGGGTGGTACCCATGGGAACTTCCACCAGGCCGGTGTTGGTGATCTTGCCACCCAGAGCGAACACCTTGGTGCCGGGGGACTTCTCAGTGCCGATGGAACGGAACCAATCCGCGCCCTTCAGGATGATCTGAGGAATGTTGGCGTAGGTTTCCACGTTGTTCAGAACGGTGGGCACGCCGAACAGACCCTTCACAGCCGGGAAGGGAGGACGCACACGAGGCTCGCCGCGCTTGCCCTCGATGGAGGTCATCAGAGCGGTTTCCTCGCCGCACACGAAGGCGCCGGCGCCCAGACGGATGTCGATATCGAAATCAAAGCCGGAGTCGAAGATGTTCTTGCCCAGCAGGCCGTATTCCCGAGCCTGATCGATGGCAATCTGCAAACGCTTCACGGCGATGGGATATTCAGCACGGATGTAAATGTAGCCCTGGTTTGCGCCGATCGCATAACCGGCAATAGCCATAGCTTCCAGCACGCTGTGGGGGTCGCCTTCCAGAACGGAACGGTCCATGAATGCACCGGGGTCGCCTTCGTCGGCGTTGCAGCAAGCATACTTCTGAGGAGCGTCGTTGTTGCGGGCGAACTGCCACTTACGGCCGGTGGG
>HF972583.1:628-14932 GCA_000432995.1 Clostridium sp. CAG:1013
GGCCGGTGGGGAATCCAGCGCCGCCACGGCCACGCAGACCGGAAGCCAGCACCAGATCGATAACCTCCTGAGGAGTCATCTCGGTGAGCACCTTACCCAGAGCGGCATAACCGTCCTGTGCGATGTACTCGTCGATGTTCTCGGGGTTGATAACGCCGCAGTTACGCAGAGCGATACGCATCTGCTTGGCGTAGAAAGTAGTCTCATTCAGGGACTTAGTGGTGTTGTCGTCAACCACGGTCTCTTGGTACAGCAGACGCTTAACGATACGGCCTTTGAGCAGATGCTCAGAGACGATTTCCGGCACATCCTCGGGAGTGACGCGGCTGTAAAAAGCGCCTTCCGGATAGACCACCATGATGGGGCCCAAAGCGCACAGGCCGAAGCAGCCGGTGCGAATGACGTTCACTTCTTTTTCAAGGCCCTGGGCTTTGATCTCTTCCTTCAGTTTTTCGATGATCTGCTCGCTGTTGGAGGACGTACATCCCGTACCTCCGCAGACCAGCACGTTTGAACGAAACATTCTTTTCCCTCCTTATTATTTGGCTCCGATGGCATTGGCTCCAATGGTGTATTCCGATACCACATTGCCGTTCACAAGGTGGTCGTTCACAACTCTGAGGGCCTTTTCAGGGGTCATCTTCACATAGGTGACCTTCTCATGGCCGGGAGTGATCACTTCCACGACAGGCTCATACTGGCAAATGCCGATGCAGCCGGTCTGGGTGACCATCACGTCCTGCAGGCCGCGCTTTGCGACCTCTTCCACAAAAGCGTTCAATACGGGACGGGCGCCGGCGGCGATGCCGCAGGTGGCCATGCCCACCAAAACACGGGTACCTGCCTCAGCGTTTTCACGCAGGGTGACGGAAGCCCGGGTCTTATCGCGAATTGCCTGAAGTTCCGCTAACGATTTCATGCTTGACCATTCCTTTCCGTTCAAGTTGGATGCCGTAATTACACGGTTTGCGTTTCAGTTGTTGAGCTTTGGAAAAGTTCCGCCGTCTGCTCGCTCAAGTAGTCCTTGATCCACAGCACCACGTCCGGAGTATCCAGAGGAACGTCCTCCCCCAGCACCTCCCGGAGCTCGGCGGTCTTTAAGGCGAATTCCCGCCGCTGCCCATCGTTTGTCAGGAGCACCCGGTGGAATATGAAGTCCAAGTTGGGGTTGCAGGAAATGAGCAGCTGCACCGTGCCGTTGATGTCCCCCAGGGGGATCATATCCACACTGGATGGTTTGAACACGGCGGTGAGAGTGGTCCCCACTCCCAACTGGGAATCGATCTGAAAGCTGCCTCCGGTCATTTCCGCTTCCATTTTAAAAAGCGGCACACCCAGTCCTACGCTTCGCGTGGTGCGTGTGGTGTAGAAGGGATCGATCACCTTCTGGACCGTCTCCGGGGACATGCCCTTCCCATTGTCCTCCACCGAGATGGAGAGAATATCTCCCGACTGATCCTCCACCACCGTCAAGGTGATGAGGGACGCCCCCGCGGAGATGGAGTTCTGGGCGATGTCCATCACGTTGAGAGAAAGCTCACGCATGTTGTTTTACGCCATGTACTGCGCCAAAATGGTGTCCACGTCCTCAGGGACGAGACGGCCGTACACTTCGTCGTTCACGGTCATGACAGGGGCCAGGCCGCAAGCGCCGATGCAACGGCAGGCGGTCAAGGAGAACAACCCGTCTTCCGTACATTCCTCAGGCTGGATACCCAGCTTCTGGGTGATGCGCTCCAGCACCTTGTCGGCGCCCTTTACGTAGCAAGCAGTACCCAGACATACGGAGATGTGGTTGCGGCCCTTGGGGGTAAGGGCGAACTGGGAATAGAAGGTGGACACGCCGTACACTTCTTCCAGAGAGACATCCAAGCCCTTGGCGATCTTCTCCTGAACCTCAATAGGCAGGTAGCCATAGATTTCCTGGGCCTGATGGAGCGCCGGCATGACCGCGCCCTTCTGACCTTTCAGGCTTTCGATGACCGCATCGAGCTTCTGGGCCTGCTCGGGAGTATCATGAAACGGCAAATTACTGATACGCTTTTGCATGGTTTTTCCTCCCAATATATTGTAGGATTTTAAATTTTGCCCTATGGCGGGACACAAAAGCCCGCCGGAAAAGCATCACAGATAATATAGCAAAACCGGCGGGGCTTATAATTCTATTTTAGAAATAAAACGGCCAGACTAGCAAATTCTTGCTAGAAAATTGTCAATATCCAGGTAATTATTGTTATAATATCGATATATTGATATCAATATTTTCCTTTAACAGCGTTCAACACAGCTGAAATGGACTTGTCAGACAGCGCCACCGTCCATGGTTCCCCGGCCAGAGTTTCCAGATAGTGGGAGTCCGAACTGCGGAAAGTCTTCAAGCCCTCCAGTTCCGGATGCAGCTCTCGGAAAGCTTCCAGGTCGCAATCCTTTGTGACCTCCACCGCGGTGAAACCAGCTTCCGGCGGGATAGCTCCCAAAGAAGCGATCACACTGTATGAATCCTTATTCACGTGAGCAGGAAACGCCGCTCCACCGTATTCCGCCGTCAGCGACACCACCTGGTCCACGCTGATGAAGGAGGACACCAAAAGCAGATTCTCCTCCTCCCCCACCTG
This sequence comes from Clostridium sp. CAG:1013, assembly GCA_000432995.1. Lineage (GTDB taxonomy): Bacteria > Bacillota > Clostridia > Oscillospirales > Acutalibacteraceae > Acutalibacter. The sequence goes on from HF972583.1 coordinate 3,244, forward strand.
CTCATCCTCTCCGTTGAGGATCTTCTGGTCCCCGAAGATCTCCGGCCGGTTGGGCACATGGGGCATGTGATCGTAGACATAGCGGTCAAAAGCCAACGCGCCTTCCAGCGTCTCGAACAGGCAGACCACGTGGGCTTCCTCCGAAGTGCAAAGCTCCATGCCCGGTATGACCAACAGGCCGTATCGTTCTCCCGCTTCCATGGCGGCGGGAGCGTTGCGGCAGGTGTTGTGGTCGGTGAGGGCCAGGATCTCGCAGCCGGAAAGAAGTGCCATCTGCACCAGGTTGTTGGGGGTCATGTCATTGTCGCCGCAAGGTGACAGGCAGGAATGAACATGGAAATCATATGGATACCGGTTCATTTCAGTCGCTCATACACCTGGACAGCGGTGTCGTAACTGTTTGCCGCGCAGCCATACACGGGGATTCCCTGCATCTCCGCTTTTTGGGCGGCGTCCTTGTCCAAGGCGGCGTTTTCCGTCAGGACGATGCAGCTCACATCCGTAAGGGTAGCAACAGCAATAGCGTTCACGTTCCCCATGACGGTGATCCATACGTTCCCGGATTGGGCCCGAGCCATCACCCAACTGAGCAGGTCTCCTATGTAGCAGCCGTCGATCTGATTGTCCTCCCCTTCCGCTCCTGCCAACAGGGTCCAGCCCAGAGCGGCAGCCATTTCCTTTACAGTCATTCCTCGGTCTCCTCCTTCCCGTCCCATTCGTCAGCGGAAAAACGTCCCATGCTCTTTTCCAATTCCGTGAGGGTACTGGCCACCTTTTTCATCCGCTTCCGGTAAACAAAGATACATTCCGTATCCTTGCAGATGCCTTTCACCACGTCCTCGGCGAACGCCCGGCAGTTGGGAGCTCCGCAGGCGCCACAGTCTAGACCGGGGAACTCCTGCTCGATCTCGTCGATCTTCAGCATCATCTGCATGGCCTCTTTCAGATCGCTGGAAAGGGTGAGCACGTTGGAGAATTCCAAGTCCTCTTCCCATTCCATTACCTGAGGGATAGGTCCGCCCTTCAGGTGGTTCTGGGACACAGGCAGATATTTCCGCAGCCGCTGGATCCGAGCCTTGGCCACGTAGGGATTCTCCACACAGAGCACTCCTCCCACACAGCCGCCGGCACAGGCATTCAGCTCGATAAAATCCAACTCGCCGATGCGCTCGTCCTCGATCTCCTCCAGCACCCGGATCACGTTCTCAATGCCGTCCGCTGCCAGATACTTCTCGTTGAGCAGAGCAGCAGCCTCGCCTCCGCTGGTGGACCAGCCCACGCCAATGATTCCAGAGATAGACAAAGGCTCTACTGTTTTTAGGTGGTCCATTTTGTGGGAAAGCTCAGGGAACACCTCGCTGATGGCGATGGCCCCGTCCACCATGGACTTTTCAATGCCCAGAGGCATTTTGATATCCGTCACCTTGGCGGGACAGGGAGTAATGAAAAAGCAGCCAATCTGCTCTGGGGGCAGGCCAGTTTTTTCCATCGCCTCTTGTTTCGCCATAGCCGCCGCTGTTTCCATGGGAGACTTCAAGGGCAGCACATGGTCGCACAGGTCCGGAAAACGCACTCGGATCAATCGCACTACGGCAGGACAAGCCGAGCTGATGACAGGCCGTTTCAAAGCGCCGGAATCCATCAGCTTGCGGGTGGCCTCGCTGACCAGCTCTGCGGCCCGGGAAACCTCGAACACATCATCGAAGCCCATTTCCTTTAAGCCGGTGAGCACATAGTCGATATCGTCCAGATTGTTGAACTGCCCGTAAAGAGCCGGTGCGGGCAGCGCGATAGTATAAGTAAAGTCATTGAGCTTGGAAAGGTGGCTGTGTCTGGCCCGCTTGGCGTGATGGGGACAGATGCGGATACACTCCCCGCAGTCGATGCATCGCTCAGAAGCGATGACCGCCTTGCCTCCCCGGACCCGGATGGCCTCGGTGGGACAGCGTTTGATGCAGTTGGTACAGCCCACGCATTTTTCCTCGTTCAATGTGACGGAATGATAAAATTCAGCCACGTTCGCGTACCTCCCTCGACAGCGCAGGAGGGGTTTGCGCTATCTTCCTTCCTCTTTTCTGCCGGGGAACACCGTCATGCGCACTGAGGTTCCCTCTCCCACGACAGAATCGATGGTCATTTCATCGGTGTATTTTTTCATATTGGGCAGGCCCATACCCGCACCAAATCCAAGCGCCCGTACATTGTCCGGGGCGGTAGACCAGCCGGCCTGCATAGCCTGGTCTACGTCAGCAATCCCTGGTCCGTGATCCTGGAGCAGGATATCCACCCGATCCGGGTCAATATCCACAATGGCCTCCCCGCCTCCCGCGTGGATGACCATATTGATCTCCCCTTCGTACATGGCAATGGAAACACGGCGTACAGCATCCGGTTCATAGCCCAGCTTTTTCAGCTTGTGCTTCACGTCGCCGGAAGCCTCGCCCGCCCGGGTAAAATCGTCTCCCGGTACCTGGTAAGTTAAATGAAGCATGCTCATTTGATCTCACAGCCTCCTCGAAGCCCATTGGAATAAAGCAGGCCGCACGCCGTAAACATCCGGTAAGGAGACGCCAGCACCGTGATCTCCTTCTGTCTGGCAAGAGCCACCACATTGGGGTCAATGTTCTTCCCCCGGACAAACACGATACAGTGCATATCCATCATCTCAGCGGTGCGTACCACCTGGGGATTCATCAGTCCGGTGAGCAGCACAGACTGGTCCTTCACGAAGGCCAGCACGTCGCTCATCATGTCACTGCCGCAAGCGGTCTTTACCTCTTCTTCCATGTTGCCCTCGTTGAGCACCTCGCATTTCAGGATGTCCACAATATCCTTTACTTTCATAAATGTTCCTCCTATGGGTTTAGGAATACTCCCTTCATAGAGATGAAATGGGAATAAGGGGCCGGTAGGCTCCACCGTCCGGCTCACCCCGGGCTGCCACTTACGGGGCCTCCCATTGATAACTGCTGATAGTATACCATATCTTCACTTCTGTTACAAATATTTTTATAGATTTTTCCAAAGTCAGAGTTTACACCTTTCTGACAGCCAGCTAAGGAAATGATCCTCTTTCCCCTAACAACCCATGAGATCAGCTGAATGAAAACCGGCCATTTCGTGGACACAGTCCACCTTGCAAGGACATTCACAAGGATGTGTACTTGGGTGGGAGCAACCGGGTAAAATTTGTGAAAAAAATTGATTTTGTCCTTGCATTTGCCCGAAAGAGCCACTATAATGGTAAAAACTTTACCAGTTTGAAGGGATAAATCATTAATTAATCCCTAGAGGAGGTCAAACCATGTCTCGAGTTTACAATTTTTCCGCCGGGCCTTCCATGCTGCCCGAAGAGGTTTTGAAAAAAGCCGCCGCTGAAATGCTGGATTACCAGGGCAGCGGCCAGTCCGTTATGGAGATGTCTCATCGCTCAAAGGTCTACGATGTCATCATCAAGGACGCTCAGCGCCTGCTGCGGGAAGTAATGAATATCCCGGACAATTATAAGGTGCTGTTTTTGCAGGGCGGCGCTTCCTCTCAGTTTGCCGCCGTACCCATGAACCTGATGACCAAGTCCGGCAAGGCTGACTATGTGCTGTCCGGCCAGTTCTCCACCAAGGCTTACAAAGAGGCGGCTCGCTACGGCGACTGCAAAGTGGTGGCCTCCTCTAAAGAAGATAATTTCTCCCATATCCCCGCTCTGGACCCGAAGGAATTCCGGCCCGACGCGGACTATTTCCACATCTGCTTGAACAACACTATCTACGGCACTGTATGGCATGAGCTGCCCGACACCGGCGATGTGCCCCTGGTAGCCGACATCTCTTCCTGCATCCTGTCTCGTCCCATTGACGTAAGCAAGTTTGGTCTGCTGTACGCCGGCGCCCAGAAAAACGTGGCTCCTGCTGGCCTGACCATCGTCATCGTTCGGGAGGATCTGCTGGGCAACGCCATGGAGTCCACCCCCACCATGTTCAACTACCAGGTAATGGCGGAAAACGACTCCATGTACAATACTCCCCCCTGCTGGCCCATCTACATTTGCAAGCTGGTGCTGGAGTGGATCCAGAGCATCGGCGGTCTGGAGGAGATGGAGAAGCGCAACGTGCGCAAGGCTCAGCTGCTGTACGATTTCCTGGATTCTTCCACCCTGTTCAAGGGCTGTGCCGAAAAGGACAGCCGCTCCATCATGAACGTGACCTTCGTCACCGGCGACAAAGACCTGGACGCCAAGTTCGTCAAGGAAGCGGAAGCCGCCGGATTTGTCAATCTGAAAGGCCACCGGAGTGTGGGCGGCATGCGTGCTTCCATCTACAACGCCATGCCTGAGGAAGGTGTCGCGAAACTGGTGGAGTTCATGAAGCAGTTTGAAGCGGAAAACAAGTGAGAAAAAGGAGTTATCACTGCCATGCACAAGATTCTATGCTTAAATAAGATCAGCCCTGTTGGGACAAAACGCTTTGGGGAGTCCTACACCTTCTCCCCGGAAATGGAAAATCCGGAAGGCATCCTGGTGCGCTCTGCCTCCATGCACGACATGGAGCTGGGCGAAAATCTCCTGGCCATTGCCCGCGCAGGTGCTGGTGTAAACAATATTCCTGTGGACAAATGCTTGGAAAAAGGCATTGTGGTATTTAACACTCCCGGCGCCAACGCCAATGCTGTAAAAGAACTGGTGCTGGCCTCTCTGTTCCTCACTTCCCGAAAGATCGGCCCTGCCATGGACTGGGTTAAGACCCTGAAAGGCCAGGGAGATCAGGTGGAGAAGCTGGTGGAAAAGGGCAAGAGCGCTTTTGCCGGCCCGGAGATCCAGGGCAAGACTCTGGGCGTGGTGGGCCTGGGTGCCATCGGAATTCTGGTGGCCAACGCCGCCACCCAGTTGGGTATGGAAGTTTACGGCTATGATCCCTTCCTGTCTGTGGAGCATGCTTGGCACCTGTCCAGCGCAGTGCATCGTTCCCTCACCTTAGAAGAACTTTATGCCCACGCTGATTACATCACCCTGCATCTGCCCTTTACCAAGGAGAACAAGGGCATGGTCAACGCTGATACCATTGCCAAGATGAAGGACGGCGTGCGGATCCTCAACTTCGCACGAGGCGGCCTGGTGGACTCCGCCGCCCTGCTGGAAGCTTTGGCCAGCGGCAAGGTCTCTGCCTACGCCACGGACTTCCCGGACGACAGCCTTATCGGCGCAGAGGGCGTGGTGGCGATCCCCCATCTGGGGGCTTCCACTCCTGAAAGCGAAGATAACTGCGCTTGTATGGCAGTGGATCAGATCAAGGATTACCTGGAGAACGGAAACATTCTCAACTCCGTGAATATGCCCTCTATCTCCATGGCTCGGGAACCTGGCACGCAGCGGATCTGCCTGATCCACGAAAACGTGCCCAACACCATCGCTATGTTTGCCGCTGCCTGCGCTCAGGAAGGCCTGAACATCGAAAACATGCAGAGCAAGTCTCGGGGCGAATACGCCTACACTATCCTTGATGTTACTGGTGAAGTCTCTCCCGCTGCAGTAGAGGCTTTGCAAGCCCTGGAACCTATTGTGAAGGTACGGGTCATTCAGTAAAGTCTATCTGCGAAATACCATACAACATAAACCAAGGAGCTCCCTGAACGGAGCTCCTTTCTTATGCCGTAAAAAAAGAAGATCCCGAGGGACCTTCTTTTTTTCAATGATTTAGATATTACTGCTGAGGGAACCCGTCATTGGGGCCACCGGGCTGTTGAGGCGGAACATTGTTCTGAGGAGGCATGTTCCCATAAGGCGGCATATTCTGCCCGTAAACAGGCTGCACCGGCGGATAAACCAGCATAGTCATTTTATTGCGGTACTCGGTGAGGACAAGAGAGATCAGAATCATGGTTGCGGCTCCAGCAAGAGCACCGATCCCCGCCAAAGGAGAGGTGATCAAAGAGACCACACCGCTAAAGGCACCCAAAATGCCCATGACCATCAGAAAACCAGTGAGGAACCGGGAGATCCGGTTATCAGGTACACCGGTGATCGCGGAAGCCTTAATCCGATTGATCGTGCGAATCACAGAGACTTGCAATGCGATAAACAGAGCAACAAAAGCGGCCACCAGCAAAAGAACAATAACGATCACTGCCATAGCAGCAGCCAAGCTGCTGGCACCGTAATAACTCACATTGCTGCTGGCTCCCGCTGCAATGACAAAGATAATCCCCAAGATCACCAGCAGAAATTCAACCAAACAATAGAGCACCAGGCTGATATAAGAGATCACTTTGCAAATCGTCAAGCCCGTGGTGGACACATTTCCGGTCTGGGTGCTGCGGCAGCTGGCATAGAACAACCACATTCCCACCACTGCCAGAACGGAAGGAATCGAGGCAACAACGGACGCAGCCACAGAACTGCTTTCCATAACGTTCATCATGGGATAAAACACTTCGGGATCCACACCGGTGTTGGCACCGTAATAATACAACTCAACCATCAGGTTCTGCATGGTGAAAGTCGCCAGAAGTGCAAACAATACAGCCACCGAATACAGAATTGTAGCCGTCAGAAATTTCGTTGAGGACCCAATGGTTTTGATAAGGTTCACTGCCGGGTTAGAAGACAACAGGGTCGCCCCACAAGGACACGGGACACCGTCCGGGATAACTCTTCCGCATTTGGGACAAATCATAAATCATACCCTCCAAACTCTATAAAGTACATCCAGTCATCCGTACAAAACGCTGAAAGCTCCCTCTTCCAGCATATACGGTGACTTTTCTTTATATTACAGGATCCACCGAGAAAATGCAACGCAAAATGTATCATAGGTTCAGTTTTTCTGTAAAACGGTAGACAAGAGGAATGGAGAGTGTTATATTATGTAAAGCTGTGTTTAGCAAGGAGGAAGAACCTATGAAAAAGAAAAGGACTCGACTGCTTTCGCTTCTGTTGTGCGTGTCATTGATCCTGGTCAGCTTGCCTTTATCAGCCAGCGCTGCCCAGTTCAGTGATGTCTCTTCCGGAGCGTGGTATTATGAAGCTGTAACGTCTCTTGCAGATCAGGGGATCATCTCAGGCACCGGAGAAAACAAGTTCTCTCCCAACTCCCCTATTACCCGTGGGTCATTTGTCACTATGCTGGCAAAATCTGTTCTCACTCCCGGTGAGGTACAGCAATATCAGTTTCAGGGAAGCTTTAAAGACGTGAAAACATCCCACTGGGCTAACCCTTACGTGAACTGGGCAGTGGAAACCGGTGTGGCGGACGGCTACGAGGACAACACTTTCCGTCCCGACAAACGAGTCACCCGCCAGGAAATGGCCGTAATGGTTCGGAACTTTGCTCAGAACACCGGCAGAAAGTTTCCCTCTATCAATAACCCTGTCACGTTCAAGGATCAGGGAAAAATCGCCTCCTGGGCTTTGGAAGCTGTAAAACTCTGCCAGCGTGCGGATGTGATCAACGGCGACGCGGATACTGGCAAATTCCGTCCCACTGATAACGCCAGCCGAGCAGAAGCCGCCTCTATTTGCTATAAATTCCTGGCTAACTGCAAAACCGACGGATACTCTATCGTGCAGAAGCGGGTAAAGAATGTGGCTGTGCGTTCCGTGTCTTTCAACATTAGCGACTACACCGCCGGCCTGGTCATGGCGCAAGACATGGTGGACGGACGAGAAAGCGTCACCAGTTTGGTAAACCGCACCGGCGCTACTATCGCTGTGAACGGCGCCTTTTTCAACATGGACGACTACACACCTCTGGGCACCCTGATCAGCGATGGACGCATCCTCACTTTGGACAACAAGTACGCTCCTGAAAAGGCCGCCCTGGTGGTGTCACCTTCTGGGAGCATCTCGGTAGAGAGCTTCAAGACTCTCGTCACCGCCACCTTAACCGACGCGGAAGGCCAGGAGTTGTCCGTCGTGGAAAATGTAGTGTTCAACAGATGGCCCAGCAGCAGCACAGACGCTACCCGTATCCTGGCCACCAGAGACTGGGGCACCAAACTAAACTTCCCCACCCGGGACGCCGTGGTGGTGGATTCCAGCGGCACCATTACCGCCATTTATCAAAATGCCAGCAACGTGGATATCCCCCAAGGAGGCTTTGTGCTGTGCCAGAGATCCCGGCGGCAATACGAGGGTAACTTTTTCGACTCCTGCAAAGTGGGCATGACCATTTCCGTAGACCAGGTCTATCAGGATATTTCCGGAGGCGAGCTTCCCTTTGACCCTGTGATCTCTATCGGCGCAGGTCCTCGGATTGTCAAAGACGGCAAGGTGTATGGCGGCTACTCTACTTACCGCGAGGAAGGTTTCAGTGATTGGGTCACCTCTGGCAACACGGTACGTGTTTGTGTGGGCGTTCGGAAAAATGGATCTTTGGTCATCGTGGAAGCCAACACCAGTGTACCTAAAATGGCGGAGATCATGGTGGCTTTCGGGTGCAGCGATGCTGTAAACCTGGACGGAGGCGGATCCACCAACATATACGTAGATGGTTATTGGCTGTATGGTCCCCAAAGCCGATTGCTCAACAATATGCTTTACTTCCGATGAGGATATAAAAAAAGGCTGTCGCGTAGGCGACAGTCTTTTTCTTTTGTGTTTAGTGGTATACAGCCACAATGTCCAGGTTTTCATCCAAAACCACAAGATCAGCTCTCTTGCCAGGAACAATACTGCCGATCTCTTGGTCCATACCGATTGCTTTGGCAGGGATCAAGGTAGCTGCCTTTACCGCTTGCGGGAAGGGAACGCCAAAGGAAACGAGATTTTTCACTTCTTGGTGCAGGTTGGTCACAGATCCAGCGATGGTGCCATCGTCCAAGGTGGCCTTGCCGTCTCGCACAGTGACAAACTGCCCACCCAGATCAAAACGATCTCCCTCAGGCATTCCATTGGCTCGCATGGAATCACTGACTACCAGTGCTCTGTCCTCCAGCACGCGGAATGCTGTGCGCAGTACCGAAGGATGGATATGGAAGCCGTCGCAGATCAGCTCGCCTCGGACCCGCTGGTCCTCCAGCACTGCACCCACCACGCCGGGAGCCCGGTGATTCAAGCCGCTCATAGCGTTGAACAAATGGGTGGCGTGTGTGATGCCACAGTCGAAGGCAGCCTTTGCTTTGTCGTAATCAGCAGTGGTGTGGGCAATGGACACAGTGCACAGCTTGCTGGCTTCTCTGGCAAACTGGTAGCCGCCAGGCTGTTCCGGAGCGATATCCACCAGCCGAACAATGCCACCGCTCAGCTCCCAGAAATGGCGGAACAATTCCATGTCAGGAGCAAGGATGTCCTCCTCCTTCTGGGCGCCTTTTCGCTCTTTGGAAATGAACGGTCCCTCCATATTCACGCCCACTACGCGAGCGCCATCCTCGATGGGAGCGTCCATCAGGTCCTTTGCGGCCAGCAACGCTTGTTCGATCACTTCCTGGCCTGTGGTCATGGTGGTGGGACAGAAGGATGTCACTCCATGGTTCAGTAAGAACCGGGACATGGTCTCCAATGCTTCCCGAGTGCCGTCACAGGTGTCGGCTCCTCCGCAGCCGTGGATATGCACGTCAACAAAACCAGGAACCACGGTGTACTCTCCCCCGCAGTCCACAGCCAGGTCCTCCTCTTTGCGAGGCAGGTCCTTGCCCACTCGGAGGATCTTTCCGTCTTGGATCTCGATGTCTCCCTGGACCAGATTGAAATCCTCATCCAGATACTTTGCGTGGATCAACAGCATTTGAAACGTCCTCCCTTTTCCCCGAAGGGTCTCTTAGAGAATGGTGTTAAGCAGGATCAGCAGCGTCACCCCGGGGATCCCTAAAAAGCCTGCCGCTCCCAAACTGAGCCTGTTGACAGGCAGCACCACCCCGGTATAGGCACCGCACAGGTTGACCAGCGCCAAAGCCGCCAGGCCCAGCGCCGCTGATAACAAAAACCCCTTCATGGGAAAGACCTCCTGTTTGTCCGGATGGTAATCTGTATGAAGGAGTAGTTTGGTTTATGCTTGTCTTAGGGTTCCTGGGGCATGAAGTCGATACGGCCGGTGGCCACGTCGGCAGCGGCCACGATGATGCCAATCTCCTCGCCCATCATCAGCACTCGGCCGGAGCGCAGGTCGCGATGGGACACTTCCCCGTCGTACTCGAATTCGCAGTTCTCAAAGTCGTTCAGGCTGACAAAGCCCTCGGCGTTATTGTCCAGTTTCACGAAGATGCCCTTAGGGGTCACGCCGCTGATAATACCCATATGACGCTCACCCAGGTGTGCTTTCATATACTCCGCCATGTAGCAATCCTCCGCGGACCGCTCGCCGGTGACGGCACGAACCTCGTTCTTCGAGGACTCGGAAGCGGACAAAGTGGCGAATTCGCCGTAGCGGCGCTTCAAGGTGGTCTGGTCCTCCCCTGCCACCAAGTCACTCAAGATGCGGTGGATAGAGGTGTCGGGATACCGCCGGATGGGCGAAGTGAAATGGCTGTACTCTCCCAGCGCTAAGCCAAAGTGTCCCACTTCCCGGTCAGCATAGTGGGCCTTTTCCATAGTGCGCAGCACACGCTGGTTCACAAGGGAAGCACGGGGAGTATCCTTAACCCGGTCAAGGATAGCGGCGAAGTCCTTAGTGGAGGGCTTACCCTTGCGTAGCTCCCGGCAGGGAACTCCCAACCGTTCCAGCAATTCCGCCAGCTCTTCCACACGGTCGGGCTGAGGCCGCTCGTGGACACGGTACAGGAAGGGGATCTCCGCTTTCAGAGCCGCTTTTGCGGAGGCGATGTTGGCAGCGATCATCATCTGCTCGATGAGCTGTTCCGACTCGCCAGTCGTGCGGGGCAGCAAATCGATACACACCCCGTTTTCGTCCAGCACGAATTTGGTCTCGTCACTGGAAAGATCCATGTTACCCCGAGCCTCCGCGGCCTTCTCAAAGACCCCGGCCAGCTCTTTAGCCGCCATCAGGCTCTCCATAACAGGAGCGTACTTGTCCAAAAGCTCCTGAGAGGCGGTGCCAGCCAGGATCTCGTTGACCTCAGAGTAAACGCCACGGACTTTGGAGTTGATCACCGCCTTCTCAAAACGGTAATCCAGCATATTGCCTTCCTTGTCAAAGTCCATCAGAGCAGAGAAGGTGAGCTTTTCCGTGCCTGCGTTCAGAGAACACACACCATTGGAAAGGGCTTCCGGAAGCATGGGGATCACACGGTCGGCAAAGTAAACCGAGGTGCCCCGGCGGAAAGCCTCGTTGTCGATAGCGCTCTTGGCCTTCACATAGTGGGAAACGTCGGCGATGTGGACTCCCAAAGTGTAACCATCCACTGTTTTGTGGACGGAAATAGCGTCGTCCAGGTCCTTGGCGTCGGCGCTGTCAATGGTGAAGATGGGCTCGTCCCGCAGGTCCAGACGGCTGTCAATGTCCTCCTGAGTCACGGTCATTTTGGAGATCTCCTCCGCCTCTGCCATGACCTCCGGGGGAAACTCCGTGGGGATGCCGCACCGAACGATGATGGCATCGGCGCAGACACGGGCTCTATCGCCTGTACCAAACACGGACTTGATCTCCGCCTGGGTCCAGTCCCCACGGTTATCCGCTTTGGGCTGGATCAAAACTTTATCCCGGTCCTTGGCTCCGTTGAGGCCACCCACTACTGTCAGGTCATAGCGGAGAGCGCCGTCGGGAGTGACCCGGGTGCCGGCTTCGTCAATGTGGACCGTAGCGGT
>HF972584.1 GCA_000432995.1 Clostridium sp. CAG:1013
AGGAAGTGATCCGCAGCCATGCACCAGGGGATAACGACCTTTATGTCCGCACGCTGGAGCTGGGACAGGTGCAGGAGAGTGACTTTTTCAGCCACACGATTCATGATGATCTGGACAGCATCGTTCAGGATATTCGTCAGGCTCATGTCACTGACCGCACGACCGCCGATCCGCAGCCGACTTTCACGGAGGTCAAGGAAAAGTTTGACCGTGCCATGCAACTGGGCAGTAATGAGGAACGGGTAATCCACGAGTTTTGCAACCAGATGCAGATTCCCTTTGACAAGATTGCATCCGAGGATTTCTCGGCGTTTATGCGAATACTAAGTTTGTCCAAGCTGCTGAAGAATCCCAACAACATGAGGGGAAAGGCTCGGCCGCAAGTCTATCACAGTGCTAAGAAAAGAAAGAAGAGATAAGATTAAATGAAATGATACCGACTTGAGCATTTGACTTGCTATGTTTTAGAAAACATCGTAAGTCAAATATGGCAGAAAATGTGTAGCCAAAACATATCTGTTTGGGACGGTAATCAGATTGATCGTCTCCTTTACGACTCTATAGTTGCTCCCCAAGGGCCTGGATTCTACTTGTGATGTAAAATCCAGGCCTTTTGATTTCCAAAGTAATCAAACCGAGGCTTCAAATAATAATGTGATTGGACTGCCTTGAAACACATATAATTTTGTGATTTGGCTTGTATTTTTTGCTGTTTTCACATATAATAAAAGTGTGATTAAAAAACACTGAATCTATCATAAAAGTGTGATGGGGTGTATATATGGAACGATTGATTTTGAAGAAACTACTGAACTGGAAGAATTCTCCCTATCGCAAGCCTTTAATTTTGAAAGGTGTGCGTCAAGTCGGCAAGACCTGGATTCTGAAAGAATTCGGCAAACGCTACTACGAAAATACTGCTTATTTCAACTTTGATGAAAACGAAGAGTATAAACAATTTTTTGAAACCACAAAGGATGTAGACCGGATTTTGCAGAATCTGATGTTGGCAAGCGGTCAGAAAATTACCCCAGAAAAGACCCTCATTATTTTTGACGAGGTGCAAGACTGTCCCAAGGTTATCAACTCCATGAAGTATTTCTGTGAGAACACACCGCAGTATCACATTGCCTGCGCCGGTTCTCTCCTGGGAATTGCCTTAGCAAAACCTTCTTCTTTCCCTGTCGGTAAAGTTAACTTCATGCAGATTGACCCCATGACCTTTACCGAGTTCCTTCTGGCCAACGGGGATGAGAACTTGGCAAACTATCTGGAGACAGTAAACACCATTGAGCCGATTCCTGACGCCTTCTTTAATCCTCTGTATGAAAAGCTGAAGATGTACTATGTGACCGGAGGTATGCCGGAATCCGTCAAGATGTGGACGGAGGCACGGGATGTGGATGCCATGCAGGAAGCCTTGTCCGGGATCATCGGTGCTTATGAGCGTGACTTTGCCAAGCATCCCAACATCAGTGAGTTTCCCAAGATTTCAATGATCTGGAAGTCCATACCGTCTCAGCTGGCGAGGGAAAACAAAAAGTTTATCTACAAAGTAGTCAAAGAAGGAGCACGGGCCCGTGAATACGAGGATGCTTTGCAGTGGCTGGTAGATGCTCGGCTGGTTCATAAGATCTACCGGAGTACTGCTCCTGGCCTGCCTGTAGCTGCCTATGATGACCTCTCTGCCTTTAAGATTTATCTGGTAGATGTGGGACTGCTCCGCCGACTGGCGCAACTCGCACCGACTGCCTTTGGTGAGGGTAATCGATTATTTACCGAGTTCAAGGGTGCATTGACTGAAAATTTTGTGCTTCAGACTTTGATTACACAGTTTGAGGTGACTCCTCGCTATTGGACGCAGACAAATCCCCCTTATGAGGTAGATTTCCTGATTCAGCGTGAAAACGATATTTTCCCTGTGGAGGTCAAGTCCGAAGCCAACACCACCAGCAGAAGTCTCAAGAAATTCAAGGAATTGTTCCCGGATCAGGTTAAACTCCGTGTTCGATTCTCTCTGGATAATTTAAAGCTGGATGATGATGTGCTGAACATCCCGCTGTTTATGGCAGATCAGACCGATCGGTTGATTGGGCTGGCGTTGCAACAGCAAAATAAAAACCAGTAAGACGGCATCCTATATAACTTTCAGGAGGAAAAGACTTATGTCAGAGCAAACTATACAGGATAACTTGTATTCGATTCCTGTTACCATTTTAGACAAATATACCTGCCTTAGCCTTGGCGCAACTACGATTAATGATCTGATTAAGACGGGAAAACTTAAAAGTGTAAAAGTATCTAAGAATCTTAGTAAAAAGCCTGATGTTCTTATTATAAATAAAAATAAAGAAGTTGTTGTTTTTCTTGAATTTAAGACACCCGAGGAACTGAACACACAGGCCAAAATAGATAAGGCTATTAAGCAGGAGATCTCTGTTGCGCAGGAAATTGGTGCCAAAATCTATGTTGTTACCGATGGAGATAAATATATTTGGTTGAATCCAACTACTGGAAATTTGATTACGGATGAAAATGGCACCCCTATTATTAGAAAGATTGATCCAAAGGCAGAGCCAAAGAAACTGGCTGAATTTATTGACCTGGTATCGCTGTCTGTTTCTTCTGAGAATGATACCATCCTCAGATTGGAAGATATAGATCCTACCGATTTGGCCAAAAAAATTGCCCGCATTTTAAAACGAATGACGTTTGCATCTTCCAAAATGTCTCTATATACATTTGTTGAGGTTTTTCTTTTCAAGTATTTGAGTGATATCAATGTGCTGAAAGATAGAAACTCTTTTAGCTATATTTACAGCTTATATTCTGTAGATGAGTCTACCCGCTTGACTAACGCAGATATTTTGGGTGCATATTTGGAAGGTCCAAGGGCACAGATGAAAATGCTGTTCCCTGATGGTGAAGATGGTACTACTATCGTTAATGGTCAAATCTTTCATGTGAAAAAAGGTGTGGATGGCCACTATATTGAGGAAGATGCTCATGCCATGTGTTTTAAAAACATTATGGATGAGTTTTATTCCTATGAGAAAGAAAATGGGAAGTTTATCAACATCAGTAAAGACTTTAAGTCAAAGCTGTTCGAAACTTTTATGAAAAACAGTGATGACAAGTCTGATATGGGACAGTTCTTTACACCGCTAAAAATTGTCAGAGAAATGGTGAATATGGTCACTATTTCTAACGGCATGAAGATCTGTGACCCTGCTTCCGGTGTTGGCAAATTTCTTTTAGAAGCAGCTGCGAATGTACCATTTGAAATGAAAAATGGACAGATAAATTCTGGTGTAGAACTGTATGGATTTGAAAAGCAAATGTCTGGCAAGGATGACATTACAACCATCCTGGCTAAGGCCAATATGCTAATATATTTCTCTAAATTGTTTAAAGACAACAGCAACATTAGCGAAGTTCAGCTGTTGGCAGAGAATCTTTTAAATAAGACATTTACATCCAGTAAAACTGCATTAGGAACACTTGGTCACTTAGAAGAGAATAAATATGATCTAATACTTGCCAATCCTCCATATTATCAAGATTCTACTATTTCCAAACTGGCAGCAGCAACCGGATATTATAAGGCAAAAGGTAATGGAGTCGAGGCATTATTTTTGGAATGGATTGTCCGCTCTCTTAAGTATGGTGGAACGGCCAACATTGTTCTTCCTGATGGAATTTTCACCAATTTAGGCAATACGGAGCTGAAAAAATTTATCCTAAGAAATTGTTTCATTGAGAGCATTATTTCCTTACCAATCAATAGCTTCTTCAATACACCAAAAAAGACATATATTCTGACCTTGAGAAAAAAGTCGGAAGATGAAATTGATAATAATATAAATCAAACCTCCAAAATTTTTTGCTATATTTGTAAAAGTATTGGTGAAACACTGGACACATACCGATTTGATACTCCGGATGATAACGATCTCCATGAGGCCGTAAATAAGTATAACTCTTATAAAAACCTTCCCGATAAAAACAATATTCAGGAACCGTTTAAGAGTTGGTTTGAAAACGATGGAAAGCTCAAACTTATTCCAATTTTAAGCTTACCAGCCACTGACAGCTGGAATATTGACTCTTTCTGGAGTGATGATGAAAAAATACAGCTTGGTTTCAAAAAAGCGGATGAAACCATGACTGTGGATGAGTTTAAATCCTCCGTAGACGAACTTATTCGAGAACTAAACGATTTGAAAGAAGCTGTAAGCATTGAATGTAGTACAACAGACTACAAGGATTTCTTAATATCTGATCTATATACGCCCAAAAACGGTAGTAGCACTTATACAAAAGAATGGTGCCAAGAACATCAAGGCGATATACCTCTGTATTCAGGTAACACTTTCGGGGCATTCGACCATATCGACGTTGCGGATTACGATGGGGAATATATTACTTGGGCAAAAGATGGCTTAGCCGGATATACGATGTATCATAATGGCAAATTCTCCCTGACAGGACACCGAGGAATTCTAATTCCCAAGGGCGACCACAGTAACATTGATGTTCAATATATGCGTCTTATGATCGAACCTATTTTCCGAAGAAATATAAAAGGACGCCTTGGAATCAATGGTAAGAATGAATATACAACATTGAATTCTGCCATGATTAAAGCGATAAAGGAAAAAATACAGATTCCTATTAAGGCAGATGGAAGTTTCGATCTGGACAAGCAGAAAGATCTTGCTCAAAAATTTGCAACGATAGAGGGAATCAAGGAGAATATTCGCAATCAAATTGAGGCACTTACCAACATTGTTGTAATATAACTTACGGGAAAAGCAAATTTTTGTGTTAATTATCGATATACCAACAGAAAAAATTCAGCTCAATATAGATAGGAGGCTAAAATTAGGTGCAATTATCAAAGATTAAAATAAAAAACTACCGATTGCTTATTGATGCTGAACTGGAAGTCGATCCAAAAACAACATTGATTGTAGGACGCAACAACACTGCCAAAACCTCGTGCTTCGAGTGCATCGGTAAAGTATTGGATGGAACTCCGTTTTCTTTTAATGATTATCCGTTGTCGAAAAGGAACAATCTATATGCTAATATCGCTTCATTCATGGCAAAGGAAATTGCTTTTGAAGATCTATGTGAACGGCTGGAACCAATATCTATAGAGTTCCTTGTAGATTATTCCCTGGATGACCCGGAGGATAACTTAGGCGCATTGTCTCCGTTTATCATCGATGTAGATGTGGATACCACTACAGCGTTGATTCGTGCCGAATACAAATTGAAAGCAGACGAGAAAGGTATTTGGAAAATTTTAGAGCCAAAATATTATGAAAATGGGAGCTTTTCTCCTGCTGATGATGTCCATAATGCTATTATAAGCAATTTTCACAAGCTTTTTGAAATGATGATTTATGCAATAAATCCCAAAAAACCAGATGAAAAGCAGAGTAAAAAGCAGAAAGAGCTGGCCGAATTATTTCCGTTTCACATTATCCAGGCAGAGCGCCGCCTTGGTGAAGACGGAACCCAAGACAATTCTTTGTCTTCGCTTATCTCTGATTTCTTTGACATGAGTGAAGATGAATTAGATCCAAGTGTTGCTGAAAAAGTTAAGGAACTTCGAGCAATTGTTGAAAACGCCAATAAAAACGTCCAACAACAGAGTGATAGCATCCTAAGCAGTCTCGTCAGTAACGCAGTAGGGTTCGGTTATCCCAATGGAGAAGAACTACAGTTAGGGGTTACAACCCAACTAAGCATTGATGATCAGATAAAGAATCAAACCCAACTTTCTTATACTGCTGGAACAAGTAAAGAGCGACTCCCCAGTACCTATAATGGCTTGGGATATAAAAACCTGATCAAAATGGAATTTCTTCTTGCAGCATTCGCCAAAAAGGTAGAAAAATGTGGGGACGCCTGTATACCGTTACTTTTTATCGAAGAACCAGAGTCTCATATGCATCCGCAGATGCAACACGCCTTTGCAGAGTACTTAGAAGCGTTTCTTGCAAAAATTACTTCTGTAGGGATTCAAACTTTGTTAACGTCGCATTCTGCTCATATTGCGAACACGATGGTTTTCTCTAAAATTCGATATGCGCAAAAAACAAAGGCTGGTGTTATTTATAAGAACCTAAATACGTTTGCTCAGGAGAATCCTTCTAACACTGATTTCATCCGAAAGTATCTTACTCTAACCAAGTGTGATTTATTTTTTGCAGATAAAGCAATCTTTGTTGAAGGGGCGTCAGAACGTTTGTTGTTGCCCGATATGATCCATAAATGCGCTAAAGCGGGGGACTTTGATTCTCGGGAATATAAACTACCTGCTCAGTATTATGCCTTGGTTGAAATCGGCGGTGCGTATGCCTATAAATTTATTCCGTTCGCTGAGTTTTTGGGTATCCCATGCCTTATTCTTACTGATTTGGACTCTGTGTCTGGTCAAAAAGGTGCGAACGGGAGAATATATTATAAGTCTGTTCCGGTTTCATGTGGTGAAACAACATCTAATGAAACTCTAAAATGGTGGGTCCGGAAGAACAAAGGGCTTTCAGCGGATGATAATACTCAAATCACTCTAACTGATATTACATCGATGTCTCCTGCTGATAAAACTCGATGCAAATGTCACATTGAATTCCAAACAACAGAGAACGGGTTGTGCGGACATTCTTTGGAAGAAGCAATTCGAAATGTCAACCGTGCACATTATGAATTGGGGGATACTCCTACTGAAGACGATCTTGAGTTTTCAGGGAAGAGTAAAACAGATTTTGCTCTTAATCTCATTTGTGAATGTGAGGATTATGCTATTCCAGCCTATATCAAAGATGGGCTGGTGTGGCTTAATGACCAACGGGTGCTTGAGTAAGGAGGTGTAAGTTCGTGAGTGAAGAATACAAAAGGACAAACTACGACCTTGCAAAAGCTGAAGCCGATAAAGTAGACGAACAAATCATTTCAGCACTTCAGAATGGGATTAGCTTTCGTGTGGAGGCTGGTGCAGGCTCAGGCAAGACATATTCGCTGAACAAAGCCATTGAATGGATTCAGGCAAATAAGTGGACGGAGTATCGCCGAAAGAAACAAACTGTAGTTTGCATCACATATACAAATGCTGCGGTGGATGTGATTGCTGAACGACTATCAAAAGATTCATTTATTCTTCCATCGACAATCCACTCCTTTGCATGGAACGCTATCAAACAGTATCAAAGCTTTCTCATTGATATTGTCACAAGCGATCCTGACTTCTTGCCAGATGAAGGTGATTTTTTCAAGGTCAAAGAAGTTACATATACCTTGGGGCATCGTTACAAGGAAAATGGAATTCAATATTTATACCACGATGACGTTCTAAAGCTCTTTTGTCGGCTTTTAGATAATGCAAAATTCCGGCGTGTATTCGCAGACAAGTATCCTTTGATTTTAATTGATGAGTATCAAGATTCCTATAAACCGATCATTGATCGCTTTATTAACTTCTTTATTGCAGAGAAAAAAGGCCCTCAGTTCGGTTTTTTTGGTGATGCCTGGCAAACCATTTATCAAGCCAACAAGGCTTGTGGTCTAATTGAAAATGAGAACCTCGCAATTATCAAGAAAGGCTCAAATTTCAGATCTGCACCACGGATTGTTCGGCTTTTAAATGATTTGCGGCCTGACTTACCCCAAACATCTGCAATAGATGATTTTGACGGAGAAGTGATTGTAATCACCTGTGACGATTACACTGGCCCTCGCCGGACAGAACGCAATCTAAAAGGCGAATTACCTGCGGAAGAATTAAAGAATCGTCTAAGTAATGTCACAGAGAAGATCAAGCGTGAATCATCCGAAGAGGATGATCTAAAAGTTCTAATGATAACGCATAAGGTCCTCGCTACGCAGCAAGGGTACGAACAACTTTTAGAAATTTTAGCTGACGGGCTGAGAGATAAAGAAGATCTGTTCCTTCTGTTTTTTATGGATACTGTTGAGCCAATCTATAAAGCACTTAAAGATTCAAATATGCAGTTGCTTTTTGATACACTCGGAATTAAGCGCTTTCCCATTAAGAAAAAATCCGAAAAAGTCAAGTGGAAAGAGCTACAGCAGCAGTTGGAAGATGCTCGCACCAAAAGAGCAATTGATGTATTTGAGTTAATCAAGCGGACCAAATTGATTCCTATTCCCCCAAAATTGGATGGATGGTATCATCTATATCAGAAAGCGCCAGACACAGTGTATGTTTCCAATACTTCAATTCAGTCATTTTTAGAATTGGACTACCTGCAATTTACCGCAGCAATCGATTTTTTGTTTCCTGATGCTATGTTTTCCACCGAACATGGCGTTAAAGGCGAAGAATATGACAATGTTGTCTTTGTTATCAGTAAAGGTTGGAATCTGTATCAGTTTGAAACCTATGCACCGATGATAACAGGACATTCTAATGTTCCCGAAGGAAAGCAAGCTTCTTATGAAAGGAACAGAAATCTATTTTATGTGTGTTGCTCAAGACCCAAAAAGAGATTGTTTTTCTTTGTGTCGGTTCCAGTAGATGCAGTGTTCAGAGCTTTTCTTACTAAACTGGTTGGAGCTGATAATATCTATACCTATAGCCAATATCTTGAAACAGATTTGAAATAATCAACACGAAATAGCGCCCATCGATCATTTCTGACGACCGATGGGCGCTGCTGGTTATGTTCAATTATTCTTCCATTACTTCAACCATCATCCTGGCACCCAACTTAAAACTGCTCTGGAACAGCAGGCACTCAGCCATAGTCCGATATTCCTGAACAGCATCTGTGTACCGGGAAAATAGCTCCTTCTGCTCATCTGTCATGGTAGCGAGAAGTTTTTCCTCGTTCCTGGTAATCAAACGCAGTACTTCTTTATATTCCTTGCAGGCGATTGTATCATATTCTGTCGGCTCAATATTACCGTACCAGAATTCTTCTAAAATCCTCATACAGCATCCTCCTCGTAGATCAGCTCCCGGAGGATGATTTCCTCTGCACGGCTGCGGATACTGTTCATAGCTCTGACCCATGCCATCTGATCCTGGGATTTCAATTCCTCTGTGATTTCCGCAACTTCTTTCATCTGGGCAATGATACAATGCAGCCGGTCTTGTGCCTGTTCGTTCAGATCAGCCAGGTATGTCCAGAGTTTTCCGGTCAAAATCAGGTCATTATACTGGGCTGGATGGCACTGCTCCAGATAGGCTTTGTGCATATGGCCCCAAACCCCAATAGGGCGGGTTTCTTCCGGCAATTCCAAGTCGGGAATGTAGTAGTCGCCAACCAACGTATACCGCAGACCATTATGTTCATCGTAAATATGATTTTTGAGTTCTTCCATGTCGTTGATCTCCTCATTCTGGTGTGATAGTTTGCAAGCCTGGCTCTCCAGAAATATTGGTAAATCATTGGTAAAACTGAGGCTGAAACACAAGAAGTGCTTGATTTACAGGCGTTTTTTCACGTCCGGTAAATCCTGCCGTGGCAGACGAAAAGTATGTTTGTCATGTCCGATACACTCCCATCCCGTGTTTTTCCATTTAGTATAGCATACAACCCAGGTTCCGTCGAGATGGGTCCCCGGCCATTGGCTTTGACATCGCTCTGAAAACAGTGCTATTTTGTTCCGACAGTTTTTGAAATAGGCGTAAAAAGAACACCTCACATGTTGTGGGGGTGTTCTTTTTATTTGGTTTGGCCACGCCTTGTTTTGGAGAATGGGTGGGCTTGCATTCGATTCTTATAAAAGAATTCTTATTTCGTTGACGGTTGCATGTGGATGTGATATATTAGTTTTAAACAAAAAGCGTGTGGAAAGTGTTGAAAATTATACGACTTTTTCCGACGCCATTTTAGAGGAATGGTTTTTGAAAAGGGGAAGAATCCCATGAACTGCGGGAGTTTTAGGTGTGTTCTCTTCTAGTGAAGCTAGGGGATGGCATAGATCCAGAGGGAGCACTCTCTGTGGAAATGAATTTATAAAAGGAAAGGAGATTGCACATGGGGAGACATGGGTTCATAACGGGGAGGAAGACTCGTTGGGATATCATGGATGGGATGTTCTTTAAGAGGATGAAAAGAGGCTCTTTGGTGCTCTTGTCTGTTCTGCTGCTGTGTCTCAGCGGCTGTACGTCCCAGCCTGCTCAAGGACAGTCATCGGGAACTTCTGTGGCGGAGGAGGCCGCTGAAAGTCAGACGGGGGATACAGGGTTTGTGGATTTGCCCGAGGACGCCGGGACCTTGGCTCCCAAAAACGTGCTGGAAAAGGCACTGCGCCTGACTCAACCGGAGGTGGAGTCCGCCCTGGATGTCACCCTTTCCGAGGACAGCAAAAACCCCCGTTCTGGCGGGTACTTGGTGGACTGTGACGTGTCCTTTGGGGATGTGTCCGCCACCCAGCTGGATTTCCAGTTTAACAAGGTGAACCAGGAAGATCAGGACCTTTTGCTTTTGGCAGTAGGATACCAGTTTGAGTTTGAGACCGCCCAAGAGGGTTGGGAAACCTTCCAGGCCATGTCCCAGGCTGCTCGCAATCAGGGGGCCAAGGCCATGACTCAGGAGTATTACAGCCAGGAAAGCGGCTTTGTCCGGTACGGTACCTTTGAGGAGTTTGACGCTGGCGCTCGGGAGTCCACAGAAAAGTCAGGACTTCCCACCGTAGAGTGTGTGGATCTGTTTTATGTGGACGAGGGGACCACCTGTGAGTACAGCTTTACTTACGCCCCCGACCAGGGATTCATCGCCACCGTGTTTTATGGGGCGGACGTGAACCGCTCTGTGGGAAGAGGGAATGCCTAAAAATAATGAGAGGGAACTTTTCTGCGTGGCAGGTAATTAAATAATTAGAAGGGTCTGCTCCATTGAGGGCAGGCTCTTCTTTTTTGGGGGGCGTATTTTTCACTGAGAAGTGATGGGATTTCCTGGTCTGAAACTCCAACTTGACAAAAAGAAAAAGTTCCCATATAATTACCAAAGGTAACTAAATGGAGGGAAACGGATGGAAATTGCAACGATCAAAACCATGTTTGACACATGCTACCAGGCCAAACGGATTTGGGATATGCTTCCCACCCTGCCAAAAGGGGTCACGCCGTCTTATATCCACTATCTGGACACCATTGAGTCTTTGGAGCGGCAGGGCGCTCAGGTAAAGGTGTCCGATATCAGCGACGCGCTGAACATTCCTCGTCCTGGGGTGACCCGTACGGTAAAAGCGATGGAGGCCAAAGGTTATCTGTGTAAACGTGCATCCGAAAGTGACGGCCGTATTACGTATATTTCCATCACTCAGGCTGGAAAAGAGTTGTCCCAAAGATACAATGAACAGTATTTTGACCGGCTGGCTCCCTTCCTAAAGGATATTTCGGAGGAGGACGCCAAATGCACGATCCAAACCATCCAGCGATTCTATCAAGTCATGGCCGAAAGGAGAATTACTGTTGAGTAAACAAAGCGCGGATTTTACACAGGGCAGCATCCTGAAAAAATTGCTGTGGTTCATGGTGCCCATCCTTGGGGCACTTATTTTACAGGCTGCTTACGGCGCCGTTGACCTGCTGGTGGTAGGACGGTTCGGTTCTACGTCCGGCGTGTCGGCAGTGTCCACGGGAAG
This sequence comes from Clostridium sp. CAG:1013, assembly GCA_000432995.1. Classification (GTDB taxonomy): domain Bacteria; phylum Bacillota; class Clostridia; order Oscillospirales; family Acutalibacteraceae; genus Acutalibacter. Next base: position 11,629 of record HF972584.1, read on the forward strand.
CCAGGTCTTGAATCTGGTCACCTTTGTGGTGACCCAGCTTGCCATGGGTATCACCGTGCTGATTGCCCGGTATCTGGGAGAAAAGAGCCCGGAACATATCGGGCCTGTCCTGGGCGGAGCAGCCATTGTGTTCGCCTTGATTTCCGTGGGTTTGTGCGTCCTTCTGGTCTGTTTCGCCCGGCCTATCTCCGTGCTGATGCAGGCTCCCGAGGAATCTCTGGACCTTACGGTGAGCTATGTGCGTATCTGCGGAAGCGGCATTTTCTTTATCGTTGCCTACAACTTGCTTTCTGCCATTTTCCGCGGGTTGGGCGACAGCAAGTCGCCGCTGCTGTTTGTCCTGGTGGCTTGTGTGGTCAACATTATCGGGGATCTTCTGCTGGTGGCTGTGTTTCGCATGGATGCGGCAGGAGCAGCTCTCGCTACCGTCTTTGCCCAAACTGTCAGCGTGGTGTGCGCTGTTGTGATGCTGTTCAAAAAGAAACTGCCCTTTTCTCTCACGAGAAAGGATTTTCGCCTCAATCCCCAATGCCGGAAATTCCTCAAGATCGGTTTGCCCCTGGCCTTGCAAGAGTGCTTGACACAGCTCTCTTTCCTGGCCCTTTGCGCCTTTGTCAACGCTCTGGGCCTGGAGGCTTCTTCCGGTTATGGGGTGGCCAGTAAGATCGTCAGCTTTGCCATGTTGGTTCCCAGCGCCCTGATGCAGTCCATGGCTTCCTTTGTTTCCCAGAATGTGGGCGCGGGGAATCAAAAGCGGGCAAAACAGTCTATGCTGACAGGCATCGGCGTGGGGCTGGGATTTGGCTGTGTGGTATTTGTCCTTGTCATGCTGAAGGGCGATGTGCTGTCCGGATTCTTCTCCACTGACGCGGGGGTTATCCAAAAAGGGTTTGAATACTTAAAGGGGTTTGCTCCGGAGACCATCCTGACGGCGGTGCTGTTCAGCATGATCGGTTACTTCAACGGAAACCAAAAAACATACTGGGTTATGACCCAGGGGCTGGTGCAGACTCTTCTGGTCCGTTTGCCCATGGCGTATATCATGAGTATCCAGCCAAACGCCAGCCTGACTATGATCGGCCTTGCCGCCCCGGCGTCTACGGCGGTGGGCATCCTGTTGAACGTTGGATTTTACATTTATCTGAACCGGCGGCAACATGATAAAGTGAGGGCATGATGCCGTTTTCCTAGCTTATTGAGAAAAAGTGGTCCCAATCTATCGACTTGTTCGAGATTAGGACCGCTTTTTTTATTGCAATGAATGTTGGACCAGCAGCCTTGTGTTGACAACCTGATCGTTACACGGTATATTATCTCTAATAGATATATTATGTGGAGCGTGCTATGGAATACCTGATTTTAGGTTTACTGATCCTTTCGCCGATGACAGGGTATGACTTACAGCAATTTATCAAGAAAAATCTTGCTTTAATCTGTTCCCACAGCGCAGGCAGCGTGCAGACCGCCCTTTCCAAGCTGGAAAAGGAGGGCAAGGTGACAACCAGCGAATACACCCAAGGCAGACGCCGCAAAAAGATTTTTTCCATTACGGATGAGGGACGTACCGCCTTTTCCCACTGGGTGGCCCAGCCCATGCAGGCAGACAAAGTAAAAAACATGGAACTGTCCCGTCTGTTTTTTGCAGGGTTGGCCAAGCCGGAGGAGCGTATTTCCGCTATCCGGGACTATATCCGGCAGATGAAGGAGACACGGGGGATCCTCTGTGCCATAGAGGAACAGGTTCAGAGCATGGACCCAAAGGAACTGACGCCAGGGAACGATTGGCCTCAGGTGCTGCGCTTTCAGAGGTACACCATCCAGTACGGCATCGCCGCTGCGGAATTTGAGATCGACTGGTACAGCCGTTTGCTTAACGAATTGGAGGAAGAATTATGAAGATCCTTGTTTTGAACGCCAGCCCCAAGGGGAATCATTCCACCACTGTTCATACAGCCCTATACTTGCAGGCACTGCACCCGGAACACGAATTCACCGTTGTCCCTGTGGGCCAGCGGATCAAAAGCTATGAGAAGGACTTTGCTCCGCTGCGAGCTCAGCTGGAGCAGGCGGAGCTGCTGTTGTTCTGCTACCCGGTCTATACTTTCATTGCTCCTTATCAGCTTCATCGGCTGATTGAGCTTATCAAAGCCGATGGGGTGGACCTATCCGGCAAATTTGCCTCTCAGATCACCACCTCCAAGCACTTTTACGATGTGACCGCTCACCGCTATGTGGAAGAAAACTGCTTTGATTTGGGAATGAACGTGGTGCGGGGGCTGTCTGCCGATATGGACGATCTTCTCACTGAACAGGGACAACGGGATGCCCGGAACTTTTTTGACCAGCTGATGTTCTCCTGTGAACATGGGGCATTTGTCACGCCGCCTGCCCAAGCGCCTCATGGGGAAAAGGAGATTTATCAGCCGGTGCTCCCGTCTGTTTCGAAAAGCACAGAAAAAGATGTGGTCATCGTCACCAACTGCGCTCCGGAGGATGAAAACCTGGGGAACATGATTGCGGATTTCCGTGCTGCCCTGCCCTTTGAGAGTCGGGTGGTGAACCTGCGGGAATTTCCCTTTGCAGGCGGCTGCCTGGGATGCTTTGGCTGTGCCGTCACTGGGAAGTGTGTCTACAAAGATGGATTTGACGAGTTTCTCCGCACCAAGATTCAGAGCGCGGATGCTTTTGTGTATGCCTTTACCATCTCGGATCACTACACCCACTCCAGCTTCAAGTGCTATGATGACCGGCAGTTCTGCAACGGCCACCGCACTGTTACCCATGGGACGCCCATTGCCTACCTTATCAGCGGTGATTATCGGTACGAGAGCAACCTGCGCATGATCGTAGAGGGACGCAGTGAAGTGGGAGGAAATTACCTGTGCGGTGTGGCCACTGACGAGGGTAATGTCTCTGCTGATATTCAAACTTTGGCGGATTCTCTGGTATTTGCTCTGAAGCGGAAATTGTCCCGTCCAGCCAATTTTTATGGTGTGGGCGGCATGAAGATCTTCCGTGACCTGATCTACGTGATGCAGGGCATGATGAAGGCCGATCACAAATTTTACAAGGAACACGGCATCTATGACTTCCCACAGAAGCAGAAAAAGCGTATTATGCAGATGAAGCTGGTGGGAGCGCTTATTGCTATTCCATCGGTACAGAAGAAGATGAAAGGGCAGATGAATCAATATATCATCGGACCCTATCAAAAAGTGGTGGAGGAAGCGGCGAAAGCCATAAAATAAGTCGGTCTGAATTCATAAAGAAACGAGTGTAATCCTATATGGCAGAAGAATTAAAAACAAGAAAAAGCGGTAATGACAGAAACAGCATAGTCCTGCTGCACCTTGCCGTAATGCTGTTTGGCTTTTCCGCTGTTTTAGGACAATTCGTAAGCGCGCCGGCGGTGATTATCGCTGGAGGGCGGGTGATTTTCTCCTCCATAACGCTTTTGATATTCTCTCTTGTCACAAAAGCAAGTTTGAAGCTCAGAAGCAAAAAAGATTATGGAATCGCTCTGTTTACAGGTGTGGTCCTGGCCGTCCACTGGACGACATTTTTTCAGTCCATACAAAGTTCCTCTGTGGCCATTGGCACCATCACCTTTTCAGCGTTCCCGCTATTCCTTACATTTTTGGAACCTCTGGTATTTCATGAAAAACTGAAGTTTCGCAGCGTGATAAGCGCTCTGGTTTTGCTGCTGGGAGTGGGGATCACCATTCCTTCCTTTTCCCTGGAAAACGAAACAACCATAGGCATTATCTGGGGATTAATCTCCGCTCTGGCTTATGGGGTGATGTCCCTATCCAACCGCTATCTTTCCGGCTTTTACGAGTCCAGGACCATCTGCTTATATGAACAGGGTACCGCCGCTGTGGTGCTTCTTCCTGCGTTGTTTTTGTTACAGGTCCAGTGGGCCGTTGAGAATGTTGTTGGGATCGCGGCGATAGGACTGGTTTGTACAGCCATTGCCCATTCTCTGTATGTGGCAGCACAAAGAAACGTAAAAGCACAGACTGCCGGAGTAATTTCTGGTATGGAGACTGTATATGGGATTCTGTTTGCTTTCTTGTTTTTGGGGGAAGTCCCAGGTGTTCGGGAACTCATCGGCGGTGCTATTATCCTGGGCGTAGCCGTTTTTTCCTCGCTTACATCATCAAAAAAATAACCTGCCGTGCGCTTGAAAATGCGGACGGTCAGGTTTCGTAGTTTGGGGTATTTTGTGGGTTGCAAGTATCGCTTTACCATGATGAAATCCACGAAGGCAGCCATTCTCGATTTCTCACCGGGCAGTCAGTTGGGGAATGGTCTGGGTGTGTTCAACACGTTTCACAACAGTGAATAGGGAAAGTTAGCGGGCAGAAACGGTCTTTACCGTTCCTGCCCGCTCTTTATTTCCGACAAATTAATATGGGCAAATCAAGGTTGTTGCCGAAGGTGGTTTAATCCAAATGGAATACTTCGTTTAGATCTGCCGTGACTGGGCTGTTATCCGGATTACATTCCATTATGTCTGCCATATAATCCCACCACTTTCGGTTGATGGTTGTATTGGCGGCAGCTTCCCACAAGGCTTCGTCCTGAATCTCAATGTATCCGAACAGAGTCAAAGTATCCGGATCTAAAAAAATGGAATAATTACTTGCCCCATGCATACGGAGCATCTCTTTCATTTCCGGCCACAACTCATTGTGTCTGCGTTGGTATTCTTCCTCTTGGCCTTGAAACAGTTTCATTTTGAATCCTTTACGCATGATGTTCCCTCCCTAGTCATACCCTCTTGGTCATAATGAGGTTTTATCCGTTTTGGGTCATTATATAGCTAGAAAAACAAGCTGTCAATCGCTGTAATGCGGCAGCTTGCCGCCGGCTGTACTGAACGAAAATGAAACCAAACAAAAAACGCGGGCAATAAAAATCGCGACCACCACAAAAGTGATGATCGCGACTTGGGTGCAGCGTTATGCTGCTGGCTGTACTGAACAAAAATGAACCCCAGCTCAAAAGTTGAGACTAAAAACTCAGATTTTATGCAGGTATTAAGGTTTTGCCTGATTGGACAGCCTTCATTGAACAAAAATGAAACCGCTCTTTTCGATATAATTTTTATAGCATAAGATGGGTAAAAAAGCAATGCTAATGTTCCAACCCGGTTTTAAGAGGCTGGGAACTTTATCTCATACTCTGCTGCCACATCTTCTTCTACATCGTTTTCCGTGGAATCCACCTGGGGTTGCTGGGTTAGGACAAAAGTCTCCATCATTTGGATTCGCTGGTTCACTGAGGCGGCGATGGCTTCTACTCGGTTCCGGTCCACATATTCATCCGCTCCTGTGAACACCTCCCGGATGTCACGATCAATACCCTGGAGCTTGGACAGATCCAGCCAGTCGAACGAGGTCACCAGCCGCAGCTGGTCCTTATGGGTTTTCTTGAAGGGCTTGCAGGTGATGTTCCGCCCGGAGCGGATCTGGGCTGTCACTTTGTCGCACCCCAAAGATGAGCCGCTGTCGTAGATGGGCGCTGGAACCAACCATTCCAGAGTGTCCGGATTTCGGAGCAAACCGACGTTGTTTAGGTGGCGGTCCTCGTTGGCAATGAGATAGTCCAGTACGATCATCTGGTCCAGGGCGTGGGCTACATTGGGGACGCCCAGTGCTTCACAGCAGTTTCGGTAGTGCTGGTAAACAGAAGTCTGATTCTCTTTCTTCTGAATCTGCATCACTCTCCAGGCGGGGATCAGTTCCGTGTCCGGAGTGACGAAATCCTCACATACACTGTAAAGGACCTCATCATCCCACAGCAGGGTGTAGGAGATATGGAGAATTCCCAGCCGTTCGGCAATCTTTGCGGCGATCACTTCATTAAAAGGCTGCTGCAGGAAGGGCGGACTGCCAGCTTTGATGAGGCAACACTTTCTATCTAGGATCTTCCAGCGTTTTTTGAGGAAGCCGTCCGTAGTATTGTCCGGGGAGCTGAAGTCGAATCCTTCCTTTTTGGGAGGGATTCCAAACAAGGCATCGCCCACATCTTCAGAGAAGGGGTTCTCAAAGAAGTTGACATTGCGCCAGGTCAGTTCGCTGTCCGCTGGTTTGATCCAGTAATGGTCGGACAAACTCAGGCCATAACAGCGGGTAAGAAGCAGTTTCAGGCTGGCCACCCCCAGGGTTTCCAGGGCTTCCCGCAGACCGGAACGGCTGGCAGGGATGGAACGGTCCTCCCACCACTCGTTGAGGGCGGCCCTGTCAGCTACACCGTGGCGGATAGAAACTCCCACAGGCAGATGCGCCCCATGAAGAAGCGCGTCAATCCGTTGGATGCTGCCGGTGGACTCATCCAAGGTCAAGTCCGCAACGGGGATGTCTTTGTGCATCAGGGTGTGAGTCATGGGGACCATCTCCTTTGGCTTGCAGTGTACCATGTCCATGGGAAGAAAGCAAGTTACCACCCCATACTGGGCTGATATGCCTGTTCTTCTTCCTCGTCCTGGGATTCCTCATCGGATGTTTCACCATCCCAGGCTCCTTCATCTTCCTGAGCGTCACCCAATTCGTTATCTTCCTCAATATCGGTATCCTCTACTTCATTATCTTCCTGCGTTTCTTCCTCTTGTTCCTCGGACCAGCCATCCTCCTGGGACACTTCCTCGGAACCGGCCTCAAAATCACCCACGGGGGCGGTGTTCTCTTGGCCTGCGGGTCGTTCCTCCATCCCAGCATCGGGACCGTCCTGGGTTTCTTCCTCATCCTCCTGTCCTTCGGGATGTTCTGCCTGATACTGGGCCTCGTCCTGTTCTAGTTCGGCCTCGATCAGGCCGATGACAAACTGCTTCTGAGTCATATGATTGCGCTCCAGGTAGGCTTTGACACGTTGGAACAGGGATTCCGGCACCTGAAAGGCTAAAGTTCTCATGTTTTCCATAGGTTGTTCCTCCTTGATCTGAATTTTGGGGTGTAATTCGTTATCCACGGCCAAGGCAATAAACTCGCCTGTTGTCATGCCGTGGGCCTCGAGATAGGCTTTGAGCTCGGCGTGAAGGTCCGCGGGGATTTTCACAGTGATGCCTTTCATGTCAGGCATGGGGTTCGTCCTCCTTTATTTGATTTTGAATGGCCCGGAGAAGCAGGTCCTCCAGGGAGACGTCCAGTTCCGCCGCCCTGTTCAGAAGAGCAGCGTACTGTTCTGGAGTGAATGAAAATGTGTAGGTCATATTGATGAGATCATCTCTTTTTTAAAAAATAGAAAAAGCGCAAAGATTAACTTCGCGCTTTTTCTGAATCTATATTAGGGTTAATCAAGGGAAATAGAAGATATTAAATCCAACGCAATAAGTTTTAAACTGCGACTATTCTCAACTAGCTTAAAACCAGATGGAAAAGTTCCATCATGCGTAAAAGAACTTCGTGCTTTATAACAGGCTGAGAAAATAGAAATAGCATCGCTATCACTAGCGCCATATCGTTTGTCAGACAGGTGTTTTTTCAGTAGACAGTTAACTCGGACGCGAATGCTTTTGTTGACAGAATTGTCTAGTGCAGTGCGAAATCTGGACGTGATTTCTGGATCGATATTTAGCGTCTCAATTTGTTTAATGGCCTTTTTTTTCGCTTCAATGTATTCTGGTCCATATTTATCTGAAGATGGAACAAGAGCTTCAATTGCCATTATTCTAAGTAGAAATTGAATTCTTATATCGTGTTCATGGATACTTGAGTTGAGAAGGGAAAGTGAAATATCAAGTCGATCAGTCCAAACTTTTTCCAGAGGATAACTGAGTGAAAAATTTGCAGAAGATTTCGCGCTTACAGAACTTTTAAAAAAAGTGAGTTCACTTAGGTCTGTTTTAACTTGAAAAATTTTAAGACCAATATAGTCGTTTTCGATGCGTGACGGATCTACGTGGGGGAGAAAAGTTTGTTTACCTGCGTCGGTTATCGCAGATATCGTTGTACAAATTGATGTGGTATCGTACTTTCCGGGGGAGCCAGTAATATTAATGGGAAATTCGGATTTGACCATGTTTAATTTTATGTCCCGAAGCAGTTCGAGTCCAACGTTATTTGCCATTTCCCCAGAAACAAATGGTCCTATCTCAACAATATAAGGGATTGATCTGTTGCCCTCACCTAGCTTCGGCTCTCGTTTAATAGTACATTGTAAGTTGCCTTTTGAAAAAACAATGGTTGGTGTTTCAGTAACGCCGATGAATTCGTATGAATCATCCATTTCAAAAACAATTCTTGCATAATAACTCATAACGATTTCCTTTTTTGTTAGTATAGAAAATTGGGTCCTGGTTTATAATGCCCTATTTGTCAGCCTTGTAGGTATTATTAACAGAGGAATCATTTAGAAAAGCAGCTTCTTTCTATTTCAAGATAGGTTTGTTGAATATGCCCAACCCATTTTGTAAGAGCACGAGTATAGACTAATAAGTTCCCCCGGGTGATCAAGCGGAAGAAAAAAACCGTAATGTGGCAAAGGGTTATTGCAGAATTAATGGCTGGAGCTGCTAAACCATAATTGCTACGCCCAACGGGAATAAATTTCTTTCTAGCATCATTGGAAACTCCCAACCGGTTAAATGTTTCTTCTGGAGAAGCGTGAACGACTTTATTTGCTAATTTATATTGATCATCCCACAAATCTCCAGAAAATTCACATTGCTTTTTGATGTCGGATAATTTGACGTACTTATATTTTGAAAAGCATGGGGCTGCCTTTGCCCACTCACGGGTTCCCTTATCATCAAAGGACTCTTCGAAATATCGTTGAGCTACAACATCTTCGTTCATACGGATAAAATCTGCAATAACACTGATCTCATACATAGATCTCCATCTAGCATAGGCTCCATCTGCAAAGCCCCCTTTAAGAAGTTCTAGTATTTCAAGGAACTGTTGACAGGCACGACCATGCAGCTCGCGTAAAACAAAGTATTTGTATTCTTTTCCCTTTTTTTCTTCAAGAGAAAGTTCACGAAAGATAGAATTAAATTGTGTAGCCATTTCAATAACAATTAAGTATAAAGATTCTGAAGCAATAAAACCTTCTTGCCATACTTGATCAATGGATGCAATAAATGAAGATGCCTTATCCCGTTCATTGAGGGCGTTTGGATACATGACTTCTTTGAAATGTTGGATATACATAGCCGATGCATCTTCAACAAGTTGATCAGTGGCATTTTCTATTTCTTCATCAATGTTTCGTTTAATATCTTCAAAAGATTTCTCCCCATTTTTATATTCTTCTATTTTCTTTTCTGTGAGTTTTTTTAATGCGTCTGAAATAAAATCATTAATCATATTTTGCCTCTCCAATTTCAAGCGTATTGATTTTTATTTTACCATTCAAATACTAAAAAATCTATTTATTTTGCTGTCTGGAGAGTCAGAAATATAGCCCTTCTGCTGCGATGACATTAATAGATAACAATTACTCGTTGAAGAATATTGGAAAAATGAAGGTGTAAAAAGAATATGAGCAGAGGAAGGAATCCTCTACTCACTCATATACTTCTATATACCCTCATTTTTCAAGGCGTGTAAATTTTAATCCATGGTTTGGCTCCAAGATAAGGGAATATCTTTTTCGGCCAACTCAAGCCCGTGGGCAAGTTTCGGGTTGGCAGCCACATCCTCATAGGAGAGTCCCAATGCCTCTAGGGCATCCTCTGACGTGCCGGTGTAGCTGTGCTCATGGTTTTCCAGCTCAGACAGAAACATATCCTTGATAAACCCTTCTCCGGTGGGATCAGCTTCTATGGCAGCCTACAGTTCTTCCCGATGCCGGGAAAAAGTATCCCGGATAAGGGGGACGTCCTTCTTCTAAACAAATCCCCCAAAAGAAAGACGGGCGATCTTGTCCAGATCCTTTTTAGGCCGAAGCCCCCACTCTTTCATCATCTCCTGGAATTGTTCCTAGCTGAAGGCAAACCGCATAGGAAGAGTGTCCACCTCTTTTTGCTGGCGGCTTCGCATTGCTTGATACTGGTTGATAAACTCACATCCCCTCTGAGATGGGAACCACTCTCCGATTTCTATCTTTGAACGTAATTTCCAGCTTTTCCGCTGACTCCACCCGTATTGTTTCCACCGCCCTGCGCACCAGGAGATCATCGAAGAAAAGATCGCTCTCTTTGAACTTTTCCAGGATGGCGGCGATTTCTTCCATCCGTGATTCTTCCACCGCCTGGGTCTTTTGAACCGCCTGTATGCCATCCAGCTGGGCTTGAAGCTGTTCTAGTTCTCGCTTGATTCGGGTGAACTGAAAGTCGTACTTCCCGTCATCCTTTTCATCCAGGGCTTTGGCGATGAGGTCTTTTTTCTCCTTCTGTAAGTCATGGATCTTGGTGCGGATGGTGTATTCGCTGTCCACAGTTTCCGGGGTTAGCACAGAGCGGATGCTTTGCATGGTAGTTTCCAGTGTTTCGTCCTTGTGGATATACTGCTGGGAGATGGCTGCCATCACAGCGGATTGAAGGGCAGTTTCCTCGATAGTGGGGGAGTCCGGGCAGCTTGCGGCCTTGTCCTGATGAGCGCCGCAGCGCCATACCACCTTCACCTTGCCCCGGCGGTGCCAGGTGATTCTTCGATAAAGTGAGCCACATCTGCCGCACACCACCAGGGCGGACAGGGC
>HF972585.1 GCA_000432995.1 Clostridium sp. CAG:1013
GCGGCGTATGAGGACTACCGTCAGGGTTTGCTCTCCGGAACCGCCTACGATAAAATCCAAGCTCTTTGCGCCGATCTTGCCCATCCCCACTGACCGCCGAAAGGAAGAAATCCTATGCCGTTTCAAATTATCCGCGGAGATATCACCTTTGCGCCGATCTGGCCCATCCCCACTGACCGCTGAAAGGAAGAAACCCCTATGCCGTTTCAAATTATCCGCGGAGATATCATAAAGCTACATGTGGACGCCATTGTCAATGCGGCCAACAACAGCCTGCTGGGAGGCGGTGGCGTAGACGGAGCCATCCACCGAGCTGCCGGTCCGGAACTTTTAGCCCAGTGCCGTACCCTGGGAGGTTGTGAAACAGGCCAAGCCAAACTCACCCTTGGCTACCTTCTACCCGCCAAGTATGTGATTCACACAGTGGGGCCCATCTGGCGAGGAGGCAATCACGGAGAGCGGCAGCTGCTCATCGCCTGCTATCGAAGCTCTCTGGAGCTGGCTGTGGCTCATCACTGCAAGAGCGTTGCCTGGAGCGGCATCTGCTCATCGCCTGCTATCGAAACTCACTGGAACTGGCTGTGGCTCATCACTGCAAGAGCGTTGCCTTTCCCCTAATCTCCTCCGGAGTCTACGGCTACCCCAAGGACCAGGCACTGAAGGTGGCGGTGGAAACCATCGAGGACTTTCTGCTGGAGCACGACATGGAGGTCACCCTGGTGATCTTTGACCAGGAAACCTGGTAATGAAGGTGGCGGTGGAAACCATTGAGGACTTCCTACTGGAGCATGACATGGAGATCACCCTGGTGATCTTTGACCAGGAAACCTGGTATTTGGCCAAGGAAGAATTTGGAGAATTCATGGACTCGATTCACATAGGAAAGGAAACTTACTATGACCAATGAAAAAGTCTTTCAAATGGAACTGAAAAAGATATACCCTCTTCTGGTGGCCAAAGCAGAGAAAAAAGGCCGTACCCGGTCAGAGGTAGATCAGGTCACCTGTTGGCTCACTGGGTACAGTCAGGAAGAGTTGAACTCTTTGGTGGAAAGCGGCATCACCTACGGAGATTTCTTCCGAAATGCCCCTGCTCCCAACCCAAACCGGAAGTTGATCACCGGATCCATCTGCGGAGTAAAGGTAGAGGCCATCGAAGACCCGCTGATGCAGGAAATCCGTTACCTGGACAAGCTGGTGGATGAGTTGGCCAAAGGCAAGGCCATGGAAAAGGTGTTGCGAAAATAAGGCAGTCTAAAAGGGATGGGACGAGGTTGTCTCATCCCTTTTTCTATGTCCTT
>HF972586.1 GCA_000432995.1 Clostridium sp. CAG:1013
CCTCCGAGGTGGCCGTTATCTCCCTGGGAGACATTGTCACTTCCGTGTCCGTGCGCATGGCCGGCGATAAGTTCGACGAAGCCATTGTCACCTACGTGAAGAAGAAATACAACCTGCTCATCGGTGAGCGCACCGCTGAGGAGATCAAGATCAAGATCGGTTCCGCTTTCCCCACCGAGGAGACCATCAATGCCTTTGTGGAGATCAAGGGCCGGAACCTGGTGGACGGTCTGCCCAAGAACGTGACCATCCATGCCGACGAGGTGCGGGAAGCCCTGGCCGACAGCGTGATGATCGTGGTGGACGCCATCAAGGATACCCTGGAAAAGACCCCGCCGGAACTGGCAGCGGACATTATTGACCGGGGCATCATGCTTACCGGCGGCGGCGCTCTGCTGCGGGGCCTGGACAAGCTGGTCAGCCAGGAGACGGGTATTCCCGTCCACGTGGCGGAACGGCCTCTGGACTGCGTGGTGGAAGGCACTGGCAAGAGCTTGGAAGTGGAGCTGCCCAAGAACCGCTATCGGGGCCGGAGAAAGTGAGAAACCATTGCCGGGAATGGGAGTTTTCCGGCGGGAAGATCTGTGTTTTAGAGGACAGAACGTCCGGCAGGAGGAAGCCGGCGGGTTTGGGAGAGTTTCTCCCGATATGAAGCAAGGACGGAAAGATGGGGACTGCCGAGGGGGACCTGGGCAGTCCGCATTTGACTTTGACGGGAAATCCAAGAGAAGGAGAGCTTTGTCTTGAAGGATTTTTTCAAAACCAGCTCCTTTAAGGTACTGGCCATCGTGGTGGTGGTGCTTTTGGGACTGATCATCTACACCGCCACAGCGGGAGGCTCGCTGCTGGCCAATATGCTGGGGTTCGTCACCTCGCCTATGCAGAGCGTGAGCACCACGGCCACCGGGGCGGTCACAGAGTTTGTGGATCTGGATGCCCTTTCTCGGGACGAGCTGCGGACCATGGTGGAGAGCCTTTCCCAGGAGAACGCGGAACTGCGTGAGAAGCTGGTGGACTATGACAACACCCTCCAGGAGAACGAGCAGCTGAAGGTCCAGCTGGAGATCACCGAGGAAGAGCCTGAGAATACTCTGCGGGCCGCCACATCTATCGGCCGGGACCCCAACGACGTGTTCTACGGTTTTTCCATTGACCAGGGGACCCTGGCCGGTGTGGAAGTGGGTGACCCTGTCATCACTCAGCAGGGGCTGGTAGGCATTGTGAGCCAGGCTTACGCCACCACCAGCAAGGTGACCAATATCCTCTCCGAGGACGTGAACGTGTCCGCTGTGGTGCCTGCCCGAGGAGAGAGCGGCGTCATTTCCAGCGACATCACCTCCGCCAGCGCGGGACTGCTGCGGCTGAACTATCTCTCCAGTGAAACCCAGGTGCAGCCCGGGGATATCGTCACCACCTCCGGCGCCGGAAGTACCTATCCCAAGGATATCATCATCGGCGAAGTGCAGAGCGTGCAGAAATCGGAGAACGACATCTCCTATTACGCGATTGTGAAGCCCTATGAGGACCTGACCGATGTGCGGGACGTCTTTGTTGTCATTGACTTCCCTGGCGCCGGGGACGGGGAAGAGATCTACACCCAGGAGGACCCGGACGGCAAGGAGGACGCGGAATGATCGGGGATGTGAACAAGCTGGTCCGCTATCTGGCCTACACCCTGGAGATCCTGGTGCTGTTCATGGTTCAGGAGACTCCCGGCCTGCTGCCTTCCATTTTGGGAGCCCGGCCGGTTCTGCTGTTTCCGGTGGTGGTCACCATCGCCATGTTTGAGACAGAGATCCCGGCTCTGGGGTTCGGTGTGCTGGGAGGACTGCTGTGTGATTTCGGCTTTTCCGGAATGCTGGGCTTCCATGCTTTAGTGCTGGGACTGCTGTGCTTTTTCATCAGCATTTCGGTGCGGGTGTATTTCCAGATCAATTTGGCCACGGCCATTCTCACCGGTGTGTGGAGCATTGGCCTGACCGTGTGCGCCCAGTGGTTTTTCCTGTACTTTTTCCAGTATTCCCACCCGGCTTACGCCTTTACCCATCACTACCTGCCCAAATACGGATACACTCTGCTGTTCGTGCCGCTGGTGTACCTGTTGAATCGGGGTCTTTCCCAGGCGCTGCGGCCCCAGGAGGAAAGCCGGCTGTAAATAGTCCGGCAGCAGCGACTACATCCGCCCACCGCCCGGAAAGGAGGCTTCCCCTTTGAAAAAACCGAAAACTACCAAATTGGGACGTTCCGCCGCCTGCATCCTGCTGGTGCTGGCGGTGTTCGTAGTATATGAGCTTCGTTTGGTCCAGTGGCAGATCGTTCAAGGTGAGGAGTTCGAGCAGATCTCCTTGTCTGACCGGACGGACACCATCGAGATCGACGCCGCCCGGGGACAGATCTTGTCCAGCGACGGGGAAGTGCTGGCGGGCAACCGCAGCAGTTACGACATCATCTACGATGCTTTAGAGATGGATTACACCCAGCGCAACGCCACCATCCTCCAGGTGTTGGATCTGCTCATCGAGCGGGGCGAGGAGTGGCGCGACCGGCTGCCCATCGTCCTGGCGGAGGACGGCACCTACCAATTCAAAGAGGACAGCGAAAGCGAGATCGCCACGCTGAAGGGCCAGGACATGTTGAACCTGGCTGATTACGCCACCGCCGAGGACTGCATGGCGGAGCTGACGAAAATGTACGACTGCGAGGGTTACTCCAAGGAGGACGCCCGAAACGTGGTGAGCGTGCGCTACTCCATGACCCGGGACGGTTTCTCCCGGACCAATCCCTATGTGATCGCCTCGGACGTGTCCGCGGAGACTGTGGGTGTCATCAGCGAGCATTCCGAGGAGTGGCCCGGCATCAAGGCTCAGGTATCCGTGGCTCGGTACTATGGGGATGACGGCACTCTGGCGCCTCACGTGGTGGGCTATACCGGATCTATCTTAGACTATCAGTATGAGCAGGCGGTAGAGGACGGAACTGTCTACGACTCCGAGAACAATATCTCCGGCTACAAGTGGACAGATACTCGGGGCCAGTCCGGAATTGAGTCCGCCTTCGAGGAAGAACTGAGAGGCAAGCGGGGCGAAAAGACCATCTACACCGACGAGACCGGTGAGGTAGTCAGCACCGCGGTGACCACCAATCCCCAGGAGGGCAACACGGTTCACCTGACCTTGGATTCTGAACTGCAAAGAGTGGCGAATCTGTCCCTGGCCAAGAATATCCAGGCCAACACCGGGGCGAAAGACTGTACCGCTGGCGCAGCGGTGGTGTTGGACGTGGACGATTTCGGCGTGCTGGCCTGTTCCTCCTATCCCACCTTCGACATGAACCAGTACCGCACCGACGACAAATATGTGAACCTGCTGGCGGAAGATGAGGATCAGCCCTTGTTCAACCGGGCCTTGAACGGTGTGTTCACTCCTGGTTCCGTGTTCAAGCCTGTGGTGGCTCTGGCCGCTTTGCAGGAAGGGGTCATCAGCGCCGCCACCACCTTCTACTGCGACAAGATGTTTGACTATTACGACTTGCATCTGGCCTGTACCGGGTATCATGAAAACGTCAATGTGTACGGTGCTCTGTCGGGTTCCTGCAACGAGTTTTTCGCCAATGTGGGCCTGGATCTGACCATCGCCAAAATGGACGCCTACGCGGAGTATTTTGGATTGGGTACCACCACTGGCGTGGAGATCGGCGAGTCCACCGGTATCATGTCCAACCCTCAGGAATACCTGGAAAACCACGGCGTGGAGTGGACCGACGGTGTTTCCGCCCAAGCGGCTATTGGCCAGGCGGACAACATGTTCACCCCCATTCAGCTGGCTACCATGTGCGCTACGATCGCCAATGGCGGTGTCCGGCTGCAAACCCACTTCCTGGATAAGGTTACCGACTACACCGGGGAAGAGGTTATCGAAGAGTACGAGCCTGTGGAGCTGTACGACGCAGGCATTTCCAGCGATGTGCTGGGTGTGGTCCAGGCTGGCATGCAGATGGTTGCCACCCAGGGTACCGCTTCTGGCGTGTTGGCGGATTATCCCGTGTCCATTGCTTGTAAGACCGGTACTGCTGAGACCTCCAATGATAAGAACGGCACTGAGGCAAACTTGAGCTTTGTCTGTTACGCTCCTGCCGACGATCCGGAAATCGCCATCGCGGTCATGATCGAGTACGGCAACAAGGGTTCTTACGCGGTCAATGTGGCCAAGGACATTTTGGATCAGTATTTCGGTTTCTACACTTGGGATGAGGACGGCAACAAATATGACCAGTCCGGCAACATGGTGGATGACGACGGCACCATCATCAAGACGGCGGAAGAGCTGGAAGAACTGGGTCTGACCCCTGGCGGACAGGATGCTGACAAAGATCAGGATGACGACACTTCTTCCACAGCTGGAGAAGCTACTGCCACTCCTTCTCCCACTCCCACTCCTACCCCTGACCGGGGCAGCGATATTCCCGATGCTCCCTACACCGGGGAGGAAACATCCTCCAGTTCCAGCTCCAGTACGGACGAGGACGAGGGGGAGACCGGCGGCGATGAAGGAGCCGAAGCGGGAGCCTCGCCGGATCCTGGCGGCCTGACCGGGCCCTATTACCGGGGCGGCTAGGATGGGGAATAATTACAAATAGGAGAATTTGAAAATTATTTCACAAATCATAAAGGCTAAAAGTATGGATTTATAACAAAATATATTTCCAAGTAACTTTGTTTTTGACAATATGCCTTAAGTATGCTAAGATGGTAACTGAGGTAGAATTTCTATGGGTATAGCAACAGTGATCACGTCCGGTAAAGGCGGCGTGGGAAAATCCACCGTGACGGTTGGGCTGGGAAGAGCTCTGGCCGCTCGGGGCCGCCGGGTTCTGCTGGTGGACTGCGACGCGGGCTTGCGCAGCTTGGACCGTATGACCGGCGTGGAAGAAAATCTGGTGTTCGATATGGCCGACGTGGTCTTTGCCAGGTGCGCCCCGGCAGAGGCCATTTATCCCTGCGGCGAAACGGAAGGGCTGTACCTGCTGCCCGCTCCCTCCCTTCAGGAGGATATGATCCGTCCCGGGGTGATGAAAAAATTAGTGCCCCTTTTAAAACGGTATTATGACCACGTGCTGCTGGATTCCCCCGCGGGGGTGGGCAGCGGTTTTCGCTCGGCTGCCAGCGGAGCGGATCAGGCTCTGGTGGTGTGCGGCTCCGATCCGGTGAGTGTGCGCAGCGCCGGAACGGTCCGGGAACTGCTGGACAAGCTGGAGATAAAAGAGCGGCGTTTGGTCATCAACCGGTTCAACAGGGACTTGTTCCGGCAGACTCAGGCCTTCAGCGATCTGGACGGTGTCATAGACAGCACCGGGATCCGGCTGATGGGCGTGGTGCCGGAGGATTATGGTCTGGCGGCTGCGTTTTTGAGCGGCGAGAGCGCCCGGGATGATTCCCCTGGGATGAAAGCCCTGTGCCGTATGGCTGGCCGTCTGGAAGGGGAAACCATTCCCATAGCGGGTTTGTAAGACATAGATAGACGGAGATCGAGTTTGTAGCAGAATGATTTTAAAAAAGTAAGCCAAGGAGAGGAGATCATCGAAATGAACATTGCAATCACTGCGCACGACGCGAAAAAGGAGCTGATGGTCCAGTTTTGTATTGCCTATTGCGGCATCCTGAGCCGTTATTCCCTGTGTGGAACAGGCACTACGAGCAAGATGGTCTCCGAAGCCACAGGATTGGAGATCCAGAAGTTTTTGAGCGGCCCTCAGGGCGGCGACCAGCAGATCGCGGCGCGAATCGCCTGCAACGAGATTGACCTGCTGCTGTTTTTCCGGGATCCGCTGAATCCCAAATCTCACGAGACTGCCAACGACATGAATCTGCTGCGCCTGTGCGACATGCATAACATCCCGGTGGCCACCAATATCGCCACCGCCGAAGTGCTGATCCACGGCCTGGAGCGGGGCGACTTGGATTGGCGTAATATCCTGCGGGATTGAGTTTTTCCTGTTGCAAAATCAGGGGAAATTGAGTATAATTTAGAATTGTCCGGCGATAACGCGGGATGAGTACTCCGGAACGCCCGGCAGAGAATGGGGGCGCCCTTTGGGCGCTGCGAGCCCCCTGGGAGCTGAACGGAGGAAAGACGCCCGCCAGCTGTAAATAAGATAGAAACTGTAAGGAAAGCGAGATACGCTTTTGAATCAGGGTGGCACCACGGAGAGACCTTCGTCCCTGGCACGGCCTTAGTTGGCCGCGTCCTCAGGACGGGGTCTTTTTTGCAGCGTGACACGACTGCCTGGGCACTGTATGGCGCGGACGCGAGCTGCCGTCCAGCACAGGCGCGGTGAAGCCGCTGCCCCAATAGCGCGATACGACTGCCCAGGCATTGTGCGGC
>HF972587.1 GCA_000432995.1 Clostridium sp. CAG:1013
TTTGGGAGCGGGATTTTGCTTATTACACGCGGGGCAGCGGTTGGGCTGGCAAGTTGAAAACAGCAAAAGGAGAAGCAATACGAGATTCCATCGCAAGTAATGCAGCTGCTCATTACCTGCATAATCTTTTGTTCCTTCTAGGCTCCGATCTTTCCAGCGCTTCGCAGGCGGAAGTGATGGATGCAGAGTTGCGCCGCGCTAATGACATCGAAACTTTTGATACATGCATTCTGCGCCTGAGAGAACAGAACGGCGCGAAGCTGTTGTTTATTGCTTCCCATGCCACCAAAGGCTGGCTTGATCCGGTATTTCAGCTTCGATTTGAGCATGGTACGGTTTACTGTACAGAAAATGGAGAACCGCGTCTCTGGGCGGTGATGGATGATGGAAGCGTAATTGAGTATGGGAATCCGAAGTCAGAAGAACAGACGGCGCAAAAGCTGATCCGTACGGTACAGTGGATTGCAGGTGAAGGCGAAAAACCTGTTTGCACAGTCTCAACCACTTTGCCTTACCGATAGTAATCTCAATCACACAGGAATTTACCTCTATTCCAAAGGCAAAATCATGATTCATTTGACTTTT
>HF972588.1:0-7390 GCA_000432995.1 Clostridium sp. CAG:1013
GGTTTTTCCGGTTTTGGGGAAATAAAAGTCAAGGAAAGACAGAAGAAATGAAAAACAAATCTAACGGTTCTTTCAGTATGCCCAAGCCAAATGACACTAGCAGCTCTTCGTCTCACTTTTCTGCAACAACTCCACAAGTCTTGCCACATCGGTACGAGGATTGCATTCCACAGAGGGCCAGTCGAAATCTTTATACTGCCTCTCTTTCGCCTTGCATCGCTCAATGGCTTCCTGCGTGTGATCTTTCAGTTTCCGATAGCAGTCTCGGCCCTTGTCATAATCGGGAATCTGGTGTTTCAGATCCTCCAGCACCTGGCTTGACCCCGAGTATGTTCCACGCAACTCATGAAAGTGAGCCACAAACCAAACCTCAAAGCAGGGGTTGGAAGCAACGGCTTTATAATGCTTATATTCCTCCTGGCTCAACAAATCCCGCAGCTGCTTGGCACGCTCTTGGCTGCAATCTAAATCTAAGATCACACCTGCCATATCCTCTGTGTCTGAAAGATCCTCTTCGACGCACTCCCGCTTCAAAGCGTCCAACATTCCTTGGGGACTGGTCTCCCCTCTGGAAACCACCTTTACCGCATATTTGCTCTCAGGCGTGCTGAAGTGCTGAAAATAATTTTTCTCCGTCTTATTTTGCCCTTCCGCAACAAGAAGAACCACCGGTTTTCTCTTGCGCCGGACTTTACCTCGCTGTTTGTCCTGAAACCGCCGTTCGCTTCCTTTGGCCATCTCAGATTCCTCCTTCCGGACGCAGGTAGGGAATGGCTCCATAGCGACCCAACAAGTATCCCTTCTCGATGTTCTCATTCTTCCTCACAGAGAATTCATCCAGAGAATAGAGCTCCGTAGCTGCGGTGTGGGGATCTTTCTCTACAAAGTAGATCTGATCCCGCCGGAAGGTGTCCAAGGACAGCAGCGTTGTATCGTGGGTGGTAAAAATCAGCTGGGCGTTGTTTTTGTTTACTTCCGGCGTGTGGAACAGTTCTACCAGAAATTGCACCAGGAACGGGTGCAGGCTCCGATCCAGTTCATCGATCACCATGGTTTTTCCCTTCTCAAAGACCTCTTTCAAAATGGGAGAAAGCCAAAAAAGCTGCCTGGTACCCAGGGATTCCTCATTGAGATCCAGGAAAAATTGTGCCCCCTCACCACTTTGGGACTGCACATGATGGCCCGCGTGAATATGAACCGCTTTTACTTGGCCCTGGGGTACAGGATTTCCCGCTTGGTCTGTAAAGACAATCTCTTTTGTCTGATTACCTAAAGGGGTGATGTCCACTTGGATATCGTCAATGTTGATATCTGCCTGCCGAAGCAGGGAAAGAGTGAACTGTTTTAACTCTCCCTGCTCATCCTGCTCAAAAGCTTGCAGCGCAGTGGGCTGGATGGCTAACTCGGGATTGTAGACATCAATAGCATTCGCCAACCACTGATACGCTGGAGCCGTTTTGGCATTTCCCCAGTTGGTGGCTGTGGCAAGGAAAAATTTATTGGATGTATTTTTCCCTTCATACTCTGAAAATGTGCTTTTACTTGCCTGGTTAAAGTCAAAGTCGTCGCCGGTTCTTTCGAAAACACGGGAAGCACGAGCGCTGGTATAAAAATACAGGTACTCCTCCTGCACACGATCGGAATCGGCTGTAAACCCATAGCGGTATGGAATCCCATCGTTTGCCACAAAGAAAAACTCAAAGGAACAGGGAGCTTTCGCCGTCTCCTCGTCAAACTTAAAGGGCACCATCCCGGGAATCTTTTGGGTGATGTTCCGGGTGTCCGAGGTGCGCACAGCCATAATGGCCGCTACAAAGGCACGGATCACCGCACTTTTTCCTGCGGCGTTTGCGCCGTAAATGGCCGCTGCCTTGATGGCTTCTCGGTTTCCCTCCTGAGCCAGATTTTCCGGATGAGAGCGGTCCGTGGAAGGAACCATACTCAAGATTGCCTCGTCCTTGATAGACTGAAAGTTTTTCACTTTGAATTGCAGTAACATGGGTATCTCACTCCCTCTCACTTATAGGATACTCTTAAAAGCGCAAATATGCAATCTAAAAACTCATTTTTTGAAAAATATTTTCAAAAAGTCAATTTAAACATTTGAATCAAGAGAAATTGTTCGCTTGTAGCGTTGTGAATTTGTCAACAGCTTGCCAACTATCGAGCAAAGTTTGCCAACTACTTGTTGCCAACTTGAGTTGGCAAACTGATGGACACTCTCCCTCCAGTTTTCCCTGCTCATTCAGAGCAGGGATTTTTCTTTTTCTGTCTAATTCTAGCCATCTTCCTTTATGCGGGGAGATTCCTCATCACTGAGCACGAATTGATACCGTCAAAATTGCTGAAAGACGATGGCTTTCTCTCCATCCATTTGTGCGGCGACAATTTAACTTTGAGGCTCCTTTTTTCTTCAAAAACCGCAAAATAGAAGCAGACTATTTTGATTACACCCCCACATATGGGGGGACCCCTGTCATGGTGACAGGGGTCCCCCTTGTTTTCTTTTGGACTTCTCTCTACAATGAGGAACACAATTTGAGGCAGAGATGTGTTCCCTGCCCGACAAACTTGCGAGGTGTTGGAAATGATTTCTCAATAACAGGTTCTGGTTATATAAACACTACTCCCACCTTTTTTGCAAAAGAGGTGGGAGTTTTTGTATCCCAGCAAACGCGGAAAGGCACAGAGAAGAAGCAATCTCCTCTACGCTTACAGGCTGAAAACAGCATCCAGTTCCCCCTTTCTCCCACAGCCCGGCAGCTTTGCCTGAAGCCGTCCAATTTGTGTCGTTTCGCAATACAAATACTACTCCCACCTTTTAACCGGGAGCAACGAAAGGAGTGTGAAAACTTTGCCGAAAAATCAACCTGAACTGAAGCTCATCTCCCTGGAGGACGTAGCGGTGGAGCCGGTGCGCTGGCTCTGGTATCCCTACATCCCCTTGGGAAAACTGTCCATCATTCACGGCGACCCAGCCGAGGGCAAGACCACCCTGGCCCTGTGGATCGCGGTAGCCTGCAGCCGGGGCCAAGCCCTCCCCGGCGGAGAAACCAGGGAACCGCTTACCGTTCTCTACCAGACCGCCGAGGACGGTTTGGGGGACACCATCAAACCACGGCTGCTGGAATCCAAGGCGGACTTGCACCACATCTACACCATCGACGAAACAGATTTCCCTCTCTCCATGCTGGATCATCGCATCGGGGAGGCCATTGAGAAAACCCATGCCCAGCTGATGATCCTGGACCCCATGCAGGCGTACCTGGGAGAGAAAGTGGACATGAACCGGGCCAACGAAGTGCGCACCGTGATGAAGGGCCTAACCAAAGTGGCAAACCAAACCGGCTGTGCCATTGTTCTAGTAGGCCACCTGAACAAATCCCAAAGCGCCAACAGCGCCCAGCGAGGACTGGGCTCCATGGATTTTCGAGCGGCGGCTCGAAGCGTTTTGCTGGTGGGCCGGGTCAAAAATGACCGGGACATCCGAGTGATGGTCCACGATAAATCCTCTCTGGCGGAGGAAGGACCCTCCCGAGCCTTCTCTCTGGAGAACGGCACGCTCCGCTGGCAGAAGGGATACGAAACCCTCACAGCGGACCAGCTGCTCAGCGGAAGAAGCCAGGACTCCAAACTCACCTTGGCAGAGGAACTGATCCTGGACACCCTGGACAGGCGTCCCGCTGTTCCCGCCAAGGAGATGTTCTCCCTGGCGCAGCAGGCAGGCATCTCCGCCCGGACTCTCAAGTCCGTCAAAGGAAACCTGCGAGACTATGTGCAGTCGGTACGGGTGGCCAACGACTGGCTGTGGCGCAGGACGGACGGAAGCGTGCAAGGGGGTAATCTGTGACGGGAACTTCTTGCTTATCTGGTATCCACAGCCTTGAAAACGTCTACATCTTGTGTGATTTCCCAAGAGTGTCCCATGGTTCTTTGCCTTCTTGCACCCTTTTGGGAAGGATCAAAAGGACGCACAACAACCGGTCTACCTTGGGAAGCCAGGAAAGACCACACCGGCCCAAAATCCGCCCTGTGCGGGCCTGTGTGTCGGCCAGACCTTCGGTTTGGTCCAGAAAAAACGCTCGGGTGCGAAGTACCGTCTTTTCCTGACGGAAAAGCGCCGGGTTTCTTCGCCCTGTGTGGGCCCGTGTGGCCGATTTCCAACCCAGGTGGGGAAACAACCCGTCACCGACCGTTCCGGGGCGATTTGGGCCCCACAGGGGCGAGTTTGGCAGAAAGAAAAGAAACCGCCTCCTCTCCCGGTTGGGGGAGAATTTTGGGGTGTGATTCTCAAGCAGGTGAAAGGGACGGTGCCGTAAGGCGGCCCCTTCCCGAATCACCTCGCCCGGCAGAGCCGGTCGTTGCGGGCTTTTTGCCCTCTTCCACCGACCAAAAAATCCGGGGTCGGTTTGGAGGCCTTGGGGTCACGATCGGGGTCAGAAACACGAATTTTCCCGGTGGCAAGCCATTTTTGCGGGTGTCACCGCCGGGGTCAACGAAAGGATGAAGGAAAATATGGCAGAAAAAGACTTGAAACGGAAATTCGCCCTGTGGATTCGCCCCTCTCTTCTGGAGGAGGTGGATTCCCTCTACAAAAGCGACAACTGCGCCAGCCGCAGTGAGTTCATGGAAAAGGCCCTGCGGTTCTACATGGGATACCTTTCCAGCCAAGCAAACCAGGACTACCTGGCCGACGTGATCCCCTCCACGGTGAAGGGGATCGTGGATGAAAGCTCCAACCGCATGGGCCGCCTGCTGTTCAAGCTGGCAGTGGAACAGGCTGTGACGTCCAACATTCTTGCCGCCGTCTGCGAGGTTGACCAGCAGGAGTTGGAGCGTTTACGGAACCAATGCATTCAGCAGATCCGCAAGACCAACGGAATGATTTCCTTTGAACAAGCCCTGCGTTGGCAGAAAGATAACTGAGAGATGGAGGGGACGTGACAGACGTCCCCTCCCCAAGTTTCTCTTGGCAAATGGAGGCAATCACCGTTTTGATCACCGCAAAACCGCAAAACATCCCGCTAAAGATTGAAGAAAGGAGAACCTATTTGGCAAGCATCAAGAAACTATCAGACCGAAAATTCAAGATCACCATTAGCAACGGCTACCGTCCTAATGGGAAGAAAATCTGCAAAGCCAAGACCATCACCGTGCCGGATTCTGTGAAGCCCCGGGGCATCCCTCAGTACGTTGCCCACGAAGCCGAAGAGCTGGAACGCCGGGTGAAGTCCGGTTACTCCGAGGACCGGGACACCACCTTTGAAACATACGCCACCCGATGGCTGGACCGTCAGGTGAAATACGCTCCCGGCACCCTGGCAAGTTACCGGCGGATGCTGGAGGTGGTCTACCCCTACATCGGCTCTATCAAGCTGGGAGAGCTGCGACCCATGGCCCTGGAAAACATGATGATAGAGTTACGAAAGAGAACCAGCCACGGCAAGCCCATCCAGGAGGCCACCGTGCAAAAGTACCTGACCGTGGTGTCCGCTGTACTCAGCGACGCCAAACGCAACGAGATTATTTCTAAGAACCCCGCCCGGATGATTGACCTGCCGGAAACAAAACGCCGCCAGCAGTTCATCCCCACGGACGAGCAGGCACAGGACTTGATTCTGGCTCTGCTGGATGAACCTTACCACTACAAGCTGTTCTATGTGCTGGCCATGTACACTGGCTGCCGCCGGGGTGAGTTGTGCGCCCTGCGGTGGAATGACTTTGTGATCGTGGAGAAGTACCGCTCTGTGCTCACGGTTTCCCGTTCTCGCACTGTGGTGGCTGGACAGGGTGTGGTGGAAGGACCTACCAAGAATGGCCGCTCTCGTACCATCGCTCTGTCCGAGGACATGACCTCCTTGGTGCAGGGGTTTTGCTATTATCAACGGGAGATAGCGATGGAAAACGGACGGGAATTGAGCCCTTACCTGTTCGTCAACGAGAAGGGCCAGCCCATCCATCCGGATACGTTCACAAAACATTTGCGCCTGATCTTTGAGGAGAACGGCTTCCCGGACACCTTCCATCTCCACACCCTGCGGCACTATTTCGTTTCCGCTATGCTCCACGAGGGGGTGGACAAGCAGACCGTGGCTGAGATGGCGGGCCATGGGGACACCTCTTTCCTGGAGCGCACTTACTGCCATCCTCAGATGGCCTTAAAGGAACAGGCGGCGGAAAAGATGGATCAACTGCTCCTCCACAGCCCGTAATTCAGGTACCTTGCTGGAGGTTGCGGGCAGGCTTACCTGCCTCTCTTGTCCAAAGGGTAGAACGTGAGAAAAGCGCTGGACTTTCCAGCCCACGTGGAGTAGTGTGTGGTTGCCTCCACAGGGCAAATCACAACAGGAAAGAGGTTTTTTCTATGGCAAGCATCCGCAAACGGGGAAACAGCTACCTGCTGGTGGTGTCCATGGGTTACGACCCGGAAGGACGTCGCCGCAAGCCCCAGCAAAAGACCGTCCACCCGCCAGAGGGGTTAACACCCAAGGCCAAGGAAAAATGGCTGGAGGAAGAAGCTGCCCTCTTTGAGCGGCAGTGCAAAAACCAACCCTTAACCGTGGACAAGTCCATCACCCTGGCGGAGTACACCGCCTACTGGCTGGGACATATCGCCCCCGGCAAGCTGGCGAAATCTACATTGGCTCGGGACAAGCAGGACATTGACCGGTTCCTGCCGACCCTGGGCAGTTACAAACTTACCGACCTAAAACCCGAACACTTCCGCAATCTTTACGCGACCTTGCGGAAGCAAAAGAACTCTGTGACGGGAAAACCGCTCTCCGAGAGCACTGTGGAAGGAGTCCACGCTTGTCTGTGTGGAATCCTCAGCGATGCCATGGAGGGCGGTTTTTTATCGCAGAATCCGGCCTGGCGCACCTACAAATACAGCGGCAAGAAGAAAAAGCAGCGCCACGTGGCCGACGAAGAAACCACACGGAAACTCATTGCCGCGCTGGAGGAAGAGAGTATCAAGTACGAAACTTATTTCAAACTCATCATCGCCACGGGGATGCGCCGGGGCGAGTGCTGTGGCCTGAAATGGAAGGACGTAGACTTTTCTGAGAAGTCCATCCACATCTGCCGCAACGTGGTGAAGGTCACGGGAGAGGACATCATTGTAAAAGAGCCCAAGACCGCTGCCGGGGACCGGTACGTGTACTTCTCCCTGGAGATGGCCAGTCTCTTGAAAGAGTACCGCTCCTTCTGCCAAGGGGAGCTGGAACTCCACGAGGGTAGAGAGCTGACCACAGAGGACTACATCTTCCGCCGTCACGGAGCCGACCTGCCCATGACCCCCAGCACCTTCACCTGGCGGTTTAAATTGATCTTGAAGAAGCATGGCCTGCCCTTGGACCTGAACGTTCACAGCCTGCGGCATACGGCGGCC
>HF972588.1:7452-11028 GCA_000432995.1 Clostridium sp. CAG:1013
CGGGCTGCTGGGGCATTCGCAGGTCTCTACCACGCTGGACATATACACCCACGCTTTCGATGAGAAAAAGCGGGAAGTCAGTGCTGAGATGCAGGGGAGGGTAGGGGTGTAAACAGACGAAGCAGAAGGCTAGGTCATCTTCCTTCCTCCAAAGGGAAGGAGATGACCTTCTTCTTTTTCTGGTTTGCGTACCGCAAGGTGGACGCAGCGCCGCCCCAGTCGTGCAGGACGCAACTCACCACCACGTCCGCAGCGTTTACCATCCAGCGGTTGCGGCAGCAGATTGCAAAGCGCCGGGGAACTGTTTCCAGTGGAGGATACACGGTGGCGTCGTAACCGGACGTATCCTTTGCAGAAGGGAAATAAGCTAGGACAAGAACTAATTCCACCTGTGGATAACGCTTCTTGTGTTCCCGAAGAACGGAAGCCGCCAAGCTGTCAAATTCTCCGTAACCTCCCAGATAAAAGGTAGTTGCTCCCTGGAGGATCAGGCGTTCTGCCACATTAGTCAGCCACGTTGTGACCGATTCCTTGTGATCCAGCTGGCTATGGCCGCAAAAGGTTACGATCATCTCAGTGGCCCCCTTGTTTGTTATTATAGTGATTATAATCACTATAATAACAAAAGGCAAGCCCCATATAATAGGGAAAATGGGGTGATTGGGTGCCAATTACGTTTCGGCCTATGCGGCAATATATGGAACAACATCATATTTCTTTTTACCGGCTGGCCAACGAGGGCATCGACGCCCAAACACTGCAGCGCATCCGTCATGACCGGCCTGTAACAACGGATACCTTGGGAAAATTGTGCGCCATCATGGGTTGCCAGCCCGGGAATTTGATCGAGTATGTTGAGGGCTCACTGGAGGAACATGAAACTGAATCGGGCAGTCAGTAAGCGCCTTTCTGAGTTGCTGAACGAGCGCAACATGACCCAGTATCAGCTCTCCATGAAAAGTGGTGTTCCCAAATCCACCATTGGAAATATCATCAACTGCTCCTATGATTCCGTAAAGCTGCGGGTCATCCACGAACTGTGTCAGGGTCTTAGCATGGACCTCCCCAGCTTTTTCGCCTCTCCACTTTTTCAGGAAGAGAATCTGGAACCGTAAAACCCTCCGGCAAATGCCGGAGGGTTTTAACAATTAACTTTTTCTATTGCGTCTGTTTTTTTAGCCTCTCATATAGTACTGTGCCCACTGTCTCCATGACCTGCCGCATCATGTCCGGGTCAGAGAACACCTTCACAAAGAAGTCCTCATTCTGCTCATAGCGGGCAGTGGCCATGTTAGGAAAATCTTTCTCAAAGAGCAGCATGAAAGTCTTGCGGTCGTTATTTTGAGCGTAGATGTGCCACTTGTCCTGAGTGGGGGTGTAAAAAAGTTTATTTTAGACTGCTGAGCAATTCAGCAAATCCCTCCAGGGCATTCTGCAGATTTTCCACTATATCCTCAGCCAAGGATTCTGGTGATGGAAGATTATCCAAATCCGCCAATGCTTTGTCTTTGATCCAGAAGATGTCCAAACTTGTTTTATCACGGGAGAGAATCTCTTCCACTGTGTAGCGGCGCCAGCGCCCCTCCGGGTTCTCGTCACTCCAGGTTTCGTGGCGTTCATGCCGGTTTTCCGGGTGATAGCACTGAATGAAATTCTCCAAATCTCCAAAGGTCATGGGATGCTGCTTAAGGGTAAAATGCATATTGGTCCGCAGGTCGTAAATCCATACCTCTTTGGTCTGCCGTTCCGGGCTAGCAGGACGCTTGTCAAAAAAGATCACATTAGCCTTAACGCCGGGCTTGTAGAAAATTCCTGTCGGCAGGCGGAGAATCGTGTGGAGATCACAGGTTTCCAGAAGTTTTTTTCGGATCGTTTCGCCGGCTCCACCCTCAAACAACACATTGTCTGGCACCACCACTGCCGCCTTGCCGGTGGCTTTCAAAAGGGTGTTAATGTGCTGGAGAAAGTTGAGCTGTTTGTTAGAACTAGTGGTCCAGAAGTCCTGACGGTTATAGACGAGATCTTCCTCTTCCTGCTCGCCCTCTTCATTGGTAAAAGTGAGGGCAGATTTTTTACCAAAAGGTGGGTTAGTAAGCACATAATCGAACCGCTCGCCGGGATCGGTAAGCAGAGCGTCCCCCAGGGTGATGGGTACCTGACCGTAGAGGTCACCAATATTGTGGAGATAGAGATTCATCAGGCTCATTTTGAAGGTGGTAGGGACGATCTCCCAGCCCCGGAAAGCCTCTCTCTTCAAAAACTCCTTTTCCTCTCGGTCTAGGTTGTAGTGTTTCGGGTCGGCTAGATAGCTTTGAGCTGCCAGCAAAAAACCTCCGCTACCGCAGCAAGGGTCGGCGATAGTCTTCATGGGTTCCGGGCGGATACACTCCACCATAGCTTGAATCAAAGGACGAGGCGTAAAATACTGGCCCGCACCGCTCTTTACGTCCTCAGCGTTCTTTTGCAGCAACCCTTCATAGATCTCACCTTTGACATCGGTGGACATGGACACCCATTTCTCCTTATCGATCATCTGGACGATCCGGTACAGGATAGCGGCGTTGTTGATCTTGTTAGTAGCACCCTTGAAGATTTTACCCAAGGTACCGCCCTGCTCGCCCAGAGTCTCCAGAATTGATTTATACTTCTCCTCGAGCTCCGCACCCTTGAGGTCGCTCATATCTGCCCAACCGCAGCCCTCCGGGATGCCGGTCTGGCGCTTGTAGGGAGGCTTGGCGTACTCGTCGGACATTTTCAAAAAAATCAGGTAGGTGAGCTGTTCCAGGTAATCGCCGTAGGACACGCCGTCGTCCCGCAGCGGCCCGCACATCCCCCAGACTTTGGAGATGATGGTTGAGGTTTGGTCAGGCATGTTCGTCCTCCTTGTTTTGAAGATAGCCTTTGATAACATCCAACATCAAAAAACGCATATATGCTGCAGCCTTTACTTTGCCATAGTCTGGTTCTTCTCCATGCGAAAAAGTACTACGTATCGAATATGCTTCATCAAACACCTTGGATGCACTATATGAGCCGTACTTGCTTTTAGCATATTTTTGTAACAAAGATAAGCACCGCTGTCGAGCCGAAAGTTCCTTTCCTACACTTAAATAATTGATTAAATTCCTTTTTTTATTTTCTTCAAGTTCAGAGTTGCTTACTTGCTCAATAAGACTGTCGATTTCTCGAATCACATCTGGATCTTTCTTCCCTGATACTGATAAGTGTTCAAGCAACCCACAAAACAATGTCATTTCCATCCCAATATCAAGGATGCTCGTTGCAATAACAATTGTATTAAGTAACCTTTGTGCTTCCCTGTTGTATACAAATATACGTTCATCTATTTTGCTAAAATCAATCGGCTTGTTTACTGTACACTGAACCGTCACTGCAAACGATGGCTTGTAACAATTAAAACCATCTAATCCGGTTTCTACCTCATATACACCGGGCCCAACCAAACCGCCTTGGACTCTTGAATTCCAATAGAAAAACTGTTCTTCACTATCATAGTCTTGGGAATCAAGATCTGCATTATTGCCTGGCAGATAAATCCGCCCGCCATAAAAAGCA
>HF972589.1 GCA_000432995.1 Clostridium sp. CAG:1013
TGTCCCTTTTTTTGTTTTATTTCAATACCAGTGCCAAAGCGGTGATGTCGTCCTCGTGGCCATCACTGCGGCGTTTCTTTGCTTCATCGATGACCTGTTGGGCTAACAGGTTGGGATTTTCTTCCTCGTCCCAGTGAAGGACCATGTCCTCCAGCCATTCCTGACCGGAAGCGGTCACTCCGTCAGACACCAGCACCATCACGTCTCCGGGAGAGAGATCCCGGTGGTAAGCGGCGAATTCCACCTGGGGCATGATGCCCACCGGAACACTGGATGCCTCGATGATCTCCGACTTGCGTCCCCGACGGAGGATGGTGCAGGCCGCCCCCGCCTTGAGAAATTCCGCCCGGCCGGAAAAAAGGTCGATGCAGGCGATGTCCAAAGTGGCAAGGGACTCGTCCCCGCTTTTAGCGATGAGCGCGGAGTTCACCGTTTGCAGCATGGAGTCAAACCCGATGCCAGCTTTCAAAAGGCTCTCCGCCATAGCGCAGGTCATGGCGCCGTCCACAGCGGCC
>HF972590.1 GCA_000432995.1 Clostridium sp. CAG:1013
TCCGTCACACCGGAGGGAATGCACACCACGATCCGGGGACGGCTGAGGGTACCGGATTTCAGCGCCTTTTTAATGAAGTATTTCAGCATGGCAGCAGTCACATCGAAGTCGGCGATAACGCCGTCCTTCAAAGGACGCACCGCCACGATAGAACCGGGGGTACGGCCCAGCATTTCCTTTGCCTGCTTGCCCACGGCCAGCACTTCATCGGTGCGCACGTCCACGGCCACCACAGAGGGTTCCCGCATGACGATGCCCTTACCCCGCATAAACACCAGTGTATTGGCAGTTCCCAAGTCGATGCCGATATCCTTGGAGAACATGGTAAACATAGAAAAAATATCCGAAAGCCCTATCATCTCAAACTCTGCCTTTCCGGCCCCCTGGGGCCACTTTATTCCAAACCATGTATGGCAAAAAGCACTCTGCTTTTATCGTTTCCCATTTCAGCGAAAACACACGCGCTTCCGCCCAGGCGTCACAAACGCCAAGCAGTTATTATTATAGCGTATTTCCCAACATTTCTCAAGGTGGAAGTTTACATAAACCTAGGAAAACCAAAATTCCCTTATATGTGCACCTTTTTCACCAAAACCCCCACAAGATATGCGGCTTTTAAAGGACCGTCAGGTCATTTGCCCGTGCTGCCAAATCCGCCTGTTCCCCGCTGGGTTTCGGAAAGTTCTTCCACCTCTACCACAGCAGGAAGACACACAGGTACCAGCACCAGCTGGGCGATCCGCTCTCCGGGCTGGATCGTGTAGGTTTTGTCCCCGAAATTTCGCAGGGGGACAATCAGCTCTCCCCGGTAGTCACTGTCGATAACACCCACGCAGTTGGGCAGGCTCACCCCGTGCTTCACTCCCAGACCGCTGCGGCAGAACACAAGTCCCACCAATCCCCCAGGGATCTCCGCCGCGAATCCGGTGGGAAAAGAAAATCCCACTCCTGGCTCCAGGGTCACTGGCGCTTCTACACAGGCGCACAGGTCATATCCCGCCGCGCCCTCTGTCTGTCGCTGGGGAAGCTGGGCTTCCGGCCTCACTCTTTTCATCCGCAAAACCATGGACTCTTCCATAAACATCTCCTTTTCGGTTTAAGTTTTCCACAATGAGCTTTCCACAATGGAAAAAGCTAGGTTTTTTGCCGCTTTGAAGGGGTCCCCTACGGACTTTTAAACATTTTCCACCGAGTTTTCCACCGTCATTCCACCCCGCGGTGAAAAAGTCCCCGAGTGTAGTCAAAATCGGGGGTCTCGCCCCGAAAACAGGCGTCCAGCACTTTGCCGCATTCCACAGAGTTTTCCACCGTAAAACGAGCCACGCCAAAATCCAGGTTGAAAAGCTCCC
>HF972591.1:0-10089 GCA_000432995.1 Clostridium sp. CAG:1013
GTGGTCAAGGAATGGCCGCATTGTTCACACACCACTTTGCCGGCCAGCCAGCTGGTGGGGTTGCTGTAACTTTTGCTGAATTGGCGGTTCTTCTCCAGCTTGTGCTGGCATTTGAGCCAGATGTCGGAATCCACAATACCGGGGTGGCTCAGCAGGACCAGCCGCATATCTGACCAATCTGGATTGTCAGACTGGTGTTTGGTGTGGCCATAGAGCTGGGCACCACATTCTCCCGTAAATTGGGAGACATCTGTGACGATCTCCGTCCCATATGGTGGAGCACTGCACGCATTTGGTAGCTTACGTGACTCACCCCGCCAGCAATGCGGGAAAAGTGGTGGAGTGGGGATTTTCTCATAAGAAGATGGTTTTGTTGCTTCACAAAGCTATGAGGTAGTTGAGAATGGTCTACAGAGGATGAAGTGAAAAATGCAGAATCTTGTAATCAAGTCATGACAATGGTATACTAAGATCTATAGTAATTTTATTGTTTTGTGTTTCCTGTTTCAAAAAAGAGAATCTCTGGTGCAATCGGTATTATCAAATGAGAATATGACAGGGGAGATATTAAATTTTAGTATATTACTCCTGGTCTTATTCTAAGTGGAATTTGAGAAAATGCCCTTCACAGACGGTAATATCAATCTTAGGAGCAACTGGGGATTCTGCGAAAAGGCCTATGTAAAAATAGTCACTTTCCCGATAACCTTGCCAGCATCGAGACTATCGCCTTCTTTATGTCTGTCATTGTGTACCGCCTGACGCAGAGTGGACAGGCTTTGGTGATTCTTTCAGAGAGGGTGCTGTTCGGAACCAGCAATGTCAAGGTGAATATTAAGAAAAAACCACTACAGAAGTTCAATCTTCACACCATCGTCCGACTCCCGTGTAGCGTGCTCTTTCCTGAACCCCCATCACCACCAATTCATTTTGTAGCGTAAATAACTGATTGGTTTTCTGAAACGTACTATAACTACTGCAAATGTAAAACTGATTTCTAAAAACAAGGCAATTGGTCAAAAATTTAAACTATGCTCTGTTTGTAAATAATGATCTGATCTTCGATTTTGCTTAGGAACAAGCCGAGTCTCTTTTTATTAAGTTGGTATTTTAAATTTAAAATAAAAGAAAGGATGTTTCAAAATGGGATTGTTGAAAAATTTGGGCAGCACTGTTGCCTCCGGTCTAATGGGAAATCTCAGCGAGGTTTCTGTCGAATCCCTCACGCAAGAGTATGGGATGTATTTGATGGATGGGGAGACCATTACCACCGGTTATAAACTGGTGCGGGATGTAGTGATCATCACAGACAAGCGAATCATCGACTTTGACAAGCAAGGGGCCACTGGGGCCAAAATGCGGGTGGATTCCATCAACCTGAGCTGCATTTACCATGTGTCTGCGGAAACTGCTGGATTTGGTGCGGATGACAGCGAGATTAACATTCACTATATTACATCCCCTTACTTCAAATGCAGCGGCGGTGTATCCACTGCAGAAAAGAAGCTGGAATTTCCTAAAAAATACAACATTCAGTCTTTGTACAAATTCCTTCAGGAGATTGCCTATCAGAATCACGAAGCACTGAATGACTAAAATCTCAACTTATATTTGTAACGAGAATTAAACGAGGGATTTTTAGGAGGAAAAAATGAAAAAGAAAATCATAGCACTTATTTTGTCGGCAGCGTTATTGGTTTCTGCGATGGTGTGGCCGGCCTCAGCAGCTAACGTAGATCAATTTGTAGATGTAGGCCAAGACGACTGGTTTTATTCCCACGTGGACTACGCAGTGAGTAGTGGCCTTTTCTCCGGTACCAGTGATACCTCTTTTGGACCAGGGCTTTCCATGACACGAGGCATGTTTGTCACTGTGTTAGGCAATAAAACCGGTATTGACCTGACACAGTATACCGGCACACGTTTTGATGATGTACCGGCATCCATGTACTACGCCAGCCGGATCAATTGGGCCACGGAAAACGGCATTGTAAGTGGTTCGGGCAATGGAAAATTCAGCCCTGACACAGCTATCACTCGGGAACAGGTGGCCACCATCCTGTACAACTACGCTAAGCGTACCGGCAATGACACCAGCTATCGGGATACCGTGTATAACGGTTTTCATGACAAAGGAAAGGTTTCTTCCTACGCGGTGCAGGCCATGAAGTGGGCTACCTACCACAAGATTGTCAACGGTAGCGGTGGGCTGCTAGATCCTCAGGGCAACGCCAGCCGGGCTCAGGTTGCAGCTATTTTCCATAACGCTGAAACCATCCTGATAAAAACAGAGATTTTACCCACGGAGAAACCATCTCCTACTCCCGCACCTACGGCCACCCCTGCTCCTACTGCTACACCTAAACCTACCATTAAGCCCACTGCAACACCCAAACCGGTGACCAGCACGGTGTACTGGACGCGTTCTGGTAAAGCGTATCACCGTCGAACCTGCTCCACCATTAAGGATTCTGAGAGACTTATCAGTGGTACCGTTGCGGAGGCAATCCAATCGGGACATAGTGCATGCAAGGTGTGCAAGCCTTAACAAAACAAAAATTTGAATTGAGGATGTAACATGAATGAGGATAATAATCAGTCTTTAAAAGAACGGTTAAAGGATCTGCTCCGGCCTCTTTTTTTAGTTGCTCTTGTAATAGCATTTGTATTGGGAGCTGGACTTTCCACTTTATTGGCTGACACTCATAACAAGGTGTCTGCTGCTTACAACTCCGGTCTAGAACAAGGTCAATCGGACGCAGAGGCTTCTTACAACTCTCTGCTGCAAGAGCGAGAAAACGAATTTTCCTCGCAACTTGTTCAACAGCAAGAAAGTTTTGAAAGTGAAATTCAGGTACAGTATGACGCTGGCCATAGTGATGGGTTTGAAGAAGGACAGTGGCATGGCTATTCTCAAGGTCAAAGTGAAGCGCAAAGCAAAATTGAACAATTGGAAAACACCCTTGCAACTTATGAGCCAAAAAGTGAGTCCAACTCTATCTCCAACCAGACAACCACTGCGTTCGATTCTGATGACTGGGGAATAGATTCGGACTATATCCCAGAATCGCAAGGTGGAATTGTCTATTGGACTCCCAATGGAAAATCTTATCATTCTACAAAAAGTTGCACCACCTTGAGGAGATCAAAGAATATCCTCAGCGGTACGGTATCAGAAGCGAGTTCCTCTGGTCATGGCGATCCCTGTAATGTATGCTATTGAGCAAAGCAATTGGAATAAGGCAACCGCTTGCGAAGAGGACAAAAATGTCCCCAAGTAAATAAATCAAAACACCTCCGGGCAGACTTTGTGGTCATACCCCGGAGGTGTTTTGATTGGAAGAAAAGAAAAAACGAAAGAAGTTGTTATGTGGACGAGAAATATTGGGCAAAGTTATAAAAGCTCCGTATGCATGTGATGTAAGTGATCATGTGCTCATACAAACAATGTATGAAAACAGTACAAACAGAAGTGAACCCTAGTACAATAAAAGAAATGTAATAAAAATATTTATTGGGTTGCACGGGTGAATATTATTTTGTATAATTATTTTAAAAATCGGTTGGCTTTGAATGGAGGAAAGCGGATGAACCATCGCCTGAATTCATATTTGGCCGCAAAAACAGATCCGCAAAATACGGATCTTTGGCTCCCCTTATGGATACACAGCCGTGATACTGCTGAAGTTATGCGATGTTTAGCCATCAATTAGCTTTCTGATGGAGCTAGAGCAGCTCTTGGATTAGAAGAAGCCATCCTTTCTAAAACAGCATACTTTTTGGGAGCTGTCCAAAAGGCCTTGCCTCCATCGCGGGGGCTCATCATGGAAAACCGCAAGAAAATGGACAAGGGTATATAGATGAAAATATAGCGGAGTATCATGACAACTATTACGGAAAGGGAGAAAAAGACCTTTGGTTTTCCCTCGATAGAGCTTTGTCTTGGCTAGGTTGCTACCATGTGCCGGTTATCTTGCTCTCAGCCACATTACCGGCCCAACGTCGAGGAGAACTGGTGGCAGCTTATTGAGGAACGAAAGCTGTAGATAGGAAACTTTTCTCCAACCAGGGATATCCTTTGCTTACATGGACCTCGGGAACCATCGTGCAGCATGTAGTTGCCCTACCTGCCAAGCAGCGCCAAGTTACCCTACAAACAGCTGTGGAGGATACACTTCCCCAATCGTTGGAAGAAGCTCTGGCGGAGGGTGGACGCGCGGGAATCATTGTCAACACGGTAAAAAAGCTCAGATGATTGCAAGCCAGCTTCAAAAAACGATGCCAGATTTTCAGGTGTTTCTGTTCCACGCCCAGTTTCTCATGCCGGATCGTGCAGAGAGGGAGCAAATCTTGTTAGAACGCTTAGGAAAACGATCTACTCCAGAACGGCGGGACAAGCTTATTGTTGTGGGAACCCAGGTATTGGAACAGTCGCTGGATATTGATTTTGACTTTTTGGTGACTGAGCTCTGTCCTATGGATCTGCTTCTACAGAGGATTGGACGAGAACATCGTCACCCCAATCGTGATCTCTATCGTCCTCCCCGGCTGAGAGAGGCAAGGTGTATTGTTTTGACGGCGGAGGACGGCTTTGGCCAAGTCTGCGGTGTTGGATGAGGGAAGAGGGGGCTTGCTCCGAATCCCAGGCCCGCGCTGCCGTGCGGGATGGAGATCCCTCTATCGAGGTATTGGTTATGATGCAGTGCCGAGATGGCAGCGTGCGATTCCTTCCATGGCAAGAAGGGGGAATTTCTGTCGCCACAGATAGGCCTCCCTCCCAAGAGGAAAGCCGCGCCATAGCCCGGTAGTGTCTGAGGCTGCCCAGCTATTTTAGCCGTCGTTGGACCATTGACGGGGTGATTGAGGAATTGGAAGATCGAAACCGCCGCTTCTTAGCCCAGTGGCAACAGGCACCTATGCTCTGTGGAGAACTTATCTTGTTACTGGACGAAGATCTCTCCGTCAAATTAGCGGGGACCAAAATTGTCTACAACAAAGAGCGTGGGTTGACCTATGGAAAGGAGGAAGCCTGTGAAGGAGATTGAATTTAACTTGTTGGAGGAACCTTGGGTTCGGGTGCGCACACCGGATTGCACGCTAAAAGAAGTTTCTCTCACAAATGCATTGCTTCATGCCCACGAGTATGCCGATTTGGCTGGAGAACTGCCCACTCAGGATGTGGCTGTTCTGCGATTGCTTCTGGCAGTGCTGCAAACCATTTTCTGTCGAGTCGATTTGGAAGGAAAACCTTCCCCATTAACAGATGAGGAGGAAGCACTAGAACGCTGGGGCCAGTTGTGGGAGAAAAAGAAACTGCCCGAAAAACCCATCTTGAATAACCTGGCAACCTGGAGGGAGCGATTCTGGCTGTTTCACCCAGAAAGGCCTTTTTATCAAGTGGCAACGCTTAAAAATGGAATTGAATTTGGGGCTCAGAAGCTCAATGGTGAGATCTCGCAAAGCGAAAATAAAGTTCGGCTATTTCCAGGTAATTTGTTTCCAACCGCCAGTTTGGTCCTGTTCAGACCATAGCTACCAGAGTAGCTACATTTTCAAGCTATTTGCCCCAACTGTAGTGCAGATAGATTCAATCCACATACATAAACATTCTGGGCTTTTGCCTCCAACAACTCGTTGAGTGTTTTCCGCACGCTGCCCATTCAACTCCATATGGGGCAGTCTCATAAAACGGGATCATCGAGTTGGTAGATGGCCAAATAGTGTGGATTCATGGAGATCAGCAAGAGATAGGTGGGAGAGTGGAAACTACTTAATATTTTAAAAAAGATGTGCAGAAAGTGTAGGTGTACAAGCCAAAAAAGTGAACGGAAAGACAGTGACAGTGAGTGACACATAGGGAAACCTGTGCTACAATTATTTCGAAGAGAATAGGAAAAAAGGACTTCCCTTATTTCACAGTTTGCTTCTGATAAATTGGTGTGTGGGAAAGATTTTTTCAGGATTCACTGGTCAGGAGGAGTAGGAACATGATGAAACGGAAAGTGTTGTCGTTGCTGGTAATGGTGTGTCTGTGCCTAGGAATGCTCCCTCTGGGTGCTGTTGCAGAAGAAAATGCAGAGGCAGCCTATCGGCAGGTAGGGGGAAACCAGTATGTGATCGGCATAGCACTGGATCCCTATGCGGATGCCCTTATCATCAATGAAGGCGGACAATGCATGGGGCAGGGGGTCCATGGGGATCCGTTACCGGAGAATCCTCGAGCCCTCTATAAAGACATCAAAGTGTGTGTGGCTGTTCGTAAGGAGACGTCAACAGACGGTGTTATTTATGAGGAGGACAAGACAAACGCGGTAACTATTGCAGTGGAAAGCATGCGTCTGGAACATTTGGAAGGCGCGGAGGATACCTTTAGTTGGGCAGAAGAGGGCGAAACGGTTCTGGAGAAGACGGAAGGGTTTGAAGAAGGCACAAGTGCGCCCCTCTACTTCAAGCAGGGTTATGAAGGAACCTATATGGTAAGAGCTCAGGTAGCTATCACTGCAAATGGCACAACGGAAACTGAAACGGTCAGCATGAAGGTGTTCACACAAAATTACGATCCAAAGGAATATCTGCGGCCGGAAAATGACACAGTGGAGAGCTTGAACCAGTTTTTGGAAGAGACGTTCGGACCTGATGGCAACGGAGAAACGCCTGCGAAAGTTATCCTAAAAAATGGCACTTATTCCGGTGAGATTCAATTGCCGGAAAATATGAAGGATGGGTACATATTTGTGATGGAGGGTCAGAAAGGGACTGTTGTTGAGGGCGGTATCAATTTGAACAACAACGTCATTTACAATATTATTGGTGTGGACTTTATAGGGGACAAGGGTACAGGCAAGGAAAGCCGGGCAATTTACAACGGCAACTGTGCGTTAGCTATAGAGTGTACATTTCAAAACTACGATGTGGCTTTGGATTCCCAAGATGCGTTGGTGAACACCCAAAGAAATATCTTCATTAACAATGGCATTGCTGCCCGAGTAGATATTGAAGATGCTGGACCTTTGGGAATCAACGATTGGACTGGAAATGTGTTTTTAGGCAATGACCTTGCGGTGCAGGTGATCAGTCTACACAAAGACAGAAGTCCCTATTATTTCCGCATCACTGAGAGCAACTTCATCGGCAATGCCACGGATTTTGAGGTGGAATGCTCGGGAACTCTCTATTTCCACAAAAACTACTTCGGGGAGAAAGCGAAAAATGCTCCGAGTGACTCCACGGAGTTCCTTACCCGGTTGGATGGAGCAAAAACAAAGGGTGATTTGAAAGAATTGGTTACGTCTCAGCCTCCAGAGGTGGAGTGTGATCACGGCACTACAAAGGTTGTCACCAATCCGCGCTGGAAAGAGCCGTTGCAGTATCAGCTGTCTCAACACCTTCCCACGACAGCAGAGTCGGAGGCCACAGTGGAAAGAACGTTTGCTTCCCCTGTTTCAGGGAAAGAGGACGATAATGCTTCTATTGAGAACTATCTGACAGTGGACTGGAGTCTTGTAACAGAGATCCTCAATGATGATGCATCGGGTCTCCCCATAAGTGCTGCTGCTTTTGAAGGAGAAGAGGATAAGCAGATCCAGGTGGTGGATTTGCAAGGAAATTTCATGGGAACTTGGCAGTTCCCCACAGAGGTTGATGGTGCCACTGGTTCTTTCTTGGCCGGTTTACAGATGGCAAGTTCTCAGGAAGATCAGTTGACTGTTGAGATCCCGGGAGGAGACGCCATCCAGACCCTGCAGCCTACCTTGACCATTGATTGTCAAATCCCCAATGCCCAAGTCACCGTAAACGGCCGTAAGGTGGCGTCTCAGCAAAAAGGTGGACAACTGACGTTCTCAGTGCCTCAGAGCGGTACCTATGTGGTGCAGGAGGAGACTATTTCCCCGGTTGTGCCTGACGACGATGACGGAACGCTTCCCCCTGCTCCAGTGGTGGACGGAGCCGAGAAAGGGAAAGTGACGTTCTCTCCTGCCCGTCCTAGCCAGGGCCAAACGGTGATCGTCACTGCTACCCCTGACCAAGGCTATCGGGTGGACACTGTAACTGTTACGGACGCTAATGGCAAGACGGTGACTGTGACCAACAGGGGCAGTAACCAGTATGCTTTCATTCAGCCTACTGGGAAGGTGACCATCCAGGTGACCTTTGTGTGGGACAATCCTTTTGTTGATGTTGGTAATGAGTGGTATGCAGATGCTATTGAATATGTGAATGTCCACAACCTAATGGCTGGAATGAGTGGCACTACCTTTGAGCCCAACACGAAGTTGAACCGTGCTATGGCAGTGCAGATCCTCTACAACCTGGAAGGGAAGCCTGCGGTGACTGCGTCCTCCACATTTACCGATGCAGCCGCAGCCGGTGAGTGGGCTTTGGATGCCATTGCTTGGGCGCAGCAGACAGGGGTTGTTGCTGGTGTGGGCGACAATTTGTTTGCCCCCGACGCTCAGGTTACCCGGGAACAGTTTGCCCAGATGATGTATAACTACGCCAAGTACAAGGGTTACGACCTCACGGCTGATGGCGACCTGACCCAGTTCTCTGACAGCAGCAAGCTTCAGTCCTGGGCGGTTACCGCTATGAAGTGGGCTAATGGAAACGGGCTCATTAATGGCTTTGAGGATGATACCCTCCAGCCTGCGGGTACTACCATTCGCGGACAGGCTGCAAGTATCTTGATGAATTTTGACCTCAATGTGGTGCAAAAGTAAACGAATGTATTGGAAATATAACGAAGAAGCCGGGAGAAATCCCGGCTTCTTGTATGTTATAAGGTGCTTGATATAATTCTAGCTTCCAACTTTTCCAGAAATTAGAACTTGCAAAGTGCGAATATATGTTCTATAATTTGTTTGCGAGATAAGAACGTATATTCGATTTTGAGGGTGGTTTTATGCCTAAATCTCATAAGCGGTATGCCTGTATCGACTTAAAGAGCTACTACGCATCGGTGGAGTGCGTGGACCGGGGATTGGATCCTCTTACCACCAACCTGGTGGTGGCGGACGAAAGCCGGAGCGATGGCACCATCTGTCTGGCGGTGTCACCCAGCCTGAAGACTCTGGGGGTGCCGGGGCGCCCTAGGCTTTTTGAAGTGAAGGAACGGTTGGCCCAGATTAAGGCTACCACCGGTAAGACAGTGGAATATATCACCGCTATGCCCCGGATGGCACGATACCTGGAGGTTTCCTCTCAAATCTACGGGATCTACCTCAAGTACCTGGCTGCCCAGGACATCCACGTTTACTCCATTGACGAGGCATTCCTAGACTTGACACCCTATCGTTCCTTCTATAACATGACCGCCCACGACCTGGTCACTACCATGATCCGTGATGTGCTGCGGACGGTGGGCATCACCGCTACAGGGGGAATCGGAAGTAATCTGTACTTGGCTAAGATCGCCATGGATATCACCGCCAAAAAAATGCCCGCCGACAAGGATGGAGTCCGTGTGGCGGAGCTGGATGAGATTTCCTTCCGGGAGAAGCTGTGGGCCCATGAACCCCTTACGGATTTCTGGCAAATCGGTCCGGGGATCTCGGAGCGGCTTCTGAAGATAGGTATCCACACCATGGGCGATTTGGCCCGACTAAGCCTGCAAAATGAAGAAGTGCTTTTCCGGGAGTTCGGGGTGGATGCGGAAATCCTCATCGACCATGCCTGGGGCATGGAGTCCTGTGGTATGGAGCAGATCAAAGCATACAAGCCCGCTACCAAATCCTTGGCAAACGGCCAGGTGCTGCCCAGGGCCTATTCCTGGAAAGAAGGACGGTTGGCGGTAAAGGAGATGACTGAGCAAGTGGTGCTGGGCCTGGTAGAGCAGGGCTATGTGGCGGAGGGCGTGACGCTGTATGTGGGGTATCAAATTTTAAGTAGAGAGCAGCTCTCCGCCTATCACGGCCCGGTAAAGGTGAACTACTATGGTAGAAAGGTGCCACCCTCGGTCCACGGCACGGGGAAGCTGGGAGCGCCCACTGCCTCACTTAGCCGGATCACCCAGGCAGTGCTCCAGCTCTACGATCGGCTGGTGGACACGGAGCTGCAGGTCCGCCGGATGAGCATCGCTGCCATTCGGCTGTC
>HF972591.1:10094-17605 GCA_000432995.1 Clostridium sp. CAG:1013
ATCGCTGCCATTCGGCTGTCCCGTAAGGAGGTGGTGGTTCCCCAGCTGAGTTTCTACGCCGATCAGCAGGACGACGGAAGAGAAACCGCCCTGATAGAGGCCACTATCGGCTTGCATCGGCGTTACGGCAAAAATGCGGTGGTAAAGGGGATGGATCTGCTGGAGGCGGCTACCACTATGGAACGGAACGGTCAAATAGGAGGTCACAGAAAATGAATACCACAGCCTATGGCGATATGATCCACCTTTCCCGTCCTATTTCCCGCCATCCCAAGATGAGCGTGGAGAATCGGGCAAAACTGTTTGCCCCATTTTCGGCTTTGCGGGGATTTGATATTGAGATTCTCACCAAGGAGCAAGACCGGATGCTGGTGTCCCGGGTAACATTGGGAACCGACCAGCAGGAGCTGATCCGCCACAGGCTGAACGACCTGAGGTCTGGTCAGAGGGTCACAGTTACTTGTTTTGCGCTGGCGAAGGAGCTGGAAGGTATTTCCTTGGGAGAGTATGTCACCCAAACGGGACAGGTTCGGCGTGTGGACGATTTTTACCAGGTGTTGGTATTGGACAAT
The DNA here is from genome assembly GCA_000432995.1 of Clostridium sp. CAG:1013. Lineage (GTDB taxonomy): Bacteria > Bacillota > Clostridia > Oscillospirales > Acutalibacteraceae > Acutalibacter. Next base: position 10,667 of record HF972591.1, read on the forward strand.
GGTGTGGTGGCTTTTGAGGATATCCGGGAACTGGAAGTCCAAAACGTGGAAGGAGCAGATGCGTCATGAAGGAGTGTGCCCGTCGGAAGCAATACGTGGAAGTGGTAGCCACTCACTACATTGATGGGAGCATCCGACCACAAAGGATTGTCTTGGCCACTGGTCCAGTATTTGATATCGAGGACAGTAGGGAGGCAGCTCCAGGCAAGGCCGGCTTTACAGGAGAGCTGGCAAGACGGTTTATGGTGAAAATTAGGGGAAAGGAAACCTGCCTTTACGAGACCGGAGGAAGGTGGTTTGTAGAGATGAAGGAATAGCCATTGCATATCTGCGTGATGTGGGAGAACAAGTAAACCGCAATTGCATAAAAAGGCCCTGGCAGTTCAATGAGTTGCCAGGGCCTTTTTACACCCTAAATGAAAAATCCCAAAGGAGTATTCCTTTGGGATTTTTATGGTGGGCTCATTGGATTAGAACCAGCGTTCTCGCCTGCCAGCTCGATCAGAGTAAAACGGTTTCCACTGCAGATCAACTTCCTACAGAGTCGGAATTGTCAGGCTGTCAAGGAGGGAACCCAGACTTCATGCGGGGTCCGGGTGGATCCCACAAATTGAGCGCCGATTTGAAAAACAGTATTCAGAGGTAGACAGAAAAGAAATATCACGGGGTAAAAGAGGGGCGAATCTCGGAGAAGGGGGTATAAAGGGATAAGTTTTGTGCTTTTTATAAGGCTCTCCCAGATGAGGGAGAGCCTATTTGATTTATGCCTCTTTCTTCTTTTATTGTTATTAGTTTAGGGATCAACCTGTTGCGATCAGCTGTGTGTTCTTCACCTCCTTGCTTGTCACTGACATCTCGGAATGTCCACCTGTTATGGAATTATGTAGTGAAGGCGATTCATTTCAAACGGTGGATAGAATAAGGACATCCTTTTGGATACGTAGAAAAACAAACTTTTCAGACAGATGTTCCCGGAGTTTTCGGAGCGGCATCATTCGATTTTTTTGAAATAAGTGCCGTTAGCAAGTCACTCAGGCCGTCCGCCATAAGCGTAGCGCCAAACAACATAATTACAATTTGAGCAGCATGGAAGGGGTAGAGGATGAGAACCAGCCCCAAAATTAAGGGAACAAGGGCAGAAAAGAAAAGTGGAATACGGGCGGGATGCTTTTCTTGGATCCCAGTTATAACAAGTGGAGTTTTTCCTACACCGTCAATCAAGAGAAATGCTCCTAAAACTAAGGGCAGGAACGATAGGATTGCTTGAGGCCAGATCAAAGCAAAAATTGAAAATGCGCCTGGCAATATGGTAAGGAAAAGGTCCCCACCAGAAGCATCATTATTTCGGCTGCTTTGAATGTACCGCCACAAATGAGTGATACCATATGCCGCCATACCTCCAGCCAGTGCCCAAACGAACAGAGAACCAGTCAAACTTGGGAAGAAGAGCATCGGGATACCGAGTAACATGTAAAGTAACGCAATCCATATAGAAGCACTACGAGTCCAGAAAAATTGCAACATCATTTTTACCTCCTTAATAGAGAAAATAGGTTTATATGTGGTCATTATCAAAAGTAAATTCATATCAGGCCCTCAGATTTCTCCTCTCCACCATATTTGCCTGGTTTTATCTTACGAATACATCATACCGTGACAGGATGATATATTCAGTTGTTTTTACAACGAAACCTCTTTTCCCTTCAAAAATATTTACATTGACAAACCTCTTTGAAACGACTATGGTTATCTTAGATACATTCAAGAAAGGAGGATCCCAATGGTATCACAAGAAACATTTTTTCAAACCCTTCAAAACAGCATCCTTTTTCAGGACATGTGCCAGAGTGAAATTGAAACCGTCCTTGGGAAACTCCAATCTTATCGCAAGATATTCCCAAAGCACGCGATGGTCATTCAGGATGGAGAATGTTTACCACAAGTGGGGTTAATCCTGGAAGGAAACTTACACCTGTTCCATGTTGACGCAAAAGGAAACAAAAACTTGATGGACTGTTTGGGTGCGGGGGAAACGCTGGGATTATTGAACGCAATTGGAGGATACCGGCTCCACGTTTCTGCAGAGGCTACGGAAAATACGGAACTTTTCTTTTTCTCAGTAGACGATCTTCTTCGCGGAAACAAAGTAACTTTGCCCCCTCAAATTCATTTCTTGCAAAATTTAGCTCTGGCAACGGCGCAGCAGGCATACCGTTTGACAAAAAAGTTGGAGGATAGCATCAGACATTCCACCAGAGAACACCTTCAAGATTATCTGTCAGAAGAATTTCATAAAACCGGAAAACGAATCTTCACGATTCCGTTAAACCGTCAGGATTTGGCAGACTTCCTTTTTGTGGATCGCAGTGCGATGTCCAATGAACTCTGTAAAATGCGGGAAGAAGGGCTGATCAAATTTGAAAAAAGCAGATTCGAGCTATTGATTGAAATGCCCATTACAGATGCGGAACAGGACCCTAATTCGGCCATGAACAAACGTAAAAAATAAATCTGTATAAGAAATTTCTGCATGTTATTTCACATCAGAAGATCTAAAATCAGATGAATCGCCGCAAATTTCGGCGAGATTGGAACAAAAATGAAACTTAGTAAAAAAGCGATCACAGCGGCGTTGAAAACGGTATCTTCCATCCAGCCGGACGTGAGAAAAACTTATAAGTTACAGCGGGCAATCGACCGATTGAGCCAAGCTTCGCTGTTAAAACCCCTGTATCCTATGAAGGATATGATTGTGGAAGGTCGAAACGGTCAAATTCCGGTACGTCTGTTTTATCCTCAAAACGAAACCATTAGAGGTCTCATTTTATTTTATCATGGAGGCGGATGGGTAACCGGTGACGTAGAGACCTACACTCGCGTGTGTGCTCTTACCGCTAGAAAAACAGGATATTTGGTGGCGTCGGTAGATTACCGTCTTGCCCCTGAGCATAAATTCCCCACAGGAGTTGAGGACTGCTTTGACGTTGCTAACTGGTTCTTTGAAAACAGTTTGGGAGAACTGGGGATTCATCCAAAAGATATCGTGTTAATGGGTGACAGTGCCGGCGGAAATTTGACAGCGGTCACTTCCTTGAAAGGCAGGGATGAGCACGCGTTCTATCCCAGGCGCCAGATTTTGCTGTATCCCGCCACATATCCAGATCATACAGAAGCTTCGCCATATGGATCAGTCGTGGAAAATGGAACTGATTATGTTCTTACTTCTCGGCGCATTGAGGAATACGCACAATTGTACCAACGTTCTCCTGCAGACCGGGAAAGTCCCTATTTTGCCCCTCTTCTGGCAAAAGACTTTTCCAACCAGCCTGAGACGCTGATTATTTCGGCTCAGTTGGATCCCTTGCGAGATGAGGGAGAGGATTATGGCTGTCGTTTGCGTGAGGCGGGGAACCGGGTGTGGATTTTCCAAATGAAAAACGCACTGCACGGATTTTTCTCTTTGCCTGCCACCGCTCCGGCGGTAAAGAAAACATTTGAGATTCTGCTGGCTTTTCTGGAAGAGCCTGAGCGGCTGGAGGAAATGGAACATGGACAAGAACAATGCACCATGGATGGAACTTGACAATGCCGCGAAAATTTTCCCTTCTACCGGAACAAAGCGGGACCATAAAGTGTTCCGGTTTGTCTGCGAGCTGCGAGAAGTAGTACAGCCCCAGTTGTTACAGCAAGCGGCGGAGGAAACCTTGGAAAGCTTTCCGAATTTCAAGTCGGTTATGCGGCGCGGGTTGTTTTGGTATTATCTGGAAGAGAGTAACCTTTTGCCCGTTATAGAAGAAGAGCAGGAACCTTTATGTGCCGCGTTGTATGAGAAAAACCGTCCCGGACTGTTGTTTCGGGTCACCTATTTTGGCCCCCGAATCAATTTAGAAGTTTACCATGTACTTGCCGACGGCACAGGGGCTATGTGGTTTTTAGAAGAGATGGTGTGCCGGTATCTTTCTTTAAGCCATCCGCAGCTGCAAGATCAATGGCGCAAGGATGAATGCACACCGCCTATTTTCCGCCGGCAAGAGGACAGTTACAGCGCCCACTATGGAAAAACTAGAGAAAAGGGGAGCAGGGTAGAGCGGGCGTTTCGCTTCTCCGGGCGGAAGCTTCCTGAACACCGGGTAAGGGCCATTGGTGGACTCATGTCGGTGGGTCAGGTAAAGGCTTTGGCCAAAAAGCAGCAGGCAACGATTACGGTTATGCTTACGGCTATGCTTCTTTTGGCTATTTATCAGGAAATGCCCGTGAGTCATCGCAAAAGGCCAGTCGTGATTTCCGTACCGGTCAATTTGAGAAACTATTTTCCTTCCGATAGTTCCCGTAACTTTTTTACGCTTATCCAGATACGGTATGATTTTTCGCAAAATTCACCGGAATTTTCCCAGATCGCTGCTTCTGTATCCCAGCAGTTCCAGCAGCAGCTTACCAAAGAAAAATTGGGCAAGCACATCAATTCCCTTATTGCCATGGAAAAAAATCCTATTGCCAGGGCGGTGCCGCTAGGGCTGAAAAACCTGTTCATGCGCTTGGGAGGTTTTTTTGCAAGCATGGGGGAAACCGCAGGGCTTTCCAACGTGGGGCAGGTGAAAATGCCTGAACCTTTCCGGCCGTATATTCGTTTGTTCGATGTGTTTACAGCTACGGATAAGCTTCAAATTTGCATGTGTTCCTTTGAGGACGCTATGATGGTCACCTTTTCCGATCCCTTTCGAGATCCGGCGGTGCAGCGGCGCTTTTTCAGGATGCTGTCCAGCGAAGGGATCGAGATCGAGATTATTACAGACCACTGGGAGGAAACGTTATGAGGCGGTGTGAGAACTGCGGCGTTCAAGTTGCTGGAACCAGAGAGCGTTGTCCCCTGTGCGGAGGAATTCTGAATAAGGTCTCTGGCGAAGAGCGGGAAGTTTACCCGAAAGTGCCTCTGTTGCGGAGAAAATACAAGAAACTGTTGTTTCCTTTGTTTCTGTTCTCCATTGCATGCTGTATTGCAGCGGGAATCGTAAATTTGGTGTTTCCGCAGACTGGTTTTTGGTCTTTGATCGTACTGTGTGGAGTGTTGTATCTTTGGTCCTGTTTGCGGACTGCCGTGACAAAACGAGGAAACCTTCCAAAACAGCTGCTATTACAGACCCTGTTTCTCAGCGTGCTGCTTTTGCTTCTGGATCTGCTGACAGGCTGGCGGGGTTGGAGCGCCGGGTATGGCGTGCCGTTGCTCAGTACAGCTTCCATGATGGCGCTGGCTGTGTACTACTGGGGATTCCGGTGGGAAGACCATCATATTGTCCAGTATGTGGCGTTAGACCTGCTTTACAGCGCTGTTTCCGCTGTGTTATTTTTCACGGGATGCGCTGGGGTGTTATGGCCTTCTCTTTTATGCATGTGTATGGGGGTCGGCTCTTTTTTGGCGGTTGTCTTGTTCCGCAGAAAAGTGATTTTAGGACAGCTGCATCGGGGGATCCACTTGTAGTCTGTAATGGGACAAAACAAAGCAAATAACGGATCCATACTGAAGGTGTCTTATTTCAAGCAATTTTAAAAAGCCGTGACTTCAAAGACGATTGAGGTTACGGCTTTTTTATGTTTGCAAATGGTAACCAGTTGAACGCGATCAAGTCTGTGTCGGGGTACCGATGAAAAGCAGCTCATGTACTTTCTATGTACATGAATAAAACAAAAAGCGGCTTTGAATTTATCAAAGCCGCTTTTAAATAGCAAATTTTCACTTTATCTACTTTTAATGACATTTTGCCAGTATATCGAGAAATAACTTCGCTGACAAACATTAGAGTGCTTCCAGCTTTGCAAGCAGATAGGTCAGGGAGCTGTCATAAAAGACAAAATCATCTGCCAGCCCGGAATTTTTTGTATCCACAGCTGCTTGGCGAACCATGGCGGGTTCCGGTCTAACAAGAAGCAATATTTTTACACCTTGTCCATCCCGGCGCATCGACTGGCATATCTCCACTTCCTGCTCCATATCTGCCAGATCCACAATATCCAATATCACCACGTCAGCATGGAAGATATCGACACCGACAACAGCCTGTGAATAGTTGAGCTGGGCTGCCCATAGGAACTCCAGCTCAGGTTTCGATTGAAAGGCTGCCGACAATCCCTGTCCCAGCATCTTGTTGGATGATATAAATAGAACTGTCCGTTAAGTCATAGCTCTAATTCCATAGAGAAAGCCTCTATGCCATTTTCTTTTGTGAACCGTTGTTTTAACTGAAAGCCGCAAGCAGTGTATACCTTTCTTGCCCGTGCATTAGTGCTCCTTACATTCAAGGCAATGATATGGACGCCATCACTCCTAGCAAGGGCAATCATCTCTTGTATAGCTTGCCTTCCAATTCCTTTATCTCGATATGCAGGATCCGCAAGAAAAATTCCAAGTTTTACCCAATGAGTATCCTTGCCTTCTAGCCAGATGCTTCCAATGTAATGCTGGTTTTCCTCGATATACATCCACTTTAAGTATGGAGATTCAGTATCTGGATATATTCTGGACATATAGAGAGGTAAATCTTTGGCATTCTCAAAGTATTTGTAGTAATCTCTGTTTCCTTGGTTCACTGCAACTAATCTCATATCACACCTCGTTGTCTTTCCGCGGTTTAAGGTGAAAAATAAGGGAAAAGAAACCTGCCTTTACGAGACCGGAGGAAGGTGGTTTGTAGAGATGAAGGAATAGCCGATCCAATCTTTTTTGGCTTTGTACAAGAATCACCAAAAGAATCTGGTTCATCTGACCTAAGGATAGGTGACCAAACTAGGGTAACACACAGGCGGAAACACCTACCCTGTAGCTTGTTGTTTTGTCGTCGGTAATTTTCTTCGCTCAGGTGACCCCCTTTTTTGTTGGGTTTCATCATCTAGCAGTAATCGGCTTATCAAGAAAATTCGTTTACACTTTAGGACTGTTTCTCTTGA
>HF972592.1 GCA_000432995.1 Clostridium sp. CAG:1013
CCCAGCGGTGCTACCGGTGCTACTGGCCCCATTGGACCCAGCGGCGCTACCGGCACGCTTTATCTAGGAAAGCAAACCAGCCAAAAAAATGCGGTTTCTTGTCAAACCGCCTCCGTATGGGTATGGAACTCTCCTGTCCGTCGCAGCTCGTCGGCAAATCGAAACACAATGCCGATCCTACCACCCTCGTAGACCTTGATATGATCCACTAGCTGAATCAAAACATCCCGAGTCAGCTTTTCAATAGTTTGGTACTGCCGGAAGCCCAACAGAAATGGATCTTCTGCACCCGTGTTGTTCTCCCATTCTTGTTGCTCCCCTCTGATCCGTTCAAGGACTTGATTCAACACCTGAAACTGCTGCTCATAGTCCTCTTTCATATGTCGGTAATCAGAGTAGGTAATCTCGCCGTCTTTCCAATCCTGGTAAATGGCCTGCTTATATCGGAGAATCTTAGCAAGCTCCCGCCGTTTCTGCTCAACGGCGTCACACAGCTTTTTTGACTGGCTTTGGGCGGGAGGTGTTTTCTCCAACTGCTCAATAGTCTTGGGGAAGTCCACCGCCAAATAAATCTGCTGCTGGATCGCATAGAGGACAGCGGCCTCCAACTGGACATGTTTGATGGTATGTTTCGTGCAAGCGCTCTTGGATTGGTCTTTATAGGTCCGGCAATAGTAGTACACTATGTTACCCACCTTACTGCGAGTCATTGCCCGTCCGCAATCTGCGCATTTTAGAAATCCGCTGAACAGATACAGCTTTTCCCGCTGGGGAGCTGTGCGGGTATTCCGCATGAGGAGCTGCTGTGCTTTATCAAAAGTTTCTCTGTCAATGATTGCCTCGTGGGTGTTCTCAACCACGTACCACTCGTCCTGTGGGACCACTTCCTGCACATGGACCTTGTAGCTCTTCACACGGTAGCGTCCCTGCACCATATCCCCACAATACATCCGGTTTTTCAAGATCCCACCCACCGTCATAGCACACCACAACGGACGTTTGCCAGGGTCTACACTTGGATTTTGATAGTTCAGCCCCAGACGTTCCCTCTTATAGGCAGAGGGACAAAGGATACCATGGTCGTTCAAAGAATGTACAATGGCGTTCTTACTCATACCGTTCAGAAACATTCGGAAAATGTCCCTGACTACCTCAGCAGCTTCTTTATCCACCACAAGGGCGTTCTTGTTGTCTGGATCTTTGAGGTAGCCATAGGCCGCAAAGGATCCTATGTGTTCTCCGTTGCGGCGTTTCATGTCAAATACTTCACGCACCTTATCAGAGGTTTCTGCACAGTGATTTTCGTTGAGTACACCTTGGATGGGCACGGCAATACTCCGCATATTCTGAGGATCTTTGTAGCTATCCAGAGGCTGATGGAACAGGGAAATAAAACGAACATTATGCCGCGGGAACCAGTCATCCAGATAATATCCCTGATCGCTGTAATTTCGGAAGGAACGAGCAAGATCTTTCACAATGACGCAGTTTATACGTCCCCTTTTGATATCAGCCAGCATCCGCTGGAAATTATCCCGCTCATCATCCGTGGTCCCGGAGATACCGTCGTCCACATATTCATCCACTACGAGGTACTCGTCTCCGTCGTTAAATCCGGAGATATGTCCTTCAATGATCATCCGCTGGTTGGTGACACTTTCGGACTCATCCAAACAGCGAGCATCCTCTTTGGAAAGGCGTATGTAGATCCCTATTCTCCAAACTCTGTATTTTGCTTTGCCAGTTCCTACCACAACTTGGCGTTCTCGTACCATATCTGCCTCCTTGCCTACCGACTTTTAGGAGTGATCTTCATGCAGGCAGGATGAAAATCCGCTTTTCTTGCGCTGGAGAAAGTCAAGGAAAACATCTTGCAAAGATGGCCCATCATCCACAAACTCCAATTTTACTCCCAGCTCTCCTACACGGAAACAATAGGGGTTTCCAACAGCGTTCAAAAGCCAGTCTGCTCGCGATGCTTGGGGAACTTTGGGATCCAAACACAGCTGGCCAGCATCCATCAATTCTTCTTTGCCGAACTTTTGAATATCCACACTGGCCAGTTCCGCCAGGCTCACCTGTTTTTGCACAAACAACGCGCCTCCTTTCTGCAAGATATATGCCCTGGATGGTTTGTCCTATGTGAAACCGCGCAAGTTCATTGCCCCAAAAGGAGGATGAAAAGCAAGAAGGAACCCCTCGCCAGCTTTAGCTGTTGAGGGATTCCTCCGTATTTCCGTATTACTGTTCAGATATACTTTTATCATCATGGGATCCTAGATTCATCCCACAAATAGCTTACCGGATATTTACCCACTCTTCTCCGGCGCTGTCCTTTTTATAGTCGTGAGTATTGGTTGCCTCCGCAATCTGGTAGTAGGCCCAATGACCGCTCAAGACATCCTGGAACGAGCGCAACTCGTCCAAATGATGATCCACAAAACTCACATCAGCGCTGCGGCCCAACATATGGTTGACTATGGTGGTCACTTCGGCACGGGTGATGGAATTCTTGGGACGGAATGTGCCATCCGAATAGCCAATGATCCACCCATACTGAATGGAACCTACCACCTGGTCGTAGAACCAGTCCTTGGGGCTGACATCAGAGAAAATATTTTCTCCCTCCGTCGTGCCATTGGTAAAGTGCATGGCAATCACCGTAAACTCGGCCCGGGTAATGGGACGATTAGGCGCGAACTGTCCGTCACCGATTCCACTGACAATTCCCAAGGATGCCAGGGTGTTGACCGCAGTAGCATACCACGCATCATCCGGCACATCAGAGAAAGAAACTGTAACGGGAACGTCTTTGTCTAAGAGCAGGTTATAGAACACCTGTGCCGCTTCCGCCCGAGTCATGTTTCTGTCAGGTCCAAAGGTGCCATCGTCATACCCAGCGAGGTATGCACTATGATCCTTGGTGTTCAGCCAATCCGATACGCCGTTATTATCCGGGTCGCTCAAATCCTCACTCCAGGAGGCGTAAAGGGTTATGAGAGAACGGTTAACTTTGATATCTTCTTCCACAAGATCGGTCAACCCACTGTCCAGGTACCACCCTTCAAACGTGTAACCGTCCCGCTCAGGGATAGGCAAATCCTCGTATTTTTTGGTCCAAGAGAAACTTTTGGACTCAGACTGGATGGCCTCACCGCCGTTGGTGTCATACCGGAGGGTATAGCTGTAATGGGTACCGCCGCCGGAACTGTCTTCCTGCCAGTGAGCGGTAAAGGTCAAGTCTCCTGTTAACGTTCCCGCCGGTATGGTGACATCTTTCTGAGGTGTATCCTGACCAGGATATGTCCAGCCCACAAAGATGTAGTTGTCACGAGTGGGAGCTTTTAGGGAGATGGTGTCCTCCACCGTATAACTGGTAGGATTCTCCGGCGCATTCGTGCCACCGTTCAGTTCGTAGGTGATAGGATACTCTGTGGGTGTATGGACAGCAGTAATCTCCGTATTGGCTGTGACGGTCAAGTCTGTCTCCACACTCCAGCGGCTGGTATAGCCTGTTTTTTGGGGAACTGGAGGAAAATCAGCAACCAGGAATTTTGTTCCATTCTTCCGGTACTCCGTCTTAAGTACGGTCTCGCCGTCACGGAAGGTCACTGCAAAGGGATTTCGAAATACAACATCTTCAGACAGGTCAAAATCTGCTGGAACTTCCCAAAGAGAGATCTCAGGCGCCTTGTCGAGATGAGCTGTCCAGGTAAGCACATTTTCGCCGCCAGGTTCCGTGGACCAGACCGTTCCACTCTTCAACTCCCAGGTAACCGGAATATCGTCCAACCAATTATTCTCCGGTTCATCGCAGCCGATTGTGCTATCATATTCACCAAGGTACTGAGAGATCAGTTCCTCGGGCGTATCATAGAACGTTCCCAAATCGCTATCGATAAAATACTCGGCCCAAAAGTAACTGTCCAACCAATCCAAGTCGGGCTTAATCATGCGGACATAAATTTTTGACGTAGCAGTACCTAATTTCTGGTCACTCTCTGGGTTCTCTACTCCCACAGGGTCGGAATTATAGGCTGTGACAACAATTTCGTAATAACTGGTATCTAAACGCTCATCACTCAACTCGTTGGCAACAATCCAATCTTTAGAAACCGTATTTGAAGTGTTATATATTTTTTTGGTGCCGAAAGTTCCTTTGCCTTCGATAAGATTTCCCTCATTGTCTTTCATTTCGCTATCAATCACGTTATGAAGCTCAAAAGTGTAGTAGACATGTTTCTCCAAAGGTCTCTGGGGCGGAATCTCTACATCGATATAGGGCTTAATGTACGCGCTTACAAAATACTCTAGGTCCACCTCTAGGGTCTGGCCATCGGAATAGACAGATTCTGTCTGAGACCCCTGATGAGGAGTGATCCGAACTTCAAAGCCCACTTCAGGCATAGTAAATGTTTTGGGGGAGCCATTGCTAGTGAAATTAGCAACTTGGCGAGTTGAAACTCCATCCTTACTTTCCCCATTCACAGTCACATGATGATCCTCACTTCCCTCCGCGCAAGAGATAGCCAATCCTTGGAAATTCGAAGTTAATGGGCCATCAGCCAGCGCCACCGTGGGCAGTATACCTACAAACAGGCAAATACTCAAAAACGTCGCCAATATTCTTCGTTTCATTTTGATACCCTTATCCTTTCCTTGTTTTATCCATTCCTGCACTGCAAGGCTGATGCGCTCTTTCACCGTCCACAGATTTTGTCTGCTCCCCCCTGACGGCGCCCCGGTGGGATGATATCTCAATTTAACATTCCAGAGCTAAAAAAGAGCGTTCGCATCAAATCGATCCCATTCTGTGCAGAATTTGTGCCTCAGTTAATGAAGGAGGGGAAAATCATGTTGCGGATTGACCTGTGCGATGACGAACAAAAGGAGCGAAATGAGATTTTGGCTCTGCTGGAAACCTACCTACGTACTTACTCGGCGATTCCTGGGCAGGTAAAGACGTTCTAAATCGGCAGGGATTGATTAACCCAGGTAGAGAACAGGAACGAGTAAGACGCTTTGTAAGCATTTGTTTAATAGTTAAAGCTGTGATGAATCCTAGGGCTGCGTGTAAATGATTTTTCTTTGGACTTCACAGAATCAACATTTTGTCCTAATAACC
>HF972593.1:0-5519 GCA_000432995.1 Clostridium sp. CAG:1013
GGACGCCGGGGCTTCCCCCGCCGGTCCGGGAGAATTCACCCGGCGGGCGTTCCTCAATGGGAAGCTGGACCTGGCCCAAGCGGAAGCTGTCATGGGGCTTATTGGAGCTAGCGGAGAGCAGGCCATGAAAGCCGCTGAGGCAGGAAGTTCCGGAACTCTTTCCCGGAAGATCCAGCAGGTGAAAGCGGGGCTCTTCACTCAGGCCAGTCACCTGGCCGCCTGGGCCGATTTCCCCGAGGAGGACGTGCCCGAGGTAGAGGAGGAGGAGCTTCTCTCCGGCATCCGCCAGGGGGAGGAAGCCCTCCGGGAATTGCTGCGAGGTTTTGAGCGGGGAAGAATGTACCGGGAAGGTCTGGTCACCGTCATTGCGGGACGGCCCAACGCGGGTAAGTCCACTTTGATGAACCTGCTTTCCGGGTGCGAGAAATCCATCGTCACCCAGTACGCGGGCACCACCCGAGACGTGGTAGAGGAGACCGTCATGCTGGCGGGGGTTCCCCTGAGACTGGCGGATACCGCCGGACTTCGTGACACCCAGGACCCGGTGGAGAGCATCGGCGTGGCGGCTGCTCGTAAACGACTGGAGACCGCCCAGCTGGTGCTGGCGGTGTTCGACTCCTCCCAGGAGCTGACAAAAGAGGACCGGGAGCTGATGGATTCCCTGAAAGATGTGCCCTCCATCGCTGTGGTGAATAAGACGGATCTGCCCACCGTCATGGCCGTGGAGGAGATCCAGAGCCGGTTTGAAAAGACCGTGTTTCTCTCTGCCGCCAATGGAGAGGGCCTGGAGGATCTGGAACAGGCACTGTCCGAAATTCTGGACACGAAAGATTTTCACCCGGAAGAGGGCGTGCTGTTCACCCAGCGTCAGAGAGGAGACGCCCAGCGGGCACTGGAAAGTCTGGAGGAAGGGGAGCAGGCCCTTCTCTCCGGAATGACTTGGGACGCTGTGACCGTCTGCGTGGAGGATGCCTTGTTGGCATTGTCCGCCTTGACAGGAGAACAGGTGAGCGAGGAGATCGTAGACCGGGTGTTCGAGGAATTCTGTGTAGGAAAATAAAGAAAACCGCGCAGCGGCATAAAAGTTTTTGGGGCGCCTTTTTTCAAAAAGGCGCGACCTTAAATAAAGTCGCAAAGCGACGTATTATAATACCAGGCGGGACGGCCGCACGCCGCGCAGCGGATAGGCCGTCTCGCCGATCGCCCAACACTCATCCTTCCCCGGGCCAGAAAGCTGAAAGTCCAAAGAGACATTCCCTTGGTTGCTTTCGGTTCTTTTTTGTGTAAGTGGTCCGGGCCCTTGTTTACGGGCCTTTGGCCCGGTATGACAACGGCCCTGAATTTTTTTGGCAAAGCTTCGCTTGGCCTTTAGGACCTTGGGGCGTTGCCCCAAACCCTACAAGCCTTTTGAAAAAGGCTTGACCGAAAACTTTTACGTTTTGCCCGGCGTGATATATGTCCAGTCCAGTCACGGACCTAAACTTTACCCGCCTTCGGCGTTTGGAGGTTCAACTATGATTTACAATGCCGCTTCCTATGATGTTGCTGTCATCGGCGCCGGTCATGCCGGGATCGAAGCCGGTTTGGCCGCTGCCCGTTTGGGTTGCTCCACCATTGTCTTTACCATCAATCTAGACGCTGTGGGCAACTGCCCCTGTAACCCCAGTATCGGCGGCACCGCCAAAGGCCATCTTGTGCGGGAGATCGACGCTCTCGGCGGGGAGATGGGCAAGACCGCTGACGCCTGCACCATCCAAAGCCGGATGCTCAATCTGGGCAAAGGCCCGGCAGTCCACTCCCTGCGGGCGCAAATTGACCGGAACCACTACGCTCGCTTGATGAAACACAAGCTGGAGACCTGCCCCAATCTGACTCTTCGCCAAGGAGAGATTGTGAAGCTGGAACAGGGAGAGGGAGAATGGCTTCTCACCTCCCGCCTGGAAGCCGTGTACCACGCCAAGGCTGTGATCCTTGCCACAGGCACTTTCCTGGGAGGCAAGATCTTTGTGGGAGACGTGTCCTACGAGAGTGGTCCCGACGGCATGTTCCCCGCGGCCTACCTCCCCGATTCCTTGGAAAAACTTGGCATCTCTCTCCGCAGGTTTAAGACTGGTACCCCTGCCCGAGTGCTGAAATCCTCCATTGATTTCTCCGGATTGGAAGTCCAGGAGGGGGACGAGCCGGTGGTGCCCTTCTCCTACGATACAGAGGAGCCTCTGGAAAATAAAGCTGTCTGCCACGTGAGCTGGACCAACGACGCCACGAAAAAGGTGATCTTGGACAACATCCACCGGTCTCCCCTGTACGGCGGGCAGATCGAGGGTATCGGCCCCCGGTACTGCCCCAGTATCGAGGACAAGGTGGTGCGGTTCCCGGACAAGCCTCGTCATCAGTTGTTTATCGAGCCCTGCGGTTTGGACACGGAGGAGATGTACCTGCAAGGCATGAGCTCCTCCCTGCCGGAGGACGTGCAGCTGGATTTCTACCATACCATCCCTGGTTTGGAGCATGTGGAGATCATGCGCACTGCCTACGCTATTGAATACGACTGCTGCGATCCCTTGCAGCTTTCCGCCACTTTGGAGTTCCGAGACTGGCCGGGCTTGTACGGAGCGGGGCAGTTCAACGGCAGTTCCGGTTATGAAGAGGCCGCCGCTCAGGGGCTGATCGCCGGAATTAACGCCGCTTTGAAGGTCCAGGGGAAAGAGCGGTTTGTGCTGGATCGGGCCAGTTCCTACATCGGGACATTGATCGACGATCTCATCACCAAGGGCGCCAGTGACCCTTACCGGATGATGACTTCCCGTTCCGAGTACCGTTTGGTGCTCCGCCAGGACAACGCGGATCAGCGGCTCACTCCTTATGGTCGGGAATTGGGGCTGATCTCCGACCGGCGGTGGAAGAAATTTCAGCAAAAGCAGGCCCAGCTTCAGGCGGAATTGAAGCGTGCCCAGACCACGACTCTGGCTCCTTCTCAGGAGCTGAACGACATACTTGTTTCACGTGGAACATCTCCCCTTTCCACGGGAGCAAAGCTGGCGGACCTTTTGAAGCGTCCCCAGATCACTTACCGGGACCTGACCCCTGTGGATAAGGAACGTCCTGACTACCCGGAGGCAGTGTTCCAGGACGTGGAGATCCAGCTGAAATACGAGGGGTACATCAAACGCCAGCTGGCGGACATTGAGGAAGCCCGGCGGCTAGAACGGAAACGTCTGCCTCAGGACGTGGATTATTCCCAGATCAAGGGGCTGCGATTGGAGGCCGGGGAGAAGCTGAATAAAGTAAAGCCGGAAAATATCGGCCAGGCGGGACGGATCTCCGGGGTGAGTCCGGCGGACATTTCCGTGCTGCTGATCTGGCTTTCCGCTAAGGAGCGGGAGGAACACAACAAAGGAGGGACCCAGTGATGACGGATATCCGAGAGATCCTGACAAGCCAAGCCAAGACCCTGGGAGTGAAAGTGAGCCCGGAACAGGCCCAGCAGTTCCAGACTTACATGGAGCTTCTGGTGGAATGGAACGAGAAGATCAACCTCACCTCCATCACGGAACCGGAGCAGGTGGTGGAGAAGCACTTTTTAGACAGCATGACCCTGCTCCTGTGGAAAAAGTTGAAGCAGGGGGCAAAGGTGATCGATGTAGGCACCGGAGCGGGCTTCCCTGGGATTCCCTTGAAGATCCTCCGTCCCGACATTGACCTGACCCTGTTGGACGGCACCATGAAACGGCTGAACTTCCTGGGGGAAGTGTGCGGCGCCTTGAAGATTTCCGCACGGCGGGTCCACAAGCGGGCGGAGGAAGCCGGCCTGGACAAGACCATGCGGGAACGGTACGACCTGGCAACGGCTCGGGCGGTGGCGCCCATGAACGTGCTGGCGGAATACTGCATGCCCCTGGTAAAGATGAAGGGCTTTTTCATCGCCATGAAGGGACCCGGCGCCGCCCAAGAGCTGGAAGAGGCGGAGAACGCCCTGGACACTTTGGGAGCAGGCGAGCCTGAAGTAATGTCCCTTACCTTGCCCGGTGGGGAAGAGCGGAATCTGGTCATTGCCCAGAAACTGCGGTTCACCCCTAAGGGCTATCCCCGTCACGGGGGCACGATTGCGAAACACCCACTGTAAGGAGGAGAAAACCATGGAATTGATCATCCGAAAGGCGGAAGAGCGGGATCTGGACGGTCTGGACCAGGTGATGCTGGTGATCAGCGACGCTGCCGGTGACCGGGAGACCGTGAAAAAATTGCTGAAAAAGATCGACGCCGATCCGCAGAAATACCTGATGGTAGCAGAGGATCAGGAGACCGGCACCATTTGCGGCAGTCTGTTCGGCGTGGTGTTTGAGGATATCTGCGACAGCTGCCGGCCCATCCTTCTGGTGGAGAATGTGGCAGTACTGGAATCTTACCAGGGCAATGGCGTAGGTCGGAAGATGTTTGAGGCTATCGAGAAATGGGCCAAGGAAGAGTGGGATTGCCACTACGAGATCCTGGCTTCTGGCCTGAATCGTACCGGCGCCCATAAGTTCTATCATGCCTTGGGCTTCTCGGAAGTGAAGGGCTTCAAGAAATATCTGTAAAGTTTTTTTCCAGCCGACAGGAAACAACAAATGCCGTGGCTCCCCCGTGGTAGAATCTATCACGAAAGGGAGGCACGGCACATGTTTTTTAAGGACAAGCTGAAATTGACAAGGCTGCCGGTAGACCGCGTCCATCCCAATCCCTCCCAGCCACGGAAAGTATTCCGGCAGGAGGAGCTGGAAGCCCTGGCCCAAAGTATTCGGGAAAATGGGCTGCTCCAGCCGGTGACGGTCCGCCGGGAGAACGGGGTATATTACCTCATCGCCGGGGAACGCCGCCTGCGGGCCAGTAAGCTGGCGGGGCTGAAAGAGATCCCCGCCCTCATAGCGGACTACCCCGCTCAGGACAGCGCAGTGCTGGCTTTGCTGGAAAATATCCAGCGCCAGGACCTGCAAATGTTTGAGCAGGCCAATGCCCTGGTGAATCTGCTGCGGGAGTGGCATATCACCCAGGAGGAGGCCGCAAAACGGCTTGGGATCAGTCAGTCCTACCTGGCGAACAAGCTGCGGCTGCTGAAACTGACTCCTCAGGAACAAAGTGAGATCCTGGAGTACAAGCTCACCGAGCGTCACGCTCGTGCCCTGCTGCGGGTGGACGATTTGCCCACTCGGCAGAAGATCCTCCGAACTGCGGGGGAGAGACACTTGAACGTGTCCCAAACGGAGGAGCTGGTGGAGGCGGCCATCCGGCCAAAGGGGACAGGCCCCAAACCAAAGCGCACCTTTGTGGCGAAAGATATCCGGCTATTTATCAATACCATCGATCATGCCGTAGACGCCATGAAAACCGCGGGCATTCAGGCCCAGTCGGAGAAAAAGGAGACCGAAGACTATATCGAGTGTACGGTGCGCATCCCTAAATCACACAGAGTACAAGTTTAACCCATTCCCTTATTCATTTCCCACAGGAAAGGCGGCCCGGTTATTTCCGGGCCGCCTTTT
>HF972593.1:5556-7734 GCA_000432995.1 Clostridium sp. CAG:1013
GAGAGCCAGCACACTTAATTAAAATTTTCCCACAGAGAGAACGGCCCGGAATTTCCGGGCCGTTTTCTCTTGCGCTGTCCGAAGGACGGCGTATTTCATTCAAACTCCCCCACAGAAAAGACAGCCTGGTAACTCCCGGCCGTCTTTTCGTTGTGCTGACACCTTGTTTTGAAAAACGGCTGCCTGAATGTTTCATGTGAAACATTGGGAAAAAGTTTGTGAAAACAGGGGCTTGGCCTTTCCTTTCAGGGGCTCGTGTGCTATAATAACAAAGAATTATGCAAACAGAAACGGGCGGCGAGGGGACAAGCCCCTGCGTGCTTGGCAGCCCTAAAAGCTGTCAGCACGACCTGTCCACCGCAGACAGAATATTACACGCACAGAAGAAAAGCTCAAACGCGTGCGGCGAGAAAATAAATCTCAGCAAGTTTGGCGGCACAACAGTCGCCTGCGCGACACGCCCACCGCAGGTGCGCAGGTGTGAAGGAGGATGGAGTGACAATGGGAAAGATCATAGCTGTGGCGAACCAGAAGGGCGGCGTTGGAAAAACAACCACCGCTGTCAATTTGGCCGCTGCCCTGGGAGATAAGGGCAAGCGGGTGCTGCTGGTGGATACGGATCCCCAGGGAAACACCACCTCCGGCGTGGGAGTAGACCGCCGTGACTGCCGGGTGAGCGTGTATGACGTGCTCATCGGCGGGGCCAAGGCCAAAGAAGCCCTGGTGAAAACGGAGTTCAAAAATCTCACCCTTCTTCCTTCCCATATGGATTTGGCGGCGGCAGAGCTGGAATTGGCCTCTCTGGAAAGCCGGGAAGCCATTTTGAAAAACGCTTTGGCGTCCCTGCGAGGAGAGTATGACTATCTCCTCATCGACTGTCCCCCGTCTCTGGGCTTAATTACCACCAACGCCCTGACGGCGGCGGACACCATCTTGATTCCCATCCAGTGTGAGTATTACGCTTTGGAAGGCCTTTCCCAGCTGATGAATACCGTCCGCCGGGTAAAGCGCCAATATAACGACCTGCTGGACATTGAGGGCGTACTGCTGACCATGTACGACGGCCGACTGAACCTGACTCAGCAGGTGGTGGAGGAAGTGAAAAAGTACTTCCCCCGGAAAGTATTTAAAACCGTCATCCCCCGCACGGTGCGGCTTTCAGAAGCTCCTGGCTTCGGTCAGCCGGTGCTGTACTATGACCGGACCTCCCGAGGAGCTCAGGCCTATGGGGAGCTGGCGGGGGAGATCCTGAAAAATGACCGGTAAAGGGGGACATCCATTGAAGAAACGAGGACTTGGCAAGGGCCTTGACGCCATTTTTGCTGAAAATACCGCGGAGACTACCGAAGGCGCCGTAAACGTGCGCATCGGGGAGATCGAGCCCAACCGGGATCAGCCCCGGAAGGAGTTCGACAGTGAAGCCCTCACAGAGCTGGCGGATTCCATTTCCCAGCACGGAGTGCTTCAGCCCCTGTTGCTGCGGCCCATGATCACCGGGGGCTATCGGATCGTAGCGGGCGAACGCCGCTGGCGTGCCGCTCGGATGGCGGGTTTGACAGAAGTGCCTGCAGTGATCCGAGAAATGACCGATACCGAGGAAATGCTCTTCGCGTTGATCGAGAACCTTCAGCGGGAGGACCTGACTCCCCTGGAAGAAGCCAGAGGCTACCGCACGTTGATCGAAGCCCAGGACTTCACCCAGGAAGAGGTGAGTCAGGCGGTGGGAAAGAGCCGGCCGGCGATTACCAACGCACTGCGGCTGTTGAATCTGCCGGAGGATATCCAGGAGATGCTGGAGCGGGGAGAAATCACCGCGGGCCACGCCCGGACGCTTTTGAGCTTCAAAACTGAGGAAGGAATGCGCCTGGGGGCTAAGCGTGCCAAAGAGGGAGCGTCGGTCCGTGAGTTGGAAGCACTGGCGAAACGGCTGAATGAACAAAAGGAAGCCATGGCCAAAACGCCCCGGAAGAACCAGTATTTTGAGGAAGCTCAGCTGGCGGTAGGAGAGTACCTGAACCGGAAGGTAAAGGTGGCCGGCACCAAAAAGAAGGGAACTTTGCAGATCGAGTTTTATGGAGAAGAGGACCTGCAGAATCTGCTCCACGACCTGCATATGAACTAAGAAAATCCGCGAAGCGGCGTGAAAGTTTTTCGGGCGCCTTTTTTCAAAAAGGCGCG
>HF972594.1 GCA_000432995.1 Clostridium sp. CAG:1013
ACTCTTTCTTTTCCTGGGGGCCGAGCCCCTCTCACTTCAATCCGTTTACCAATTCCTTGTAATGTCTCCCCCGCACCTCAAAGTTGGGATACAGGTCAAAAGCGGCGGATGCCGGGGACAGGGAGACAATGTCCCCCGGCTGGGCGTGAGCCTGAGCGGTTTCCACCGCCTGCTCCATGGTCTCCACCCGGATAATCTCCGGAGAGCCTTCCTTGTAATTCTCCGCCCCTTGCACAGCGTCCTGGATCTTCTGAGCAGTGGCACCCAGAAGAATCAGGGTTTTCACCTTGTCGCATACCACCGGTCCCAAAGGCTCAAAGGGAATGTGCTTGTCGTAGCCCCCGGCGATCATCAGGATCTTCTGGGGGAACAGGGACAGGGTACCAGACATGACACGGGTGGGTGACGTAGCGATAGAGTCGTTATAGTACTTCACCCCATGAAGCTCCCGGACAAACTCCGCCCGATGCTCCACTCCGTTGAAAGTGGCCGCCACCTGGCGGATCACTTCCGGATCCACATCGCCCCACACGGCGGCGATAGCTGCCATGTAGTTCTCCACGTTGTGCCAGCCGGGGATCTTGATCTGGGACAAGGGCATCAGGGGCTGGCCGTTCACATAGATTTGCTCCTCATCGCACCAAACGCCCCGGTCCACTGCCTGACCACGGGAGAACATCCAGCAATCCCCACGAACCTGAGGAACAAAGGACGCGGTGATCTGATTTCCGGCGTTGAGCACTGTACGGGAGAATCCGTTCTGGTGCAGGAAGATGTTCTTCTTGGCATCGATATACTCCTGCATATCCTTGTGAACATCCAGATGGTTGGGAGACAGGTTGGTCACCACCGCCACGTCAGGGCTCTCCCCCATGGAGATCAGCTGGAAGCTGGAAAGCTCCACCACGGCGCAGTCCTCCGGCTGGATAGACTGGATCTCCGGCAGCAGAGGCTTGCCGATATTGCCACCCAGATGAACAGTCTTGCCCTGAGCTTTCAGCAGCTCGGCGATGATCGAGGTAGTGGTGGTTTTTCCGTCGCTGCCGGTGACTGCGTAGATCTTGCAGGGGCACAGCTGGAAAAACACTTCCATCTCGCTGGTAACCACGGCTCCCCGCTTCCTGGCAGCTTCCAGCTCAGGCAGAGGATACCGCATGCCGGGGGTGCGAAAGATGATATCCTGGTTAAGATCCTGTAAATAGTTCTCCCCCAGGATCAGCTCCACACCCAGGTCCTTCAATGTTTTCCCGTTCTCTCCCAGTTCCTCGAAAGTACGCTTATCCCGGGCGGAGACAACGGCTCCCTGCTCCTGAAACATTTTCATCAGGGGCATATGGCTGCGGCCGATGCCGCAGAATGTGACGGTCTTTCCGGAAAGGCTTTTAAAAAACTGCTCTCGGTTCACGTTCTACACTTCCAATCTTTAATCTGCGGACTCCTGGAACAGGCCGTCGCCTGTGGTCAGAGTCTTGTCATCGGCGTAGCTGCTGTACAAATGATAGTATAACCCACCCTTTGCCATCAGTTCCTCATGGGTGCCTTTTTCCTCAATACCCTTGTTGGTAAGTACCAGGATCACTGTGGCATTCTTAATAGTGGTCAGCCGGTGGGCAATGGTAAAGGTGGTACGGCCCTTGGCCAGCTTCTCCAAGGACGCCTGGACGATCTTCTCGCTTTCGTTGTCCAAGGCGCTGGTGGCCTCGTCAAGGATCATAATGGGCGGGTTCTTCAAAAAGGCACGGGCAATGCTGATACGCTGTTTCTGCCCGCCGGAAAGCTTCACGCCCCGCTCGCCAACAAAGGTGTCATAGCCGTTTTGGAGACCCAAAATAAACTCATGGGCACCGGCCTGCTTGGCGGCCTGGATAACCTCTTCTCGGCTAGCACCAGGCTTGCCGTACTGGATGTTCTCAAACACAGTGCCGGAGAACAGGTACACATCCTGCTGGACAAAGCCGATCTGAGAACGGAGAGACTGCAAGGTCACGCTGCGGATGTCTTCCCCGTCGATGAGGATGCGTCCCTCGTCCACATCGTAGAACCGGGGGATCAGATTGCACAAAGTGGTCTTGCCTCCGCCGGAGGGGCCCACCAGCGCCACGTTCTCCCCGGCCTTTACATTCAAATTGATATGGGAAAGCACCTGTTTGCCATCGTCTGCGTAGGAAAAGCTGACGTTTTCAAAGGCAACGTCGCCCCGCTTGATCTCCAAGGGTTTGGAGCCGGGCTCATCAAAGATGTCCACGCCTGCGTCCATCACTTGGAAGAAGCGCTCCACACCGGTCATGCCCTGCTGGAACTGCTCGGCAAACTGAACCAGTCGCCGGATAGAGGTGATAAGAGTACTGACATAGAGCATATAGGCTACCAAATCGCCGGGCTCGATCTGCCCGTTGATCATAAAGAGGGCGCCGGCCACCAGCACCAGCAGGTTCATCAGGCCGTCGAACAGCCGGTTGGAAGCCTCAAAACCACCCATGTAAAAATACCGGCGGCGCTTCACGTTGAAGAACACCTGGTTGCCCTGCTCAAATTTCTCCTTTTCCAGTTCCTCGTTGGCGAAGGATTTTACAACCCGAACGCCCAGGAGGCTGTCTTCCACTTGGGCGTTGATTTCACCCAGCTGGACACGCTGCTGCCGGAACTGTTCTTTCATCTTCCGGTTGAAATACACAGCTGCCACAATGATAAAGGGTACCACTGTAAACATAATGAGTGTGAGCCACACATTGATGCCGCAGAGGATCACAAAAGAGCCGATGATCTTAATAGCGGCGATGAAGAATTCCTCAGGGCAGTGGTGAGCGAACTCCGTCACATCGAACAGGTCTGTGGTAATGCGGGTCATGATCTGGCCCACTTTCGTGTTGTCGAAGTAGTTAAAGGACAACTTTTGCAGATGGTCAAACATGGCGGAACGCATGTCGGTCTCGATCTTGGTACCCATGATATGACCGATAGAAGCCATAAAGAAGTTGGCCGCAGCATCCACCAAGCGCAAAAACAGGTAGAGAGCGCCGATCTTCGCGATCATCTCTACCGTTAACGAAGCAAGGTCATTGATGCCAGCATTGGTCACATAGCGCACCAGCATGGGAAGTACCAGTTCGCACACCGTGGTCAGGGCCGCACAGAACAGGTCGAACACCAGCACGCCTGTATACTTCTTGAAATAAGGGATGAACCGTCGGATCAGTCCCTTGGGATGTTTCCGTTTTGTTGATTCCACAATTCCACCTCAAGTCTTTCCAAAAAATACCCTACCCTGCATTATGCCACAAACCGCCGCCAGAATCAACCCCCAGGCTGCGCCTCTGGCAAGTCCCTGTCAGCATCGGGCCGTCAAGCCGCCCCTTGCAAATACTTGGTGGGGGCATTATAATCGTTACTGAGAGGAGGGCGACAGATTGAATATTGTTGTTTTGGATGGAGGCACCACCAACCCAGGTGATCTCTCTTGGGAACCTTTGGAGCGTCTAGGAAACCTCACGGTATACCATGAGACCCCTTCCAAACTGGTTTTGGAGCGCCTGCGAAACGCCCAGGCCGTCATCCTGAACCGGAACGTTTTAGGACGGGAGGAGTTCTCCCAGCTTCCCCAGCTGCGCTATGTGGGCACTTTGGCCACCGGGTACAACACCATTGATACCCAAGCAGCCAGAGAGTTTGGTATCACCGTGTGCAATGTACCCCACTACTGTGAGGCCTCTGTGGCCCAACACGCCTTGGCGCTGCTACTGTGTCTGTGCAATAAAGTCCAGCGTTCCAGCGATCTCACCAGAGCAGGCCACTGGACCCAGGCTGTAGAGGAAAGCCACCAGTCGCTGCTCCCTGTAGAGCTTGCCGGGAAAACCCTGGGCCTGGTAGGATTCGGCAGCACAGGGCAGCGGATGGCCCAGCTTGGTCTGGCCTTGGGCATGGAGGTTCTTCTGTACAGCCGCACCCAAAAGCCCGCGCCTGAGGGCTGCCGTTGGGTTGACCTGGAAACGCTGTTTAAAAAAAGCGATGTTGTCTCCCTACACTGTCCTTTGACAGAGGAAACCCGTGGCTTAGTGAGTCGGGGACATCTGGCGATGATGAAACCCACAGCTTTCCTTATCAATACAGCCCGGGGCGCTGTGGTGGACGAGGCAGCCCTGGCCCAGGCTTTGAACGAAGGGCGTCTAGCGGGAGCAGGCGTGGATGTGTTCACCCAGGAGCCCCCGGCCCCGGATCACCCTCTTCTGGGGGCAAAGAACTGTGTTCTCACTCCCCACGTGGCGTGGGCCACAAGGGAAGCCCGTGAGCGGCTCATCGAAACCGTGGCAGATAACCTCCAGCGTTATATGGAGGGAAAGCCTCAGAATGTGGTGAGCTGAAAGCAGCAGGCGTCTCAGCGTTCCCCATGGGAGCGCTTCGCACATAGACCGAGTATTTTTCATTTGGAAAGGATGGACGTTGTACATGAACGATTTTATTTTCCACGCGCCGACCAAGGTTGTATTCGGCAAGGGTACAGAAAATCAGGTGGGCCAGCTCTGCAAGGAGCAGGGCGCCACAAAGGTACTGGTACACTTCGGCGGGCAGAGCGCAAAAAAAAGCGGTCTTCTGGATCGTGTCTGCGCTTCCCTGGAAGCAGCCGGCCTGCCCTACGTGATGCTGGGCGGCGTAAAACCCAATCCCCGGCTGTCCCTGGTGTATGATGGCATCGAGCTTTGCCGGAAAGAGGGCGTGGACTTTCTGCTGCCCGTAGGCGGCGGCAGTGTTATCGACTCCGCCAAGGCTATCGGCTACGGCCTGGCCAACGACTTCGACGTGTGGGACCTGTATGACCACAAGCATGTGGCCACCGCCTGCGCCCCCATCGGTGCGGTGCTGACCATCGCTGCGGCAGGCAGTGAGATGAGTGACTCCAGCGTTATCACCAAGGAAGAGGGCGGTATCAAACGGGGCTACAACAACGATGTGTGCCGGTGCAAATTCGCCGTGATGAACCCGGAGCTCACCTACACCCTCCCCGCCTATCAGACCGCTTGCGGCGCCGCAGACATTATGATGCACGTGATGGAGCGGTATTTCGTGAAGGATGACACCATGGAGCTCACTGACGGCATGGCAGAAGCCCTGATCCGCACGGTGATGAAAAACGCCACCATCTTGATGAAGGAGCCTGAAAACTACAAGGCCCGTGCTGAAGTGATGTGGGCAAGCTCTCTGGCTCACAACAACCTGATGGCCTGCGGCGGTCCTCGTGGCGACTGGGCCTGCCACCAGATCGAGCACGAGCTGGGCGGCATGTTCGACGTAGCCCACGGCGCCGGACTGGCGGCTGTTTGGGGAAGTTGGGCCCGGTACGTGTATGAGGACAAGCCGGAGCGCTTTGCTCAATTCGCTCGGAAAATCTTTGGCATCTCCTGCAATGGCGATCCCAAAGAGACCGCTCTCAAAGGTATCGAAGCTATGGAGGAGTTCTACCGTTCCATCGGAATGCCCACCAATATCCGGGAGCTGGGCTGCGACTTGACCGAAGAGCAGATCGTCACCCTGGCAGAAAAATGCTGCTTCGGCGGCCGGACCATTGGCCTGTTCCGTGTCCTCCGTCAGGAGAATATCCAGGAGATCTACCGTATGGCAAAGGGCTGAGATCTCTATTCCCGTTCCAAAACACTGAAACTTCAGCTTCAGAATTTAGGAAGGATTCGCAGTCTGTTTCACAACTTTCCATAGAAAAAGGAAAAGGACCGGTAATCCGGTCCTTTTCCTTCTTTTGGGGAGGAGTTGTATTGAAAAGTGCGGCTTTCAGCCGCTAGGCTTGTACTCTTGACTACGATCATATTATAGCCACGCGCACCGCCGTTGTCAACCGTTTCACGGAGAATCTCTTTTTTTCACAATCTGGAAAATCCCAAAAATCCCTTTTTATAAATTCAGCACAACAAAGATCCCTCAAACCCGCATTCTGCTTGTACTTTCAGGGGTTTTGTGCTACAATCATGGACAGTTTACAGAAAAGGAACGATCCGGATGGCATTGCTGCGAAAAAACGAAATAGTGGAAATGGAAATCACCGGCATGACGGCTCAAGGGGCCGGTGTAGGGCATTGGGAAGGTATGGCCGTGTTCACCCCTTTGACTGCCCCGGGGGACAAAGCCCGGGTACGGATCGTCAAGGTGGCGAAGAACTATGCCTTTGGCCGGTTGGAAGAGCTGCTCTCCCCTTCCCCAGACAGAGTGGAGCCCGACTGTCCCTGTTTCGCTCAATGCGGCGGTTGCTGCTATCGGCATATCTCCTATCAGGCGGAGCTCAGAATCAAAGAAGCTCGCGTACGGGATGCTTTGGAGCGGATCGGCGGNNNNTTTGGAGCGGATCGGCGGTTTCCATGACCTGCCTGTAAAACCCATCCTGGGAGCGGATGACCGGGACGGCTACCGAAACAAAGCCCTGCTCCCCTTAGGTCAGGACCGTGACGGGAACATGACCATGGGCTTCTACGCGGTGAATTCCCACCGCATTGTGAACTGTCAGTCCTGCAAGTTACAGCCGAAAGTATTCAACGAGGCAATGAACGCCTTCCGGGAATGGGCGAAGGAATACGGCGACCCCATCTACGATGAGGCCAGCCATTCTGGACGGATGCGGCGACTGTATCTGCGATATGGGGAAAAGAGTGGCCAAGTGATGGCCTGCGTGGTGGTCAACGGAAATGGGCTTCATCACGAGGCAGAGTTGGTTTCCGCCCTGAAGAAGGCAGTGCCGGGGTTGACAAGCGTTGTGGTCAACTCCAACCGGGACAAGACCAATGTGGCTCTGGGACAAAAATGCCGCACTGTTTACGGGGATGACGTGATCGAAGACACCCTGTGCGGCCTGCGGTTCCGTCTCTCCCCCCTCTCTTTCTATCAAGTTAACCGTACCCAAGCGGAGCGGCTTTACGGCCTTGCTGCTGGGTATGCCAGCCTCACCGGCACAGAACTTCTTCTGGACCTGTATTGCGGCGCCGGTACCATCGGTCTTTCCATGGCTCACAATGCTAAACGACTGCTTGGAGTGGAGATCATCCCGGAGGCAGTGGAGAATGCTAGAGAAAACGCCCGGCTCAACGGGGTAGAAAATGGAGAGTTCTTCTGTGGAGATGCTGCGGAAGCAGCTAAGATGCTGGCCCAGCGTGGAGAGCGCCCAGACGTGGTGATCCTAGACCCTCCCCGAAAGGGCTGCGATCCGGAACTGATCCGCACCGTGGCAGGATACGCTCCCCAGCGGATCGTGTATGTTTCCTGCGATCCTGCCACCCTGGCAAGGGATCTAAAACTGTTCCAGGAGTTGGGCTACTCGCCTCTGGAAGCCACCCCCGTAGACATGTTCCCGGCCACAAGCCATGTAGAGACGGTTGTCTTGCTTTCCAAGGGTGAGGTCGACTCGAAAAAGATTCGGGTTGAGTTCTCTTTG
>HF972595.1 GCA_000432995.1 Clostridium sp. CAG:1013
TTCATTTTGTACCAGTAAACATGGTGGGCGCTAACGGACTTGAACCGCTGACCCCCTGCACGTCAAGCAGATGCTCTAGCCAGCTGAGCTAAGCGCCCAATTTTCTGTTGCCTGATTAGTTTACATGATTTTGCCGAAAAATGCAAGCCCTAATTTGCAAATCCACAAAATTTTTTTGGAAAGACATCCTGGATTAATAAATTCTTAAGAAAATCGTCGTGTTGTTATTCATTTGTTCACAATATCATCAAAGTGTGCTATAATTGGAACCGCCAAGACGGCGGTACGTAAAAAACGAGTTTATGATTGGCAGACTTTGGCCGTATTCCCACGGTGTTTGGATCCCTTTGGTCCCCGGTTGTTACTGGTGTTGGTTTGCCGCCCGATGGAAAGGAAAAAGTTCTTTGTCTGCTTTCTGTGAGCAGGGAGAGGAGAGATTTATGGAAACTTTATCGACGATCAACTTCTTGATGGCAGCTCTGTTTGTGGCCTGCTACTGCTACCAGGCCGTCTTCGCCGTGGTGCGGCTGCTGAATAAGCGCCGGTCCTTCACTGCTCAGAAACTGTGCCGGTATGCGGTGCTCATTGCCGCCCGGAACGAGAGTTCCGTCATCGCCCAGCTGGTGGAGAGCATCCATGGTCAGGAGTACCCTTCTGACCTGGTGGACGTGTATGTGGTAGCGGACAACTGCACCGATGACACGGCTGCTATTGCCGCTGCTCACGGAGCTAGAGTCTTTGAGCGGCAGAACAAGATGCAGGTGGGCAAGGGCTATGCCCTGCGGTTCCTTCTGGAGAAGATCCAGGAGAACTATCCCCAGGAGCATTACGACGGCTTTTTCGTCTTTGACGCCGACAATCTGCTGGACCCCCATTACATCGAAGAGATGAACAAGGTGTTCTCCAACGGCAACCAGGTGGTTACCGGTTACCGCAACACCAAGAATTTCGGAGATAACTGGATCACCGCCGGCTATGGCCTGTGGTTCTTGCGGGAGTCCGAATATTTGAACCAGCCCAGAGACTATCTGGGCACCAGCTGCAACATTTCCGGCACCGGCTTCCTGGTGGCTAAGGATCTGTTGGATGAGCTGGGCGGATGGGATTATTTCCTGCTCACGGAAGATCTGGAATTCACCGCCGACTTGGTCTCCCGTGGCAAGAAGATCGCCTACTGCCATGACGCTGTGTTCTATGACGAGCAGCCCACCAGCTTTAAGCAGTCTGTCATTCAGCGTTCCCGCTGGGTGAAGGGCTATCTCCAGGTGGTTGCCAAGCGGGGAGGCAGCATGGCCAAGACCATGCTGGGCGAAGGCAGCTTCTCCTGCTACGACATGCTCATGTGTGCAATTCCCGCGGTGGTTATTACCGTGATCAGCATTGTGCTCAACGGTATTATGCTGGTGGTGGGAATCACCTCTGCGCGCCGGGAGATGGGTGTGTTCTTCATGTCCCTGACGGCCTCTGCTATCAACTCTTACGCCACCATGTATCTGATGGGTATTCTCACCCTGATAACGGAATGGAAGCGTATTCACTGTTCGAAAGGGAAGAAGATCGCCTACTCCTTTACCTTCCCCTTCTTTGTGTTCAGCTTTGGTCTGGCCATGCTGCTGGCGGTGTTTGGAAACATCGAGTGGAAGCCCATCAAGCATTCGGTAGCCTTGTCTATCGGCGATATGGGCAGTGTTTCCCCACAGGAGCTGCGCAAGTTCCGCAAAAACAGAAAACTTTGATTTAACGCTTTATAAACTTGGCCCCTTGTGTTACAATGGTACACGCAAGGGGCCAA
>HF972596.1 GCA_000432995.1 Clostridium sp. CAG:1013
CCGCAGATTTCGCCGTAGATCTTGGCGCCCCGGGCCTTGGCGTGCTCGTACTCTTCCAGCATCAGAGCGCCAGCGCCCTCGCCCATGACGAAGCCGTTGCGGCGAGCGTCAAAGGGCACGCAGGCAGCGGCAGGATCCTCGGTGGTGGAAAGGGCCTTCATGTTGCTGAAGCCCGCCACGCCGATGGGCAGGATCGCCGCTTCCGCGCCGCCGGTGAGCACAGCGTCCAGATAGCCGTGCTTCACGGCGCGGTAAGCCTCGCCAATGGCGTTGTTGCCGGTGGCGCAGGCGGTGACGATGGGAATGGAAGCTCCCTGGAAATTGTATTTAATAGCGATCAGACCGCCGGCCATGTTGATGATCATGCCGGGCACGAAGAAGGGGGACACCCGGCGGGGGCCCTTCTCCATGAGCACGCCCTGCTCCTCGGCGAAGGTCTTCATGCCGCCGATGCCGGAACCAAAGTAGGTGCCGATCCGCTCGGGGGGCAGAGTGTCCTTGATGCCGCTTTCTTCCACAGCCTGAGTGGCCGCGGCCATGGCGTACCAGCAGAATACGTCATACTTGCGCAGGTCGGACTTTTCCATGTACTGCAGGGGATCGAAGTCCTTCACCTCAGCGGCCACCTTCACTTTGTAGTCGGTGGCGTCGAAATGGGTGATGGGCCCGATGCCGCACTTGCCGTTTTTAATATTTTCCCAAAAAGCAGGCACGTCGTTGCCCACGGGGGTGACGCAGCCCATGCCGGTGATGACTACTCTTCTCATATGGCAAGACCTCCGTCCACGCGAATGGTTTCGCCGGTGATGTAGTCGGATTCGGGAGAGGCCAGGAACAGAGCCACATTGGCCACGTCCTCAGGAGTGCCCATCTTCCGCATGGGGACCTGCACCAGCAGGGGGTTATCCTCCTTGATGTCCTTGGTCATAGCGGTCTCGATGAATCCGGGAGCGATGCAGTTGCAGCAAACGCCGCGGCTGCCCAGCTCCTTGGCCACGCTCTTGGACAGACCGATGAGGCCCGCCTTGGAAGCGGCGTAGTTCACCTGGCCCACGTTGCCCACCAGGCCCGCGATGGAGCTGATGTTGATGATCTTACCGCTCTTTTTCCGCATGAAGTCACGATAGCAGGCGCGGATCATGTGGAAGGCGCCCTTCAGGTTGATATCCAGCACCATGTCGTAGTCCGCGTCTTTCATGGTGACCATCAGGCCGTCACGGGTGACGCCGGCGTTGTTCACCAGGATGTCCACCTTGCCCAGGTCCTTCTTCACCGCGGCTACGGTCTCCTCCACGGCCTGCTCATCCCGCACGTCGCAGGGATAGCTGATGGCCCGGCGGCCCAAAGCCTCGATCTCCTTGCAGGTCTCCAGCGCGGGCTCCTCCGGCCCCACGAAGATCACCGCCACGTCAGCGCCGTTTTCCGCCAGCTTCAGGGCGATGGCCTTGCCCAGGCCCTGAGAAGCGCCGGTGACCAGCGCGATTTTTCCTTCCAGCTTCATATGTCTGACCTCCTGTCCATTCCCCTCCCTTATCCTATGGGGAACGGCTTCCTTACTTTTTAGTTTTGGATCTATGTTCTCCCCGCCGGAAAAACTCCGTCCGGGGTGTTTCCCAATTCGATTCTGCCGGATCTCAGCCCTTCAAGGCCTCCAAGGCGGCCTCCAGGCTCTCCTTGTCCTGAACGTTCAGGGTCTTGACGCCCTTTACCGTCTTGCGGATCAGCCCGCACAATGTCTTGCCGGGGCCGCACTCGATGAAGGTATCCACCCCCAGGGCGCACAGGTTTTCCACAGTCTCCTGCCACCGCACCGGGTTCTTCACCTGCTGGGTGATCAGCTCCTTGGCAGAACCGTCATAGGGCTGGGCGGTGTAGTTTGCGTACACCGGCACCTTGGCCTCTCCCAGTTCCATAGGCTCCAGCACCTCTTTCAAGGTCTGGGAGGCACTCTCCATAAAGGGGGAGTGGAATCCGCCGCTCACCGCCAAAGGCACGGCCTTGCCGCCAGCCTCTGCCACTTTGCCGCAGAATTCCTCAATCTGAGACTTCTCACCGGCGCACACCAGCTGGCCGGGGCAGTTGTAGTTTACCGGCCACACTTTCTCAAAGCCAGCGCACAGCTCTTCCACCTGCTCGTTCTTCAGCTTCAGCACTGCGGCCATGGCTCCGGGATTTTCCTCCCCGGCCTTCTGCATGGACTCAGCGCGCTTGCACACAAAATCGAATCCCTGCTCTTCACTGAACACCCCGGCAAAGCTGAGGGCGGCGATCTCTCCCAGGGAGAAGCCCGCCACATAGTCGGGGGTCACGCCTGCTTCTTCCAGGGCCTTGGCGGCCGCCAGGTCCACACAGTAGAGGCAGGGCTGGGTGTTCTTGGTGATGGACAGCTCCTCAGCGGTGCCGGTAAAGCACTGCTGGCTGGTGCCGGGACGCAGGGTGTCGGCGGCGTCGAACACGGCCTTGGCGGCAGGGCTCACTTCACACAGGGACTGTCCCATACCGCTGTACTGGGCTCCCTGGCCCGCGAAAACAAAGGCTATTTTACCCATTTGTCGGCTCCTTTCAGCACCTCTTCCGCCTGCTCGAACATCTCCTTGATGATCTCGGCGGCGGGCTGCTCTTTATTCACCATGCCGGAAATCTGTCCGGCCAGGAAGTCGCCGGTCTTTTCGTCGCCCTCCACGGCAGCCCGGTACAGGGCGCCGCTGCCCAGCTTCTCCAGCTCCTCGTCGGAGATCTGGCTGTACTCGGCCTTGGCGTAATCCTTGGCGAACTGGTTCTTAATCTGCCGCACCGGAT
>HF972597.1:0-7343 GCA_000432995.1 Clostridium sp. CAG:1013
CAGTTCCCGGGTGGTGGCCATGGGGTTCTTTTGGATCATCTCCCGCAGGGGTTCCCCGTCGGTATTGTAGGAAAGTCCAGCGGTCATGGTCATCAGCTGCCGGATGGTGATGGGCTCCTTGGCGGGATGACTGGGAGCGTCCTGGCTGGGCCAGCCGCCGGCGGTGAAGTCAAAGTTATCCGTCACCCGCACTTGGGCAAATTCCGGCAGGTAATCGCTGAGCTTGTCCTCCAGACCCAGCTTGCCCTGCTCTACCAGCTGCATCACGCCGGTCATGGTGACCACCTTGGTGCAGGAGTACAGATCGTACAGCTCATTGCCTTCCACAGACCGCTGGCCCAGGTAATCACTGTGGCCGGCCATGTGCCGGTATACGGTCTCGTGTTCCTTCATGATCTTGAAGTCCAGTCCGGGAACGCCGTACTGTTCCCCAAGGCTGTCCAGATAGCTTGTCAGCGCTTGAAATTCCATGGGGGAAAACTCCTTTCCATACAGAGCCGGGCACAGTGTCCCGGCTTCCTCCACCTGATGTTTTATGGTTCTATTGTAGCAGACGAAAGGGGATTTGTCAGGAGGAAAGGGAGAAAAAATCAAAGCAAAGGGTTTTAGCTGTGGGAAACTAATGATATCCGGTACTTCTCTTTTGGAACCAGGAAAGAGGAGTTTTCCTAAGACATACCCAATGTCATGATGGGAAAAGAAGGTTGCCGCAATCTGCGGTAGTCCTCTTTTTAATTCCTTTCCGGAGGAGAGAAGAACTAAAAAAAGATATTTTTTCCTAGTTAAAAAAATGGATTGCAGCAAAATATCTAGGTATCTAACACAAAAAATGATAAAACTAGGCTGATTGCTTAATTTTGTTGGAAAAGAGGAAAATTCTGTTTGTTTTCCGCGGAGGGTGAAAATGATATCCTATAATTGCTCCCAAACAGGGAGCTTAAAAAAAGGGAGGAGCTGAATGAAATGGGTGTACGGTACAATCCGAATCCCGCAAGGATCACCGAGCCATTGTTTCAAGTGGAAAAGTTGGAAGAGTCTTCGCTGTATACGGTGGTCTGCGGTGGAAAACAGCTGAAAGTGTATCATACAGACAGCTTTGATTATGTGATCCCGGTGGTGGAGGACGACTCCCCCTTGGAGCTGAAGGTCCAGGTATCCCGTGAGTTCCAGCAGGCGGTATTTCGGCCGGCGAAAGCTGGGATCCAGGCCCAGATCTCCGGCAGCGAGATCTCTTTCACGCTTAAAAAACCGGGAAAGGTGACTCTGGAACTGGATGGGGACTTGAAAACTCCCTTGTTCATTTTGTGTACTAAGAGAGTTCCTAAGCCGGAAAAGGTGGATTATCTGTTTGAAAGCGGAAAGGTCTACAATGTGGGCACCTTGAAAATGAAGGCAGGGGAAACCGCCTATCTGGAAGAGGGAAGCGTGGTCTGCGGCTGTGTGAGCGCTTTGTTTGCCCATGGTATGCGCATTTTGGGCAACGGCATCTTAAATGGATGCGTTTGGCATCCGAAAGAGGAAAACGGTGGAGGCAGGCCCATGATCCGCATGGTGTTCTGCGACGATGTAAAGATTCAGGGCATCACCATTGTGGACGGAGGCTCCTGGCACGTGGTTCCCGGTGCCTGCAAAAACTTGGAGATCCAGGATGTGAACATCATGTCCCGGGTGTGCACGGGCGACGGCATCGATATTGTGGGATGCGAGCATGTAGTCCTGCGGGATTCCTTCATCCGGGCATCTGATGACTGTGTGTGCATCAAGGCGGCCAGCTATCCTGATCCCGCCGCCAACAGGAACGTGAAGGACATTTTGGTAGAGCGGTGCGTATTGTGGAACGCCGAACCTGGAAACGCGGTGGAGATCGGGTATGAAGTGCGCTGTGACGAAGTGTGCGATATCACCTTCCGGGATCTGGACATTGTTCACTGCGAATACGAAGGGAATCAGTCCGGAGGCGTGCTGACTATTCACAACGCGGATCGGGCGTATATCCACAATATCGTCTATGAGGATATCCGCATTGAGGACGCCCAGGAGAAATTTATCGACATCAAGGTATTGGATTCCAAGTATTCTCTGGACCGGAAACGGGGCAGTGTGGAGGACGTGTACTTTAAAAACATCGAGATATTGAACGGCATGTTCCCCGTCTCCATTATCCGGGGATTTGAAATGCACACCGAAATGAGCCGTCCTCGGAACATCCATTTTGACAACGTGGTGGTCTTGGGTGAAAAGATTACTTCCCCCAATGAGCTTCGCATGGTGGTGGAATTGGCCCACGATCTTTGGTTTGAGGACAAGGTTTACTCGAAGAAGAATCCTTTCTGAGAATGAAGGGATCCTGGAAGAACACATACACAGACAAAAGACAAAACATCAGGAGACAGAACTCTCTTGATGTTTTGTCTTGCGTTCATATTTCAGCACTATAAGGAGGGACGGGAATCAGTATGTATACGGTAGTGATCATCGATGACGAGCCATGGGCGTTGCAGGGGTTGGCGGAAATTATAGATTGGAGCAGGGAAGGTTTTTCCGTTGTGGGCCAGTTTACCGATCCGGAGGAAGCTTTTGAATTCCTGTGCGAAAAAGAACCGGATGTGGTGTTTACAGATATTCGGATGCCCGGCCTTTCCGGGCTGGATCTTATAGAGATGTCCCAGAAAAAGGGACTGAAATGCGAGTTTGTGCTGATCAGCTCCTATGAAGATTTTGAGGCGGCGCAGAAAGGGATTCGCCTACATGTGTGGGAATATATTTTAAAGCCCTACAACGCGGGAGATATTTGCAATGCCGCAAAAATGCTGCTGCGTCATCTGGGAGAGCGGAATGACCTTGTAAGCGTAGAATGGAATGATCCTTCCGAAGAGATCCTGCGCAAAGCGGAACCGCTCCAAAATCAGATGGAGAACTATCAAACAGAGGTCTTGTACCTTTGTTCTCATCCCTGCGAAGAACCGGAGGTGCCCAAAGAAGAAAAATGGATCCCCCTTTTGGTCAAAGGTGCCGGTGGAGCGTATCTGAGAGCGTCTTCGGGATCCCGCATGACTTGGCCCAGCCTGCCCCAGGAAGATCAGCGAAAGTGGGGGATCAGCCGAGAGCACAAGGAGGGAATATCCGCACTGCCCCAGATGATCCAAGAAGCCTGGTATGCGTTGTGGGGAGAATTTACCTATTCCAGCAAGAAAAATGTGGGGGAGATCCAGTTTTATCTCTGCGAAAATATGAGAGAAGAACTCTCCTTAGGGGCAGTGGCGGAGAAGTTCCATTTTTCCGAACCCTATTTTTGCGCCCTGTTCAAAAAGGGGACCGGTATGTCGGTCATCCATTTTGTCCAGCATGTGCGCATCCACTACGGGTCGTATCTGATCCGAAGCAGCGGGAAAAAGCTCCAGGAGATCGCGGAAGAAGTAGGGTTTGGAAATTACAGCTATTTTGGGAAACTGTTTAAAAGATACATCGGACAAACCCCCGAAGCCTATCGGGAAGGCTCCGAAGGAAATTTAGGGATATAAAGAGTGATGGCAGTGTAGTGGTTTTCCTGGGAACGCAGGGAAAACCGGAAACCTTCCCCATAAAACAAACGCAGACGATGAAGAACATTGTCAAGACCAATGTGGTCATTTTGAAGTGCTTCACCCTCTTGAAAACTGCGCTGGTCCAGTTCCTGGAGTTTTTCAGGGGGGATCCCCATTCCGTTATCCACCACGGAAAGGAAAAGTATACCGTTTTCCTCGTTTACCCGGCCCTGTATGAGAAGAATACAGGGTCTTCTTTTTCTGCGAAAACCATGGGTGATGGAGTTTTCCACCAAGGGCTGCAACACCATGGAAAGAAGAGGATGGCGCAGTGCTTCCTGTGAGACCTCTACCCGCAGTTCATAGCGCTGGGGTGTACGCATATCCATTACGTTGAAATAATGCTGCACATGGTTCAGCTCTTCCCTCAGAGACACTACCAGGCTACTCCGAAGGCTGTAACGGAAAAGACTGGCCAAGGAGGTGAGCATGTTCTCCAAGATAGGAACTTGGTAATGATGGGCCATGCTCCGCATGCTTTCCAAGGTGTTGAAGAGAAAATGAGGGCTGATCTGGTTTTTATAGGCGTTTAACTGGGCTTGTTTTTGCGCCAGCGTGGTCTGGTACAGTGTGTGGGACATTTCCTGCTGACGGCGGTTGGAGGTCTCCAATACCTCTAGGGTCCGGTTGACGCTTTCGGCCACATATCGTAGATCGCTTAGTTTGGGAAGAGTCAGTGTTTTTTTAATCCCTGCCTGGATATCACGCATATCCGTAACCATCTGTTTTACGGGCACGGAAATATGATGGAGGATAAACCAGGTGGAAAATACTAGACAAGCGCAGGTAATCAAAAGAACCGCCGTACCGATATTTCGTGCCATGGCACTGTTTTGAAGAAGATCCGCGGTGGGAACCAGATCTACAATGGACATGTCCAAGTTTTCCAGCATCACCGTGTGGCAGGTAAAGTCAACTCCTCCCAGCCGGAAATTGCGGTGGTTTTCCTCTTGCAACGCCTCCATTTCCGCTTGAGAGACTTCCCTGCTGGTGTACACTACGTCATCACGGTAAAGGATAGCCTTGATTTCCCCCGCATAATTCCCGGAGGAAGACAGGCCGGCTAAAACATTGATATCGATCAGTGCCATCCCAAACGCGTACTCGTTGGAAACGTATCCGGGAAGCAGCGTGTTATGCACCTGAAAGCAGTAAACAAGCTGGGGCAGTTGATTGGAATCATCCTCGGGAGGAATGGTGAGAAAGAAGGAATCGTGGGACATATTCTGGTTTTGCTGGATGATCTTCTCTGCGAACTGCTGGTAGCGGTATTTCCCGGCGGTTCCGGAATAAAAAGTGTGACCGTAGGGGCTGGTGATAATGACCTCGGTGATCATGGGGGAGGCCATTTTCAAATAATCCAAAAGCTGATTGCAACCAGAGATGTTATTGAGATATACCAGAGGATCATTGCTGAAGAGAATCTCCTGCATGTTGGAGAAATAGGAGAGCTGGATGACGCTTTGTTCCACGCTTTGAAACTGAGCGTCCAGCTGGGTTTCAATGCTTTCGGAAAAAGTTTGAAAGGAGCTTTCAAACTGATCTTGGGAAAAGGTGTAAATGAACAGATAGTACAGCAGGGAAATGATAAGCAGAAAAAGCAGCATAATAGCAAGGCTGATCTGCAACAGACGTTTGATGGAAAGGGAACATTTAACGGTCATGGGCAGTCTCCTTTGCATGGATGGGAAGAATGCCTTTGAGTATACCTTTTCCCTGAGGGGAAGTAAAGAAACAGAATTATGGTATGTGGGTGGAATCAAAGGAAAGACTGTGGCAAGGACAAAAGGGATTGTCAAAATTCCTAGATTTAGAGAATAGAATAGAGAAATTTTAGCAAAAGATTAATTTTGTGAGAGAAGTGCAAAAAGCTGTTTCTGTGCAAGCAGAAGATCTTTCGATACAATAAAAGCATAGATTTTGGAAATTTCCTTAGCGAAATTTAGCCAAATATCCTAAAAGAGAGGGCGGAGGAATGTGAGAAAAAAGGACGGAACAGTAAAACAAAGGTCTCTGTGGCAAGAGATCTGGAAGAACAAAGCAATCTATCTGATCATGCTGCCGGGTATTGTATGGTTCATTATTTTTGCCTACGGGCCTATGTCGGGTTTACAGCTGGCGTTCAAATCATACAGCATGAAGGCGGGGATCTGGGGGAGCCCTTGGTGCGGGTTGGAGAATTTCCAATATGTGTTCCGGGATCCCTCCTTTTTAAAGTCCGTGGGAACGACTTTGTGGATCAACGCCGGACGATTGATCTTTCAGTTCCCCATCCCCATCATTTTGGCACTGCTGATGAACGAGCTGAAAATGAAGCGGTACAAAAAATTGGTGCAGACCGTGCTGACATTCCCCCAGTTTCTTTCCTGGGTCATCGTGGCCAGTATTGTGATCAATATCCTTTCCTATGACGGTCTGGTGAACAGTTTGATCCTATCCTTTGGAGGAGAGACGGTAAACTTTACGGGAAATGCCAACCTGTTCCAGCCGCTGCTGTATATCACGGAAAACTGGAAGTCCGCTGGATGGAGCGCCATCATCTACATGGCGGCCATTTCGGGGATCGATATGGATCAATACGAAGCGGCGGATCTGGACGGAGCTTCCCGGGTACAGAAGATTTTCCGCATCACCCTTCCCAACATCCTGCCTACCATTTCGGTGATGTTCGTATTGCAGATGGGCAACATGATGTCCGGAGGATTTGATCAGATCTTCAACCTGTCCAATCCCGCTGTAAAAGACGTATCGGAGATCCTGGACATGTACATCTACAACATTTCGTTCGGTTCCACTCCTGATTTCAGTTTCTCCACAGCGGTCAGCTTTTTCCGTTCCGTGGTAAACTGCGCGTTTTTGGTGGCCGCCGACAGGGGTGCGAAAGCTCTGGGCGGAAGCGGCTTGTTTGGTTGAAGGAGGTACAGATTATGGAAAAACAGAAATTGATCCGCAAATGGCGATTCGACGCTGTGGATGTTGTTGTGGTCATCTTGCTGACTATATGGATGTTTTTGATCATCATTCCCTTCGTCAACGCCATCTCCATTTCCTTCGCGACCCAGAAGGAATACGTGGACAACCCTTTGATGCTTTTTCCCTCCCAGCCTACACTGCAGAGCTATGAGATGCTTTTTAACGATTACCGTATCTGGACAGGATTCCGCACATCGTTCCTGCTGGTGCTGGTGGGAGTCCCACTGAACATGCTTTTGACCACTGTGCTGGCGTATGGCACCAGCCGGGGAGATTATCCTGGAAAAAAGATCATCATCGGAGGTATCCTCTTTACAATGCTCTTTAACGGAGGCATCATCCCTCTGTACTTGCAGATGAAAGAGCTGGGCCTGACCAACACGATCTGGTCGGTGGTTCTGGCCGGAACGGTGAATGTGTTCTATTTCGTGATTATGCGCAACTATTTCCAGTCTCTACCGGAGTCCCTGATTGAGTCGGCCAGGCTGGATGGAGCGGGGGAGTGGAGAATCCTGTTCCACATCATCCTCCCCTTGTCTAAACCTATTATCGCCACTTTGACACTGTTTTACTTGGTGGACCGTTGGAACGAATGGTACAACGCTCTGATTTTTATCCGTGATACGGAAATGCAGCCATTGCAGCTGGTCCTTCGTTCCATCGTGATGGAGTCCAGCATCGTCAACAACGTGACCAGCGCCGCAGCCATGGAGCAGATGCAGAATTTTGACATGGGCGTGAAAATGGCGGCGGTCATCGTAACGATCCTGCCTGTCATGTGTGTGT
>HF972597.1:7403-22138 GCA_000432995.1 Clostridium sp. CAG:1013
GGTAGGAGCGGTGAAGGCTTAAAGAGTATTTTATTGTAATCAACAAAAAGGGGGGGATAGCAGCTTTATCAATGACTGACCGGCACAAGGACAGGAAAACAAAAACGAAAGGATGAAAAAAGTGAAAAAGAGTAAAAAGCTGATGGCGGCTCTGTTAGCGGCTATCATGGTACTGACCACAGCGGCCTGTGGCGGAGACGCCAACCAGAGCAATTCTTCCACGCAGAGCGCGGCGGAAGATTCCAGCACAGCGGAAGTGTCTGATACCGGAGCTGAAGAGAGCGGGTATGACACTCATGTAGAGCTTTCCTGGTATAAAGAGGGCATTACAGGCCATGAAATTAACTATGACGGAGACGCGTATGGTCAATTCTGGCAGGACAAATTCAACGTGACCTTCGACTTGACTGCCGCTACTATGGACGATTCCGACTGGAATGAGCGGCTGCGCATTTGGATCAACTCCGGAGATATGCCCGACGTGGCCCACTGGGGCTTCAATTACGGTGAGCTGGCCGACTACGCCGCCCAAGACGCGGTCTATCGTTTTCCGGACGACTGGAAAGAACGCTGGCCCAATGTGGCGAAAAGCCAGGAATACGTTCCCGGCGCAGCTGTTGCGGAAGAGAATCTGGGAGGCACTTACGTGCTGTTCCGTACCATCTTCGCCAATCACCGGCCTTCTGAACGGTTAAGCTACCACGCTCTTTTGTACATGCGCAAGGATTGGATGGAAGCCTGCGGCGTGGAGATCAAAGACACATACAGCCCCTCTGAGCTGGAAGAGATTGCCACAAAGTTCAAGGAAATGGACCCGGGCAACGTGGGAAGCCAGCTGGTGCCCATCAGCATCCGCACCTATGATATGCCCAAGATCTATCCCGGCACCATCTTCCCTGAAGCCATCAATATCGGTGACGGCTACTACAAGGATGAAAACGGTCAATTCCAGTGGGCTCCGGCGGATGAGCGCACCTTGGAAGGCCTGAAGAAATACCAAAACCTCTATACCAGCGGCTTACTAGATCCCGAATTCTACACCCTGACCCGGTATGAAGGTACGGAAAAGTTCTATATCGGAGGCACCGCGGGTATCGTTTTGGACGACGGCATGGGTTACATGATCCAAAGCCGGATGGAAGACGGACTGCAGAAGAACCTGGGGCTGGATCCTGATGAAGCCCTACACATCGCTCAGCTGGTAGGCGAGGACGGAAAGTACTACTATCGTGAGGACATGAACTTCTACGGTGCCATCATCTTCTCCCCGAATATCACCGACGAGGAGTTTGAGAGAGCCATGGATATCCTGGATTTCTGCTGCACGGAGGAAGGCCAGGAGATCATCAACATGGGCTTTGAAGGGGAAGACTGGGAAATGGATGAAGATGGCGAATATGTCAGTCTCCTTCCCAACGAGATCACCGGCAATGCCAGCTCTATTTTGGGCAGCAAGTATCCTTCTGCCGATGTGTTTTTTGGAGGCATTATTCTGGGCGATGACTTCCAGTTCGTGACTCCCAACTACACCAAGGAAACTCGGGATACCATTTCCTATTTCTACGAGCTGCGGGACGAGATCAGTGATGAGACCACCCTGCTGCCCAGAGAGTACGATTATGAGTTTTACAGTTCTCGCGCTAAGACGCAGGCCAATATGGCTTTGGACGAGGAGTATGCCCAGCTGATCCTGAAAGACGGGGATCTGGAGACCAACTGGCGTAACTGGGTGGATGAGAAAATGCAGCTGGTCCAGCCTCTGCTGGATGAATTGAACCAGCAATAAATGTCCTTTCTTTTTTGGGAAAACATGGGATAAAATAAATATTTAGAAAGACAGAAGCCTGCCCTGTTCGCGTGGGCAGGCTTCCGTATTCTATGGATACCAAAAGGAAGGGTGTGGATGGGTTTATGGAGTATGAACTGTATACAGGAAGGTATACGGGAGGACCCGCTGGGGACGGAGTGTGTTCCTGGACTTTTGACGGGGAGGTCCTTCGGAAGGGGAGACAGTATGGGGAGTTAAGAAATCCTTCCTATGTCCTGCCTCAGGGAGAGCGTTTGTACGTGGTGGAAGAACTCCCCGATAAAGCAGGCGCGGCCTGTTTTTCCCTGGATGAGAAAGATGAATCGAGTGTTTTGTGGCACAAGGAAATTCCGGGAGCCGGTTTGTGTCACGGAGTGATGGACGGGAATAACCTGTATGTTTCCGGGTATGCCGGAGGGACGCTTACAGGATTGGACGCCGCTTCGGGAGAGGTCACATTTTATAAAGAATTTTCGGGGCATGGTCCCAATGCATTGCGGCAGGAAAAGGCCCATATTCATTCCGCTCAGCCCTCGCCGGACGGTTCCCGGCTTTTGGTGGCGGATCTGGGCACTGACCGGCTCTACCAGTTCGTGATAAACAGCCAAACGGGCCTGGCGCCTGACCAGCAACAGCCCTGGTTCCGGGTGGGACCGGGACAAGGACCTCGGCATTTCGCGTTTCATCCAAACGGAAAATGGCTGTATCTGGTGACAGAATTGGACCGTTCTCTCTTGGTGTTCCGGTATCAGGACAATCGGTTGGACCAGGTGGGAGAGTATTCACTGCGGGAGAAAGACGACCCGGAAAGCTCCCTGGCGGCGGATATCCATGTTTCCCCAGACGGAAGATTCCTGTATGTTTCTGACCGCGGGCCGGGATGCTTGTGTGGATTCCAGATCCAAGGAGAAGGCGGAGAATTGAACCCCGTGGGAAGGTTCCCAACGGGAGGATGGTGTCCCCGGAGCTTCCACATCAGTCCTGACGGACGCTACGTGGCGGTGGCCAATCAGGAGCCGGGAACACTGGAGGTGTTCCCCAGGGAAGAAAAAACCGGACGGCTGGGGAGCGCGCTGTGCAGTGTGGAAATTTCCCACGTGTCCTGCGTGAAATGGAGGGAGAGATCCTTTCAGTGATGCAACAGATAGGAGGAGTACTATATGGAAAGAAAAAAAGCGGTGGTGACAGGAGCCAGCCGGGGTATTGGGAAAGGGATCGCCCGGTGTTTGGCTAGAGAGGGATATGACTTGGCCATCTCCTATGCCACCAAGCAGGAAGAAGCTCAAAAGCTGGCTATAGAACTTCAGGAGCAGTACGGTGGGAAATGTTTTTATTTCCAGGCTTCCTTGGAGCAGGAAGGCGCCGGAGCGGAACTGTTGGAGAAAAGCGTTGAGGCATTGGGCGGGTTGGATCTGCTGGTGAATAATGCTGGGGTGACCAGGTTTGAGAATATTCTGGATTTGACGCCAGAAGTTTTCGATCTGCTGTTTCACCTGGATTTCAAGAATTACATATTGATGATGCAGGCCGCGGCGCGGTATATGGTAGAAAACAAAATACGGGGCAGTCTGGTCAATATCACCTCGTCTCGGGGAGAGCGCGCCTATGCGGGAGATTTTCTTTACGGGGGGCTGAAAGCCGGGCTCAATCGGGCGATTCAGTCCATCGCCCTGGATTTGGCGCCTTACGGTATCAGGGTCAACAATGTGGCCCCCGGGGCTATCCGGGTCCGGGACAAACAGGAACTGGCGGCTCAAGGGAGAACGGATTTTTGGGACGACCTGGGAAAGAAGATCCCTCTGGAACGCTGCGGCGTTCCTGAGGATATTGGAGAGGCCGTGGCCTTTTTGGTTTCGGAGAAGGCCTCCTATATCACCGGCGCCACCCTGAGGATCGACGGAGGGCTGATCCTTCCCGGTATGCCAGAGCACGTCGTACCCGGAGAAGACTCCAATGGATGGAGCAAAGCTCGTTCTCTGTTCGCGGAAGAAGTGCTTGAAAAAACAGTTTGAGAGAGGAGTTTATCTGGATATGGTTACTATTCGGAATATCAAAACGATTCTGACAGCCCCTCGGGGTATCGATTTGGTAGTAGTCAAAGTGGAGACCAGTGAGCCCGGACTGTACGGATTGGGCTGCGCCACCTTCACTCAGCGATGGGCAGCCGTGGCCACCGCTGTGGAGGAATACCTGAAACCTTTGTTGGAAGGACGCTGCGTGAACGATATTGAGGATATCTGGCAGACAGCTATGGGCAGTTCCTATTGGCGCAACGGTCCCGTGCTCAACAACGCCATTTCCGGCGTGGATGAAGCGCTGTGGGATATCAAAGGCAAAATGGCGGGCATGCCGGTATACGATCTGCTGGGAGGAAAGTGCCGGGAAGCGGCGGCGGTCTACCGTCATACCGATGGAGCCACTCCCGAAGAGGTGGAAGAAAATGTCCGCCGGTATATGGAAGAGGGGTATCGATATCTGAGATGCCAGATGGGAACCTACGGCGGACAGATGGGAAAAGGGAAACAGCGGATCATTTCCCCGGAAAATAGTAAACCTGGCGCCTACTACGATCCTGCTCAGTACTGCGCGGGGGTAGTGAAGCTGTTTAGCCATCTGCGCGACAAACTGGGGTACGAGGTGGAGCTGCTTCACGATATCCACGAGCGTTTGACGCCGGTTCAGGCGCTGGGACTGGCCAAGCAGCTGGAACCGTACCGTCTGTTCTTCCTGGAAGATGCCCTTCCGCCGGAGCAGGTGGAGTGGTTTAGCCATTTCCGCAGCCAGACGGCAGTACCTCTTGCCATGGGTGAGCTGTTTAACAACCCCCTGGAATGGAAAGAGCTGATCTCCAAGCGACTGATCGATTACATCCGGGTCCACGTCAGCCAGATAGGCGGTCTAACTCCCGCTCGAAAGCTGGCGGTTTTGTGTGAGGCTTTCGGCGTGCGCACCGCCTGGCACGGACCTGGGGACCTTTCCCCGGTGGGAGCTGCTGCCCAGCTCCATTTGGATCTTGCCATTCCCAATTTTGGGGTGCAGGAGTTTTCCGGGTTTTCCCCCGAGGAGGAAGAGGTGTTCCCCGGTTGTCCTCAGGTACGGGGAGGCTATCTGTACGCCAACGATAAGCCCGGATTCGGCATAGACATCGATGAGGAAAAGGCGGCCAAGTATCCCTGCCGTTACCGGGAACCGGGATGGCTGTTGGCTCGCACCACTGACGGCACCGCAGTAAGGCCCTAACGGAAAAGTGTTGGTTTGGGAAGGAGAGATGGGTTTGAAAACCATAGATATTCCATCTGAAAACGGAAAGTTGACTTGCTTCTGGGAAGAGGGGGCAGGTTCTGGGAAAAAGCCGCTGATCGTCTGCTTGGCCAGTGGGGAAGGAGAGGCCCGAGAGAGCCTTGCTCTGGTGTTTTCCCAAGCGAATGGGGCAAGTGCCGCAGCTTTGGTGGTCCATCCCCAGACCCAGGAGCGGGATGTGGGGGATTGGCTCTACTCCCTGCGGCAGAGAGAGGACGTGAATGAAAACAAGATTACCTTGACAGGGACTCTTTCCGTGGCGGACTGGGTCTGGCGTCTGGGGAGTCATTTTCCTCAGTGGTTCGCGGGAGTCTGTGCTGTGGGAGGCCATGGGGATCCCTATGAGGCTAGAGCCATGAAGGATGTTCCTCTTCGTGCGTATCCGGTGAAAGAAGAACCGCTGATCCTGCA
Source organism: Clostridium sp. CAG:1013 (assembly GCA_000432995.1). GTDB lineage: Bacteria > Bacillota > Clostridia > Oscillospirales > Acutalibacteraceae > Acutalibacter. The sequence continues at coordinate 12,922 of HF972597.1, forward strand.
GGAAGGAAAGGTAGCGGTGGACGTGGAGCGGCTTGTCATGGGCCTGCTGACCGCGGGTTCTGAACATGTGCAAATGCGGGACCTGTATGAGGGAGACCCTTTGGATAAAGCGGTTCGGGAAGACGGGGTGGTCCCGTGGCTTTTGGAGCAGGATCGGAAGGCCCAATTCCAGGTGATGTGGTTGAAACCTGGAGTCTGGCGCATTGACGATTGGTTCACAGCTTCTTGTTATCTGGTGGAAGGCAAAGAAAAGGCCCTGTTGATCGACACGGGAATGGGGGAAGGCGATTTAGCGGGATTAGTCTCCACACTGACCGATCTGCCTGTGGAAGTGGCGGTGACACATCCTCATGGGGACCACATGCATTGGATCGACAAGTTTCAGCGAGTATATCTCCATAAAGATGATATCCTCCAAGTTCGGGACAACCTCTCCAAATATCCGGGAGCCCTGAGCCGGCCGGGTGCGGATCTGCCGGAACTTGTGCCCATTGAGGAAGGGACCAGGATCGATCTGGGTGGTGTGGAGCTGGATGTTTGGGAGCTTCCCGGTCATACGTCTCACTCTGTGGTGTTCGCGGACCATTCTCATAGGTGCTTCTTCACCGGGGACGCCATCGGTTCCGGGTATATTGTCCTGTTGATCTGCCCCCAGTCTCAAGCGATGGATCTTGTGGCGCGGTATCGGGAGGATCTGACCCGTTTTCTGCCCCATCTGGATCAGGTGAGGCAGTATGCTTGGCTGGGGGGACACGGCATCCAGGAGAATGGGTGTGATCCCCGCCGCCAGCAGGATTATCTGGCGGGCAAGTCCTGCTATTTCAATCCCATCCGTGAACAGGTGGTCTACGATATGATCCGTTTGTGCGATAGCCTGTTGGACGGGCGGATTTCCTGGGATGAAGTTCTGGCGTCACCAGAACATTATTGCCATGAAGGTTCCGCGGGCATGTATTTTCGATTTATCTGATTTTGGAGAAAACGTTCGGAGCGTAGGCTCCGGACGTTTTTTCTTTATTATGAAAAAAGAGGATAAACCCGAAAAACCTGGCAAAACTAAGCCTACGAAATCAAGCCGGGAACAACCGGCAGTAATTTATGGGAGGAATGGTATGAAAGCCACAGGAATCGTCCGCCGGATCGACGACTTAGGGCGGGTGGTCATCCCCAAGGAGATCCGCCGCACCCTGAAGATCCGGGAAGGAATGCCCATGGAGATCTTCACTGACGTGTCAGGAGAGGTGATCTTGAAAAAATATTCCCCAGTAGGGGAGATGTCCTCTTTGGCCCAGGCTTACGCCGAGGCGTTGGTGTCCCTTACCGGGCAGGCCGCCGCTGTGTGCGACGGGGAACAGATCATCGCGTTGGCGGGGCCCGCTAAGCGGGAACTGCTTCACAAGCCCATCTCCCCTCAGCTGGAAGAGCTGGTCCAGAACCGGCGCAGCTTTACCGGTTCCGGGGAAAAGACTCTCCCCGTGGCCAACGGACTCCCGGCAGGAGCGCTGGCGGCGTTCCCGGTAGTGTCCGAAGGAGACCCCATGGGGGCGGTGATGCTCCTGAAAGGAGAACGCTCTCCCCAGAAGGTGTCCGGCGAGGCGCTGGAGAGTCTTCGGGCGGCGTCTATGTTCCTGTCCCGGCAGCTGGAGGTGTGAGGGCCGCAGGGCCCAAAAACCGGAGAAAACCTAGAAAAAGTCTTGATTTTCCCGGCACCGGGTGGTATAATCACTAAGGTATAGCGTAGGATGATGAAAGAGTGGGGCGACCCGCTCTTTTGTTTGCTTATGAAGCAAAACCAAAAAAAGCGGCCCTCGGGCCGGGAAAGGGTGGAACGCATGAGTCCGGCGCCAAAGAAAAAAGGAAACGTGGCCCAGCGCGTGTGGGAGCTCTCTGAGCCCCTGGCAAAAGAGCTTGGCCTTTCCCTGTGGGACGTGCAGTTCGTCAAAGAAGGAGCGGACTGGTTTTTACGGGTGTTCATCGACAAAGAGGAGGGCGTGACCATCGACGACTGCGTGGATATGACCCACGCTCTGAGCCCTGTTCTGGATAAGGAAGACCCTATTTCCCAGGAGTATCTCCTGGAGGTATCTTCCCCCGGCCTGGAGCGGAAGCTGACCCGGCCGGAACATTTTCAGGCCTATGTGGGCCGGCTTGTGCGTGCCCGGCTGATTCGTCCCCTGGAGACCGGGGAGCGGGAGCTTACCGGCGTGCTGCTGGGGGTGGACGAGGACGGCCGGCTGGAAAAGCAAAAGCAGAAAAAGCGGCCCCAGGGCCGGGAAAGGACGGGAGAAGCATGCGTTCCGCACCCAAGAAAAAAGGAAATGTGTCCCAGCGTGTCTGGGAGATGTGCGGGCCCCTGGCCCAAGAGCTGGGGCTGTCCCTGTGGGACGTGCAGTTCGTCAAGGAGGGGGCCGACTGGTTCCTGCGGGTATTTATCGACAAGGAGGGCGGCGTTTCCATCGACGACTGCGTGGACATGACCCACGCCCTGAGCCCCGTGCTGGACCGGGAGGACCCCATCCCCCAGGAGTACCTGCTGGAGGTCTCTTCCCCCGGGCTGGAGCGCAGGCTCACCCGGCCAGAGCATTTTGCGGCCTATGTGGGCCGTCCGGTGCGGGCCCGGCTCATCCGCCCCCTGGAAAACGGCCAGCGTGAGCTGTGCGGCATTCTGCTGCGGGCAGAGGAGGGCGGCCAGCTGGAAATCCAGCTGGATGAGGAGACCAGCGTGACCGTGGAGAAGAAAGAGTGCTCCTCCATCCATTCGGTGGATGAAGGGCTTGACGAATAAGGTAGCAAAGGAGCGAGGCTAGACCATGGCAAAGAAGAAGGAACCGGAGAAGCAGGGCAACGAGGAATTGTTTCTGGCGCTGAGCCTGCTGGAGAAGGAAAAGGGAATTCCGGTGGAGTTTATGTTGGATAAGATCAAGAAGGCCATCTCCACCGCCTGCAAGAACAACTACGGCAACGAGGACGTGGACATCGACGTGGATCCCAACACCGGGAAATTCAACGTCTACCTGCGCAAGGAGATCGTGGAAGAGGTGGAGGATCCCAACCGCCAGTATCTGCTGGATAAGGCCAAGTTGGTGGATCCCACTGCCTGTGTGGGCCGGTTCGTGCGGATCAAGCTGGACACCAAGCAGTTCGGCCGTGTGGCCGCTCAGACCGCTCGAAACATCATCCGGCAGGGCATCCGGGACAGCGAGCGGGGCCAGATGATGCAGGAGTTCCAGAGTAAGCATCAGGAGTTGGTCAGCGGCTTGGTGGAGCGGATCGACCCCCGCACCGGCGCCATCTCTTTGAAGATCGGCAAGGCGGAGGCTGTGCTGCCCAAGAACGAGCAGATCGGCGGGGAGAATGTGAAGGAGGGCGACTACATAAAAGTGTATGTGGTCGACGTCCGGGAGACGGAGAAGGGCCCCAAGGCCATTATCTCCCGCACCCATCCCGACCTGGTCAAGCGGATGTTTGAGACGGAAGTGCCCGAGATCTACGACGGCACTGTGGAGATCAAGGCCGTATCCCGGGAAGCTGGTTCCCGGACCAAGCTGGCGGTCATCAGCCACAACCCCGACGTGGACGCTGTGGGCGCCTGCATCGGCACCCGGGGCTCTCGTGTCTCTGAGATCGTGGAGGAACTGGGCGGCGAGAAGATCGACATCGTGGAGTACAGCGAGGATCCCAAGCAGTTCATCGCCGCGGCCTTGTCCCCGGCCAATGTGCTGTCTGTGGAAGTGGCCGAGGACGGTTCCCGGTCCTGCCGCGTGACCGTGCCCGACAATCAGCTGTCCCTGGCCATCGGCAATAAGGGCCAGAATGCCCGGCTGGCGGCGAAGCTCACCGGCTGGAAGATCGACATCAAGCCCGAAAGCGGCTTTTACGGCGAGGAAGAATAAGGCGGGCCTGGAAATCGCCCCGCCGGGAAAGGAGGAGCCTCTATGCGGCCAAAGAAAACGCCCCTGCGCATGTGCGCGGGCTGCGGTGAGATGAAACCGAAGAAAGAGCTGGTCCGGGTGGTGAAAGCCCCTCAGAAGGAGGACGAAAACGGCAGTCCCCTGCCGCCGGAGATCTCTCTGGACCTGACGGGGAAGCGCCCGGGAAGAGGAGCCTACCTCTGTCGGGACGCCCAGTGCCTGAAGCTGGCGAAAAAGTCACGGAGGCTGGAACGGGCCTTCTCCTGCAAGATCCCGGAGGAGGTATACCAGCGGCTGGAGGAAGAGATAGAGAAAGCCGCCTTGGAAAAGGCGGAACCTGTCCCGGAAAAGCCCTCCGCTCCCTTGGACGAGCAAGGCCGGCCCATCATCGAGATCGAAGAGGCGGAGGAGACGCTCCCCGCCGGGAAGGGAGGCGGCCATGGCTGATAAATTGTTGTCCCTGCTGGGACTTGCCAAGCGCGCCGGGAAAATAGAGCCCGGGTTCGACGCGGCGGTGGCCGCAGCGCGGAGCGGCAAAGCCAGCCTGCTCCTGGCAGCCCGGGATATCTCGGAGAAAACAGTGAAGAATCTTCGCTATGAAGGGGACCGAGCAGGCGTCCCCACCCTGCGGATCCAGGCCGGTATGGAAGAATTGGGCCGGGCCTGCGGGATGCGGGCCGGGGTGCTGGCCGTGACAGACAAGGGGTTTTCCAAAGCAGTGCAGAAACTTGGAAACGCCGTGACGGATGAGAAGGAGGAACATGCCAATGATGATTAAATACAGATTGCGGGAAGTGGCCAAGGACCTGGATATCCCCAACAAGGATGTAATCGACATCCTGGCCAAGTACTATCCCGAGCCCAAAAAGTACATGACTGTCCTCACCGAGGAGGAGCTGGACGTGGTGTTTGAGACCTTCACCCAGCAGCGCAGCCTGAAGAGCCTGGACGAGTATTTCGCCCAGCGGAATGGCGGTGCCTCTCAGGTCCAGGAAAAGGAAGCGGCTCCCGCCCCGGCGGCCCAGCAGGCTCCCCGGCAGGATAAGGCTCCCCAGAAGCCTCAGGCTCAGCAGAAGGCTCCCGCCGCTGCCGCGCCTCAGCAGGAGAAGCGTCCCGCCCAGCAGCAGACCGCTGCTCCTCAGCAGGCCGCTCCCATTCAGGAGCCCAAGCAGCCCACCCGCCGCGTGGTGGATACCCGTTCCTCCCATGTGAACATCGATAAGTACAATGAGAAATATGACCAGCTGGCAGACCAGAAGGTAAAGACCCGCACTGACAACGTGGTGACCAAGCAGAAGTTCACCAACCGTAACCAGCAGAAGCGGGGCCAGCGTCGCGGCAAGCGAGAGACCGAGGCCGAGAGACTGAACCGTATCGCTCGGGAGCGCCAGGCAAAGCACATCACCATCGAAGTGCCCGATGAGATCACCGTGGGCGAGTTCGCCCTGCGGTTGAAGGTCTCTGCCCCCGAGGTCATCAAGAAACTGATGAGCCTGGGCGTGTTCGCCGCCATCAACGACACCATCGACTTCGACACCGCCGTGCTGGTGGCCGACGAGTTCCACGCCAAGGTGGAGAAGGAAGTGGTGGTCACCATCGAGGAGCGGATCATCGACGACAGCGAGGACGACGAGGCCAATCTGGTGCCCCGTGCTCCCGTTGTGGTTGTCATGGGTCACGTTGACCACGGCAAGACCTCTATCCTGGACGTGATCCGTCACTCCAACGTTACCGAAGGCGAAGCCGGCGGCATCACCCAGCACATCGGTGCTTACCGTGTGTCTGTGGACGGCCGTGACATCACCTTCCTGGACACCCCCGGCCACGCCGCGTTTACCACCATGCGTGCCCGCGGCGCCCAGGTGACGGATATCGCTGTGCTGGTAGTGGCCGCGGACGACGGCATCATGCCCCAGACCGTGGAAGCCATCAACCACGCCAAGGCAGCTGGCGTGTCCATCATCGTGGCCATCAACAAGATGGATAAGGAAGCCGCCAACCCCGAGCGTGTGAAGGAACAGCTCACCGAGTACGAGCTGGTGCCGGAAGAGTGGGGCGGCGATACCCCCTGCATTCCCGTGTCCGCCCATACCAAGCAGGGTATTGACGACCTGCTGGAGATGATCCTCCTCACCGCCGACATGATGGAGCTGAAGGCCAACCCCGACCGTGCCGCTAAGGGTACTGTCATCGAGGCCCGGCTTGACAAGGGCATGGGCCCCGTGGCCACTGTGCTGGTGCAGAACGGTACCCTCCACTCCGGAGATACCATTGTGGCAGGCACCACTGTGGGCCGCGTTCGCTCCATGATGGACGATAAGGGCCGCAAAGTGGACACCGCTGGACCTTCCGTGCCTGTGGAGATCACCGGTCTGGGCGATGTGCCCGTGGGCGGCGACATCTTCAACGCCGTGTCCGACGAGCGTCTGGCTCGTGAGCTGGTGGAGCAGCGAATCACCGAGCGGAAGGAAGAGCAGTTCAACGCTCAGACCAAGGTGACCCTGGACAATCTGTTCGAGCAGATGAAGGAAGGGGACATGAAGGAGCTGAAGATCATCGTCAAGGCCGACGTGCAGGGTTCCGTGGAAGCCGTGCGCCAGTCCTTGGAGAAGCTGTCTAACGATGAGGTGCGTGTGCACATCATCCACGGAGCGGTTGGCGCCGTCAGCGAGAGCGACGTTATGCTGGCCAACGCCTCCAACGCCATTATCGTAGGCTTCAACGTCCGTCCCGATCCCGTGGCGGAAGAGAACGCCAAGCGTGACGGCGTGGATATGCGCCTGTACCGGATCATTTACGACTGCATCGAGGAGATCGAGTCCGCTATGAAGGGCATGCTGGCTCCCAAGTACCGTGAAGTGGCCCTGGGCAAGGCCGAGTGCCGCGAGACTTACAAGATCTCCAACGTGGGCATTGTTATCGGCGGCCACGTCATCTCCGGCAAGATCACCCGGAACGCCCAGGTGCGCGTGGTCCGTGACGGCATCATCGTGGCGGACGACAAAGTGGCTTCCCTGCGGCGTTTCAAGGACGACGTGAAGGAAGTGGCCGACGGTTACGACTGCGGCATCACTCTGGAGAAGTTCTCCGACATCAAGCAGGGGGATATCCTGGAAGCCTACGAGATGGAAGAGTACCGCGACTAAGCGGGGTGACCCCCGCTGGACAGGTCGCGCCATGGGGCGGCGGCTAAAGGCCGCGCCCGAGAAGGGCGTTACAGCGCGTCCGCGCCAATAGAACGCCGAAGGCGGGTAAAAGTTTTTGATCAAACTTTTTTCAAAAAGGTTGTCAGGGTGTGGGATGAAATCCCACGGCCTTAAAAACGGCGTAAGCCGCAAAAGAAGAGCAGGTGTCACAGCCGCACGCGCCGAAGGCGATAGGCTGTGGCGCCGGACCTCTTTCGAGAGTCGTCCGGAAAAGAGCCGCAGCCTGGCTCTCGGACAGTTTCCTGGCGTCCAAAGGATGGGAGAAGTGCTGATCGTCCGGACCCTTGTTTACAGGCCTGCGGCCTGGTATGACAACGGCCCTGCATTTCTTTGACGGCTCACGCCGTTTAAGGCCGCGAGACGCTGTCTCGCGCTCTGCAAGCTTTTGAAAAAGCTTGAGCAAAACTTTTTCGTTTGCACACCATAACATTACCGAAAGGAGGCAGCCAAATGCCTAGTTTTAAGATCGGCCGTACCACCGAGGATATCCGGCGGGAACTTTCCGCCATCCTCCGGGAGGTGAAAGACCCCCGGGTGAAAGACTGCCTGCTCAGTCTGGTCCGGGTGGAGGTCACCAATGACCTTTCCTACTGCACCGTCTATGTGAGCACCATGGAGGGCATGGACCGCACCAAGACCGCCGTGGCTGGATTGAAATCCGCTGCGGGATATATCCGCCATGAGCTGGGAAAGCGTCTTTCCCTGCGCCATGTGCCGGAAATGCTCTTTAAGGCCACCGATTCCATCGAGTACGGCGCCCATATCTCCAAGCTGCTCCACGATCTGGAGCCCGAAGCTGGGGAGAACGCTCCCGCCGGAGATGAGGAGCAGGAGCATGAGTGAGAAAGCACAGGCCGCCGCTCTGCTGAAAGAGTGGGACAAGATCCTGGTAATGAGCCACGCTTCCCCTGACGGAGATACTCTTGGGTCCGCTGCAGCTCTGCTGCGGGGACTGGTATCCCTGGGGAAGCAGGTGAAATTTTTCTGCGCCGACCCGGTGCCGGAGAAGTTCTCCTACCTTTTTGAGGGACTCCCTTTGGGAGAGTTCGAGCCTGACCACGTAATGACCGTGGACGTGGCGGATAAGGCCCTGTTGGGTAAGACTCCCCAGGAGCTGGTGGACCGGGTGGAACTGGCTATCGATCACCACGGCACCCATGTGCCCTTTGCCCAGACTCGCTGGGTGGAGCCGGAAGCCGCCGCTACCGTGGAGATGATCTACGCCCTGCTGGAAGAGCTGGGAGTGGAGATAGACCAGGCCATGGCTGACTGCCTTTATACCGGCCTGACCACAGATACAGGATGCTTCCGCTATCGGAATGTCACTCCTCGCACCCACCGGATCGCCGGAGCTCTGCTGGAGTTGGGCGCTCGGGGCGCCGACATTAACCGAGCCATGTTCGAGAGCAAGACCAAGGGCCAGGTGGAAGCCGAGCGGCTTGTGATGGATACCATGGAGTTTTATTGGGAAGGCAAGTGCGCCCTTATTCAGGTGCCCCTGAGCATTTTCCCCCAGACCGGAGTGAAGGAAAGCGACCTGGATGGGCTGGCTTCCCTGCCCCGGGAGATCCAAGGGGTGGTGCTGGGCGTCACTCTGAAGGAAAAAGAGGGAGGCAAGGTGAAAGTGTCTCTCAGGGCCAATCCCCCGGCGGACGCTTCTCATCTGTGCAGCCGCTTTGGCGGTGGCGGGCATCAGGGAGCAGCGGGCTGTTCCCTGGAGATGACTTTGGAAGAAGCCCGGCAGACCATGGAACGGGCCTGCGGGGAATATCTGAAAGAATTGGGACTTTTGTAACACACGCGCAGGGGCAGCCAAAAGGGGCCCCTGCGTTCCCTTAGGGGGAGGAAGGAGTATGGAGACCATGGACGAGAAGATCATTCGGGAGACCACCCAGCGTGGCCGGGATTTTTTGAAGTCTCTCAGCACTGCGGAAAACGAACGTGACCACGGAGACTACAAGACTGACCAGGAACTGAAACTGCCTCAGCCTCCCCTGGTGAAGGCCCCCATGACGGAAAACCGCATCGACTTGCCCCGGAACTTTGAGAGTTTGAAGCTCCAGGATAACCTGCTGGACCTGCTGACCAAGCGGAAGAGCA
>HF972597.1:22177-23200 GCA_000432995.1 Clostridium sp. CAG:1013
AGGAGGATATGAGCCTGTTGCAGTTGTCTTTTCTGCTGTGGGCCACCCAGGGCATCAAGGATATCCGGGGAAAGAGCTATGCCACCCTGCGTACGGTTCCCGCGGGCGGGGCCCGGCACCCCTTTGAGACCTACCTGCTGGTCCGTCAGGTGGAGGGCCTGCTGCCTGGGGTGTATCACTACCTGCCCATGACCCACCAGCTGGAACTGCTCCAGACTATGGAGGACCGGGAAGCGCTGACTGCTTTGGCCAGCAAGAGCCTGTGCGGACAGGGCTGGGCGGCCAAGGCCAACGTGGTGTTCTATTGGAGTTTTGTGTGCTACCGCAGCGAGTGGCGGTACGGCATGCATGCCCACCGGATGGTAATGGCGGACATGGGCCATGTAGGGGAAAACCTGTATTTGGCTTGTACAGCTCTGGGATTAGGCACCTGCGGCATTGGGGCTTACGATCAGAAGCTGTGCGATGAGACCTTCCAGCTGGACGGGGAAGAGGAATTCACCCTGTACAGCCAGAGCGTGGGTACCGTCCAGGCCAAGGACGAAAAAGCAGAGAAAGCCTTTTACAGCTTCGTAGAGGAACAAGGCCTCTAAGGCGGCACCTGCGGTGGGCAAGTCGCGCATCGGGCGGCTTGCTTTGCTGCGCGCTGAGTAGGCCGTAAGCTCGCGTCCGCGCCGTAAGTTCCAGCAGGCCAAAGCTGTCGGCGCGGATGTGCACGAACGCATTACCCAATCCGAACGAAGCGCACCTGCGGTGGACAAGTCGCGCATTGGGCGGCTTGCTTCGCTGCGCGCTGAGCAGGCCATAAGCGCACGTCCGCGCCGTAGGTTCCAGTAGGCCAGAGCTGTCGACGCGGACGTGCACTAACGCGTTACCCAACCCGAGCGAAGCGCACCTGCGGTGGGCAAGTCGCGCATTGGGCGGCTTGCTTCGCTGCGCGCTGAGCAGGCCATAAGCGCACGTCCGCGCCGTAGGTTCCAGTAGGCCAGAGCTGTCGGAGCGGATGTGCACGAACGCATTACC
>HF972598.1:0-1522 GCA_000432995.1 Clostridium sp. CAG:1013
CCGAGCCAGCAGGCCCAGCATCACAGAGCGCTCCAAGGTGGGGATGCCACGTTCTCTGGCAGCCACCAGTTCCGGGTTGTCGGCCTTGCAGGCAGCGGTGTAGACCACGACCTCCGCGTCGCCGATATTTTCCGCCCGGTGTCCCATGGACACGGGGATGCCGTAAGCCCGGATGCGTTCCAGGGTGTCAGATTCGTTAATATCAGAGCCGGTGAGCTGGTATCCCTTGTGGAACAGGATTTCCGCCATGGGGCACATGCCGGAGCCTCCGATTCCCACGAAATGCAGCTTTTTAACACGGTCCAGAATGTTTTCGTCCATATTTAAAGTCTCCCTTGATCGAGAATTCATGTTGCTAGTTGCTATAAGTATTCTTATTATATTGTAAAATCCTCCTAAAATAAAGCCCCAAATTAAATTTCCGGGAAAAGGGCCAGAATTTTTTTCCAAAACAAGAGATCCTTCGCCTATGGCACCAAATCCGGCCCCACACCATACTATGAAAGTGACTTGACTGCTGGGGAAGAGGGGAATGTGTCCATGGTGAGTTTTGGGATCGTGGGTGGCGACAAGCGGCAGCTGTACTTAGCCAGGTCACTGAAAGAGGACGGCTTTGACCTGTATCTTCACGGCTTGGATGGGCTGGAGGGAGCGGAAGAATTTCCAGTCCTCACTTTGGAAGAGATGGGGAGAAACTGTCAAGTGGTCCTGCTGCCTTTGCCTGCCACTCGGGATGGCGTCACTCTGAACGCTCCCTTTAGCAAGGAACCGATCCTGCTGAACGACCAGTTTGCGGAGGCGTTCCAAGGCTGTCAGGTTTTGGGGGGCATGGTGAGCAAGGTGCGGGAAAGTTCCTCTCTGTGGGAAGGGATCTCTCTGGAAGACTATTACCAGCGGGAAGAACTGACCTTGGGGAATGCTTTCCTCACAGCGGAAGGAGCCGTGGCGCTGGCAGTTCAAGAGTATCCGGGAGCGCTGGGCGGCTCCCACTGCCTTGTGACCGGCTTCGGGAGGATCGGGAAGGCGCTGTGTCTGGCACTGCGGGGCATGGGGGTCCGGGTGGACTGCTGCGCTCGAAAGCCCTGGGACCTGACCGCCATCCGCGCTTTGGGATGCACTCCGTTGGAATACTCCAGTGTCAAAGACCGGTATGACGTGATTTTCAATACGGTGCCCGCCCTGGTAGTGGGGGAAGAGATCCTCTCCCGCCAAGGTCCGGACACCCTTTTGCTGGAATTGGCCAGCGCCCCGGGAGGAATCCACCGGCAGGCCGCGGAGCGGTGTGGTCTGCGTGTGGTGGACGCACCTTCGCTGCCGGGACGTTTTTCCCCTAAGGCCTCGGGGGAGCTGATCAAAGAGGCCGTGTACCATATGCTGAGAGAAAGGCGGAAGCTGTGATGAAAACCATTGGATTTGCTCTGTGCGGCTCGTTCTGCACCTTCGACAAGGCCATGGCCCAAATGAGGGAGCTGGCGGACACATACAAGATCCTGCCCATCATGTCCAACAACGCGTATACAAC
>HF972598.1:1549-11010 GCA_000432995.1 Clostridium sp. CAG:1013
TTTGGCAAAGCCGAAGACTGGATCCGGCAGGCGGAGGAAATCTCGGGCCGGGAGGTAGTTCACACCATCGTCCAGGCGGAGCCCATTGGCCCCAAGGGTTTGGTAGATCTGCTGGCCGTGGCGCCCTGCACCGGAAACACTCTCTCCAAGATCGCCTCGGGCATTACCGACACACCTGTGACCATGGCGGTGAAATCTGCCCTGCGTATCGGTATCCCGGTGGTGCTGTGCTGCGCCACCAACGACGCCATGGCGGCGTCCGGTCCCAACCTGCTTCGGCTGCTGAACACGAAAAACGTGTACCTGGTGCCCCTGCGTCAAGATGACCCGGTGAAGAAGCCTGTGTCTCTTGTGGCGGATTTTACCTTGCTGCCCAAGGCCATTGAACTGGCTCTGGAAGGTAAACAGCTCCAGCCTGTGTTCCTGCCGCCCCATACTTCCCTGTGATGGGAGAAAAAACTTCTTTTTTGTTTACAAACCGCCGGCTTTAGGGTATGATAAAAGGTATCATGGCCGAAGGTGTGCCATGAAGTTTTTCTGGAAAAGGACAGGGAATCATGCTTTACTGTACCAAATGCCACGGCGTCTGTCAGGATTCCACCGCCAAATGCCCCAACTGCAAAAGCAGCAAAATGCGGCAGGTGAATGAGGAAGATCTGGTACTGCTCCACCGAGCGGACCAGTATACCGCCATGCGAATGGAGGAGAAATTCCGGGAGCAGGGGATCACCTATCGAATGGATCCCTTCAACGGCGGAAATGTCTCCTACTTCTACGACAGCGACGTGATGCCCACCGACAAAATGGTCCTGGTGCGCTGGGGGGATTACTCCGCCGCCAAGGAGATCTCTTCCCAGCTGAAAGACGACATTGCCCGGGAACGGGCCGGGGAAGAGGGAGAGGAGACTTTTGATGAGATGCCTCAAAAAAAGCGGATCATCGTCCAGGCCGTCTCCGTGTTCGTATTTTTGCTGTTGGTGATGCTTGTTGTGTTCGGGGCGGACGCCCTGACCAGTTGGCTGAAAGGTCTTTGGAGCTGACCCTGTTTTGAATCAGCGGATTACCGGCTTTCTGCCTTTCCAGCGGTTTGGCCGGTGAAATAAAGAAATGGAAAGGATGTTTGAACATGCAGGATTACAAGCGGGATACTCTCTGCATCCATGCTGGCTACAAGCCCGAGAACGGCCAGCCTCGCGTGGCTCCTATCGTGCAGAGCACTACCTATGTCTACGAGAGCTCTAAGGAAATGGGCGCCCTGTTCGATCTGGAGCAGGACGGCTTTTTCTACACCCGTCTGGGCAATCCCACCAACGATGTGGTGGAAAAGAAGATCGCCGCACTGGAGGGCGGCGTAGGTGCTTTGATCACCTCCTCCGGTCAGGCAGCCAGCCTCATGTCTGTGCTGAACATCTGCACCGCCGGGGATCATCTGGTCAGCTCCAGCGCCATTTATGGCGGCACCTTCAACCTGTTCTACAAGACTATGAAGGAAATGGGCATTGAGACCACCTTTGTTTCTCCCACCAGCACCAAAGAGGAACTGATGGCAGCTATGCGTCCTAACACCAAGTGTGTATTCGCGGAGACTCTGGCCAATCCCTCTCTGGTCATCGCGGACCTGGAAGTGTTTGCTCAGGCTGCTCATGAGCACGGGGTGCCTCTGATCGTGGACAATACTTTCCCCACGCCTATCAACTGCCGGCCCTTTGAGTTTGGCGCAGATATCGTGATTCACTCCACCACCAAGTATATGGATGGTCATGCTGTCCAGGTGGGCGGCGTCATTGTGGATTCCGGCAACTTCAACTGGGACAACGGTAAGTTCCCCATGCTGACCGAACCGGACGAGTCCTACCACGGAGTGGTGTACACCAAGCATTTCGGTAAGGCTGCTTATATTGCCAAGGCCCGTACCCACCTCATGCGTGACCTGGGCGCCCAGGCCGCTCCCATGAACGCGTTCCTGCTGAACCTGGGTCTGGAGACTCTGGCCCTGCGTATGGAGCGTCACTGCTCCAATGCTTTGGCCGTAGCCAAATTCCTGGAGTCCGATCCCCGGGTGAGCTGGGTCAACTATCCCGATCTGGAGAGCAGCTCCCAGCACGCTCTGGCCAAGAAGTATATGCCTAACGGTACCTGCGGTGTGGTGTCCTTCGGTGTGAAGGGCGGCCGTGAGGCAGCCACCAAGTTCATGGACAGCCTGGAGATGGCTTCTGTGGTCACCCATGTGGCAGACCTGCGCACCTGCGCTCTCCATCCCGCCAGCACCACTCATCGTCAGATGACGGACGAGCAGCTTCAGGAAGCCGGTGTGCCTGCCGACCTGATCCGCCTGTCCGTGGGTATCGAGAACCCCGAGGATATCCTGAACGATATCAAGCAGGCTTTGGAGAAGGCCACCAACTAAGTTTTTTAGTATAGGAAAAGGGACAGCAAGCTGCTGTCCCTTTTTTGTATGCGTTTTTTAGGCCGAGAAAGTCAAGGTCACTGCCTGGACAAGATCCAGGTCTTGCAACTTCTCCGGGTGAAAATAATCCTCCGTGGTGAAAGATTCCATGTTATTTCCGCTGTCTCCTACAAACAGCGCTACGGGGATTTCTTTGTCCAGCTGGATCTCCTGGTCCTCTGTAAGCCAGGCGTGAGAGAAAGCGGTCAGCTCTGCGGACACCTCCACTGGATCACTGCGGAAGGAGGAAGTTCCCTGTGCGCTTAATGACATGTCAAAGCGTCGATCTTCTCGGTAGATAAGAGTGAACACACCATTTCTGGAATTCTCATCCCCAGCGTCCCAGGAAATGGTCCCTTCCCCTGTATTGGACCAAACTCCATTGTCCAATACGTAGGTGGAAGCGGTTACTGTAAGCGCTTCTTCCGGGCATCGGTAGGAGAACAGATTGGCGTTGTTCTCCAAATTCAAGTATCCTAGAAGCTCCTGCTGGTCTGAGGTCAGGGGATAAGCGCTCACCACGTTTTTAAGGGCGTTCTGACGGCAGCCGGTGAATACCAGCATCAAGGCAACCAACAGAACTACGATCTTTATTAGATTACGCTTCAAGGCGTTTCCCTCCATTTCACTCCGCAGCAGGGGTACTCATGACTGAAATGATATCCCAGCTTTTCCGCCAGCGCCACACTGGCCCGGTTGGCGGCGTCCCAGCTGGGATACAGACCCCGGTCCAGGCAGTGCAGGATCAGTGCGGAAGCGCAGCAGAGTGCCAGGCCCTGCCTGCGGAATTCTTTCTTGGTGTCAATCTCGATCTCAATGCCTTCCCGATACCAGGAATAGGTGGAAGCTCCTGCGGCAAGTTCGTCTCCATGCAGAGCCACGAATCCGTGGCCGTGAGCAGCGAAGTCCTCCCATGTGGGGAAGCGACCGCACAGATCCCAGGCCCAGGGCGTTTGAAGGATCACTTTGTAAAGCTCCGGGTCGATGGCTTTTAGAGTAAACTCCTGAGGCAGACTGTCCCGGAAGGCTTCCAGCTTGGCACGGTCAAAAACATGGGGCTCTTTGCAGATGGCAAACCGGGAAATCACTTCCACACGGCCTTTATGTGCCTCCTCCACCAGCTCCTGCCAGTGACGATTCTGGGGAATGACGATTGCTTCCTCCACATAGAACCCTTCCGGAATATACCCGGCCAATTCCTTAGCGGCGGGGCATTTCCAGTCTCCTGCCAGAAAGAGGAAATCTCCCATCCAAAGCAGAGCCGCGCTGGGATTATCTTCGTTGTCTGCCCAGGCTTTACCCATGCAGCCCTGGAGTACAGACCAGATCAGCGTCTCATCCCACCCCGAAAACAGGGGAGCGATCCGCTCCAAACCTGCTCCTTGCATCTCTACCATTGAAATATTCCCTCCTTCTCCAATGTGTTCTGATTATACCAGCAGTGGCCTGCGAACGCAAGAAAAACCCGCGGCCCGAAAGCCGCGGTGATCTTTTAAGAAACTGTGTTTTCAGGTGGCACCTCTTCGGAGGCTCCTTCCTGGGGGACGGGCTCGCCCTGGACGTGGGGGGGATCAGTCATAGCAGGCGCGACCGGAGGAACCATCATGGGGGTGGGTGCTTTCACCACCAGGGGAAACTGTACGATAACAGTGAACAGATCCCCGTCAGTGTGGACATTGAAGATGCCACCGCAGGCTTCCGTGAAGCTCTTGGCGATAGAAAGCCCCAAGCCACTGCCTTCTGTGGTGCGGTTCTGGTCACCTCGAACAAAACGGGCGGTCAAGTCCTCACCATTCATGGTGATCTCATTTTTGGAGATGTTGCGGATGCTCACTGTGACATAGCCGTTCTGAGAAGTCAAGTTCACATAGACCCGAGAGCCTTCCAGAGAATACTGGGCGCAGTTGCGGATCAAGTTCTGGAACACCCGGTACATCCGCTGGCCGTCTGTGTGGACCATAAACGGCGTGTCAGGGATGTCCACCCGCCAGGTCAGACCGGCATTGCGTACAGTCTCATCCATTTCCCCAAAGGTCTGCTGGAGCAGCTTGCCAATGTCCAGATCTTCCAGATTCAGGGAGATATTCCCAGTGGCGGCCTTGGACACCTCGAACACGTCCTGAACAATGTGGTTGAGCCGATCCGCTTTTCGAGAGATGGTCTGGATGTAATCCATCACGTGTGGCGGCAAGTCCTGCTCCCGCTTTAACAGCTCCACATAGCTGATGATGGAGGTCAAAGGCGTTTTAATATCGTGGGACACATTGGTGATCAGTTCCACCTTGGTGCGGTCTGCCTTAATGCCCTCTTCTACAGCTTTTTGGATGCCGGTACGGATCATGTTTAACTGCATGGCGCAGTCGTACAGGTTGGAGGTAGGGGGGATATGGTTGACCGCATTCAGGTTACCGCCATACATTTCGGCGATCTGTGCCAGAAGGATGTTCCAGTCACGCAGGTCACGCTTCAAAGCCAAAGTGTACCAGAAGATTGTGCCAATCACTCCGGCAGCTGCAAACCCCAGCACCACCAGCAAAAAGAAATCACGGATAGGAGATTTCGTAAGCCGCAGAAGACTTAGAAACACCCCGGACGTAACTCCCAGCACTCCCACGATAACGGCAAGAGTGGAGAGCAACCGGCGCAAACTCCTCTGCTCAAAGGAGGTGAGATCGCGATAGTTGTTCAATGCTTTAAGCAGGGAATGAATGATGTTATGGCGGAAGAAACGCCGGTTGTGACCGATATCCAGACAGAGAAAATACAGCAGCACAACAGCAGCCACTACGGTGAACATTCCATAGGAGAGAGAGGTGTACATATCCACCGTCATAGTGAAGGTGATCCCCAAGATGAGGAACAGAAGCTTAAACTCCACCCAGATCTGAGCAAGTCCTTGAGCCATCATATCCTCAAAGTTTCGCCGGGCTTTTCGGAAAGCCAGCATGAGGGTGAGAATCGTGCCCAGCAAAAGCACTCCGCATACAGCCACCACAGGCAGCCAAGTGGGGTAATCTCCATAGGAGAGATTCGTCACGGATTCCCCGATGCTGCTAGCCAGATTGGGGTCCACGGCAATGAACAGCAAAAAGAGAAGTCCAGTGGTCAGTCCACAAAGCAGGATCATGAAGCTGATCCAGGAGATGACTCCCTTGAACATATCGATGTTCTTGGTTTCAGCGCCTTTCTCAGTGCTTTTCAAATTTGTATCCAATCCCCCACACCACCTTCAGATATTCCGGCTCACCCGGGTTGATCTCGATCTTTTCACGGATCCGGCGGATGTGGACCATTACCGTGTTCTCCGTGGAATAAGCCGATTCGTTCCAGATCTTGCTGTAGATCTCCTCGGCGGGGAAGATGCGGCCAGGATTGCGCATCAGCAGCTCCACGATCTTCGTTTCCGTAGCCGTCAGCTTCACAGGTTCTCCGTCGGCATAGAGCACATGCTCGTCCAGGTTAAAACAGAGCCTGCCGTTGACGATGGTGTTTTCCCCGCTGGAGTGGATATCTCCCAGAGAGGTGTAGCGCCGCAGCTGAGATTTCACCCGGGCGGTGAGCTCCATGGGGTTAAAGGGCTTGGTCACGTAGTCGTCGGCGCCCATGGACAGGCCGATGACCTTGTCACTGTTTTCGCTTTTGGCGGAAAGCACAATGATGGGCAGATTTTTCCGCTCACGGATCTTCATGATGGCGGAAAGCCCGTCCAGTTTGGGCATCATCACGTCGATGATAATGAGATGGATATCCCGTGTCATGGCCAGATCCAGGGCTTCCATGCCGTCGTAGGCTTTCAGCACGTTGTAGCCTTCGCTTTCCAAGTTCAAGGCAATGGCCCGCACGATCTCCCGGTCGTCGTCCACCACCAGAATGTTTTTCTTTTCACCGCTGTCCATAGTTCCGGTCCCTCCTTGTGGAACGCTCAAATCTTTTCATGGTAAATGGTAAGGTCTTTTCCTTACATCCTGAGGTACAGAATTCTTACAAAAATCATACAGTATTTTTCCCGGAAACGCAAGGGCGCTCTGTGTGAGGTCATCTTCTAAAAAATGGCGCATAGGTATAAGGGAAAGGGGGCAGGACCATGAAGGATCTGCTGCGGGCAGTCAAACGAAAAAAAGTGGTAGTAGTGTGTTTGGCGGCGCTGATAGCTTTATGCGCGCTGGCTGGTGTGACGGCCCATGAAAGTGGTGTGGTGGCGGCATCGGGAGAGATCACCAACTGGGGGCTGAGTTTCCAACAGGAGGGCCAGGCGCCCATCGGCAACGCGGACAGCGAGTATTTGGCTCAATACAACGCTCTGTATCGGGGTCCGGAAGAGGAGAAAGTGCTGTATCTCACTTTTGACGCGGGTTACGAGAACGGCTATACCGCCCAGATCTTAGACGTGCTTCAAAAGCACAACGTTCCCGCTACCTTTTTCTTGGTGGGGAATTACCTGGAAACAGAACCGGAACTTGTATGCCGCATGGTAAAAGAAGGCCACACCGTTGGAAACCACACCTATACCCATCCGGACATGTCAGCTATCGCCACAGAGGAGGCTTTCCGGGAGGAGCTGACTAAGAACGAGGAGTTGTACCGGGAGATCACCGGGGAAGAAATGCCGAAACTATACCGGCCGCCCCAAGGGAAATTCTGTGAGTCCAACCTACGAATGGCCCAGGAGCTGGGGTACCGCACTGTGTTTTGGAGCCTAGCTTATGTGGACTGGTATGAGGACGATCAGCCCACTAAGGAGGAGGCTTTTGAAAAATTGATTCCCCGGGTCCATCCGGGTGCGGTGGTACTGCTGCACAGCACCTCGGCCACCAACGCGTCGATTCTGGACGAACTGCTCGCCCAGTGGGAAGATTTGGGATATACCTTCGGAAGGCTGGAAGAAATCGACTTGTAATTCTTTTAAAGAAATAAAATCAAGCCTATCCCCTGTAAAATGAAAGGCACGTATTCAGGGCGGTACAGCCCCAGGGGAGGGAATATCCATGGAACGTTGGGAGATCGCAGTGGTAGGAGCAGGAGCTTCCGGGCTTATGGCGGCCCACGCTGCGGCAAAGTCTATGAAGGACCAAGGAAAACCGGTGAGTGTGGTCCTGCTGGAGGGTAATCCCAAGCCCGGGAAAAAACTGCTGGCTACGGGCAATGGCCGCTGCAACCTGACGAACCTGGATATTTCTGCCGCTCATTATCATGGTGACGCTGCATTGGCTACTCCGGTACTGGAATCCTGCCCGCCGGATAGAATTTTAGAAGAGTTTGAGAAACTGGGTCTGCTGTGCCGGGCGGACAGCGAGGGAAGAGTCTACCCCAGGAACCTTCAAGCCGCTGCGGTGCTCCAGGCGCTACGGGAAAGCTGTGAAGCCCAGGGCGTTACTCTTTGCTGTGATTCCGGTGTCACGGAGATCGTTCCCCAGGAGGGCGGTTTCCGCCTGGAACTTAAAACGGGAGAACCGCTGTGGGCATCCCGGTGCGTGGTTGCCTGCGGGGGAAAAGCCTCCCCCAAGCATTCCTGGGAAGAGGGGGGCTTTGGGCTGGTCACTAAGTTGGGTCATTCCCTCACGGAGCTGCGGCCCTCTCTCACGTATCTGAAAAGCCCCAAAAAGTGCCTTCGCTCCTTGAAAGGGGTGAGGGTGAAGGCCTTGGCTGCCCTGTGGGTCCAGGGAGAGAAACTCTATGAGGAGCGGGGAGAGGTACTTTTTGGGGACGGCAGCCTGTCGGGAATCTGTCTGTTCAACCTTTCCGCTAGAATGCCCTGGGAACTTTCCCAAAAAGTGGAAGTGTCCTTGGATCTTCTGGAGGAGATGGATTACCGCCAGGTCCTTTCCTACTTGGAACGCCAGGTGAAAGCACATCCTGGCTATTCCGCTTGGGAGTTGTTCGCCGGGGTCCTGAATCTGCGGGCGGGAGAAGAGCTAATGAAGGAGCTTTCTGTGCCCCGGGAGGCTTTGTTCCGCGACCTGACACGCCAGCAGTTGAGGAAGGCGGCAGGTTTTGCCAAAGCATGGCGTTTCCCGGTCGCTGGAACGGGCGACTGGGAAAGCGCTCAGGTTACCAGGGGAGGCATTCCCCTGAGGGAAGTGGACCTGACGACTATGGAGTCCAAAAAGGGGCGTGGGTTGTACCTGGCAGGGGAACTGCTTAACCTAGACGGGGACTGCGGAGGATATAACCTTCACTGGGCCTGGGCAACCGGCTTGCGAGCTGGCCAGGCCGCTGCACGGGGAAGAAAGGGGAAGGGAACATGTTGAAAATAACGGGGCTAAAATTGCCCCTGGGTTTTAAAGAAGAGGATCTGCGCAAAGCCGCCGCTCAGAAACTCCGTGTGCCGGAGCGGGCGGTGGTTTCGGCGCGCCTAGCCAAAAAGTCGGTGGACGCCCGGAAAAAGGACCAGGTCCATTTCGTCTGTGCGGTGGAAGCGGAGATCGACGGTGACGAGAACAAACTCCTTTCCCGACGGAAGGACAGCGCTGTCCAGAAGGCCCAGCCTTATCGTTATCAGATGCCGCTGTGTGGGAAGCTTTCCCAGCGGCCGGTGGCGGTGGGGTTTGGTCCTGCGGGGATGTTCGCTGCGCTGCTGTTGGCTCAGTGCGGGCAGCGGCCTATCGTTTTAGAGCGGGGCAAACCGGTGGAGGATCGGGAACGTTCTGTCACCCGTTTTTGGAAAGAGCGGGTTCTGGACCCGGAGAGCAACGTTCAGTTCGGCGAGGGAGGAGCTGGAACCTTCTCCGACGGCAAGCTGACTACCGGTACCGGGGACGGCCGCATCCGCAAGGTGTTGGAGGAACTGGTGGCTTCTGGCGCTCCGGAGGAGATCCTCTACGAGGCGAAACCCCATATCGGCACTGATAAGCTGCCGGGAGTGGTGCGCTCCATACGGGAACGGGTCATCGCTTTGGGGGGAGAGGTGCGTTTTTCCACCAAGGTGGTGGGTTTCCTGCTCCGGGAAGGACACCTTACCGGACTTCGCCTGGAAACGCCTCAGGGTGAGGAAATCTTGGAATGCTCGCAGGTGATC
>HF972599.1 GCA_000432995.1 Clostridium sp. CAG:1013
CGCCATGGGAGCCAGCACGGCCCTGCCTGTGATCTCAACGTTTCCGATATTCATTTAGAGGATTCCTTTTCTAAAAAACTGAGAGCGGGCGACACAACTCGCCCTGTTTTATTTTAATACTTTGGAGAACACCATTTGTGACGATTCCGAAAATTTTAGTCCCGCTTCCCGGGTGTAGTCCTGTTCCTCGATGGTCAGCCCGTAGGAAGGCAGGAACTCCTTCATAAAATAGTCCGCCTCCGGCAGATTCATCTCCTGGATAGACTTGATGATGGTCTGCTCCGCCTTGGAGAAATCCCGGTTGCCGCTTTGGCGTTCCTCCACGCACTTGATCACCGCGGAGATCTTATCCGCTGCTTTCACCAGGGGCTTCAGAGCCTCATCGGCCTCGCCGCTCATGGTCATGATGGCACGGTACTGATCCCGCAGTTCTTCCGGCAGCATGGACACAAGGTGCTCCACCGCCATGTCCTCCACCTCGGCGTAAGCCTTGCGGATCTCCTCCGAGTGGTACTTCACCGGCGTGGGCATGTCCCCAGTGATGATCTCTGGGGCGTCATGGAGCACCGCCAGCATGGCAGCCCGCTCCGGGTCGTAGTTCTTTTCAAACTTCACGTTGCCGATGGTAGCCAGCGCATGAGCCACCAAGGCCACTTCCAAACTGTGTTCGCAGATATTCTCACTGCGGGTATTGTGCATCAAACCCCAGCGGTTGATGTATTTCATACGGGAAAGCATGGCGAAAAACGGATACATCTTTGTCCCCCCGCTTCTTGGTGTTTTTACCCGTTCTTGACGGGCGCTTTTCTATTATACAATATTTTTTCCCTTTTTTGTTGCCCATCTGAGATCTTTTTCCCCATCTTTTCCCCGGCCCCCGCCCAAGCGCCAAAAAAGGCTTTTACCCCCCGGGGATCTGTGGTATAATATCCGCAAGCACC
>HF972600.1 GCA_000432995.1 Clostridium sp. CAG:1013
GACAGACAGACAGACAGACAGACAAGCATAACTGCGCCCTTTTTGCGTGTCAAGCTGAATATTATAAATATAAGCCATCTGAACGGATAGGCGCTTTTGCCGCTACGCCGTTTGGATGGCTTTTTGCGCTTTTAGGTGCGGTTTTCCGAAAAGCACGAGAACCGTGTCCCGTACCTTATCGGCAATTAGAGTAGAAGGAGAAAGAACCTATGAACCAAAACCAAAAAGCAAATAAGTCCACGATCATCATAGCGATCCTTGCCGTGATAACCGTTGCCGCCTTATGTGTGACGATGTGGGCGCTGTTCTTGCGAGAACCGTCTGCGGGTGATGATGATAAAGTCATCCTAAACCCCGACTACGCACCGCAAAAGCAGGAGCAGAACGCAGAAACGATTCCCGATGATACGGGCGAGAAGATGGAAAACCCGGAAGGCGGCGGTGCTGTGAGCTTGACTTACTCCAACGAGGTCACGATTGACATTAGCGACAAGGCAGCAGCCCTCTACTTCGCAAACCCCGGCAAGTCCAATCAAGATATGGTCATCCAGATTGCGATCCAGGATACCATCATCCTCCAGTCGGGAACGCTGTCCCCCGGCAATCAAGTCAAGCTGCTGAATCTGTTGGAGGGCGCAGAGGATATGCTCCAGCCCGGCGGCTATGAGGGCAAGTTCGTTGTCCTCTACTACGACCCGATCAGCGGCGAAAAGTCAATGGTCAACACAGAAATTCCCATCACGATCAATGTGGTTGGATAAAAAATCGGAAGAAAGGAGAATTTAGCAAATGAAGAAAATCATCATACTTTTGATGGTACTGGCAATGGTCATGAGTTTGAGTATCACCGCCTTTGCTTCCGATCTTGGTGAAAGCAAGGACGTGACGGCAAAGTATGAAAAGAATGAAAGCGAACAGCCGATCTACAATGTAGATTTGAACTGGGGCGATCTGACCTTTACATACACCGAGAACACGACAAAGATCTGGAACCCCGACACCCATACCTATGACACCACGACTACCGGCAGTTGGGACAAAACCGAATCCACGGTTACTGTCACAAACCACTCCAACGTCTCCGTTGCCGTGTCCATGTCCGTCACTCCCATTGACGGCACCGGCGTGGATGTGTCTCTGACAGGCGGCAATGCTACCCTGGCAGCAGGCGAAGTCGGAAATGTGGACGGCGCTGCAAGCGTAACCGGAACGGTTAAAGTATCCGGCAAGCCCAACAACACCGTTACCGAGGACGGTATTAAGGTTGCATCCATTACCGTCACCATTCAATAATCAATAAGATTACAACCCGAAAGGAGAATGAATTATGAAGAAATTTTTGAGCTTCCTTCTGACATTCGTGATGCTGTTCTCGCTTGCTATGCCCGCTATGGCGGCAGAAGTCACAGGCAATACCGACAACCCCACCGAGGGCGAAGTTAGTGCAACATGGAATCCCGAAATTGCGTTTACAGGGATTGTTGTTGATGATGAAATCTCAGATGAATACAGATATGATGAAACCAGCAAAACATATACCATTATTATTCCTGCTGATGAAGTGGGTGGTACTGGCTATTTATCCTACGATATTATTGGTACTAATCTGACACTTATTGAAGATACGAACACACTTCTGAAAGTTCAGCATGAAGACGAATCTGGTCTCACCCCTGCTCCAGACGACCTTTTAGTAGATATACTGCAAAACCGTGGTTGTTTTGGATGGAGCGTTATGGGATATGGAGACGGAGAGTGGGAAAAACTGTTGTATTCCAACGATGGCGGCACGACTTGGACCACCTACACTTTTGAAGTTAAGCAGGCTTACTCCATTACCGTGAATGCTTCTCAAAATGGCACCGTTACTGCTAACGAATATGCCATTGAAGGCGACAACATCGCCCTAAATATATCTCCCGCCGAGGGCTATATGCTGGATACCCTGTCCGTCACCGATGCAAGCGAGAACCCTGTGACCGTTGAAAACAATGCTTTCACCATGCCCGCTACTGCTGTTTCTGTAAACGCAACCTTTAGGGTGGCTGTTCCTCACGACATTACCGTGTCCGATGCAATCACCGGCGGCACAGTTGAAGCTGATCTGGAGACTGCAACCGCAGGCACGACTGTTACTTTGACCGTTGCTCCTGCTGACGATTACCGCTTGTCTGCAGTAACTGTCAACGACGGTGCTGTGGAAGTAACCAAGGTCAATGACACTACCTACACTT
>HF972601.1:0-9616 GCA_000432995.1 Clostridium sp. CAG:1013
CGACCTCATGTTTAAGGTGTAAGGCACCTTTGGAAACCGAGTACAAGCCAAAACATTTTCCCATACCCGAAGGGGCTGCCGCAAACACGGCAACCCCTTCCTTATTCCCCAGATACAAAAAAGGGAGAGAAAGCACAAAGCTTTCTCTCCCCTTTTTTATGTTCAATCAAGATCCATTCACGCCCAGGTTTCCATTACTCTTGGGGCGGCTTCGGCAGTTCCGGCTTGCCCACATATTCCATATGAGGGAAGATGAAATCCAGATAAGAATCTGGGAAGTAGGTGTCGAAAAATACCTGAACCGAGTTGGTAGCGGGAATATTGTTCACCCGCTCACTGCGACGGTACACAGCCCCTACGGACAAGAGAATATCCACCGCCATCAGAATACTCACCACGATGGTGACAATGCGTCCTGTCTTTTTGGGGATCTTCTGGATCCGTTTGGACAGGGCAGGATACAGGTCCTTCACCCAGATCAAGCCCAAAATGCCCCAGAAGAAGGAATACATCAAGTTGGTCCGTCCGCCGATATTCAAGGGCGAACCGCTGTACTCCCAAGAGACCGTGCCGAACACCGCCTGCTGGGAGAAGCTGCACAGATACTCGAAAGCTCCGCCGATAAACATGCTGGCCAAAAAGATCATGATGTCCTTTTGGTTGTACAGCCGGGAAAGCACCAAGGTGATAACCACGGCGCCCATACCGTACACCGGGATAAAGGGACCGAACACCAGTCCCACGCGCACCTGGAATTCATGGGTGGTCACTAAGGCATAGATAGTTTCCAGCACAAAGCCTGCCACGTTGCCGGTGACAAAGATCCAGAACAGTTTGGAGTAGCACAGTCCAAAGGCAAAGGGACGCTCCTCGCCGGGAGCCAGACGGGTTTCGTAGGCGGCCCGGGCATCCTCGTTGCGCTTGCGCATAGCTTCCCAGGAGCGGCGGCGGAACACATCCACATTCTGGCGGAATTCTTCCAGCTGCTCGTTGTGCTTCAGGATCCGCAGGTCCGGGAAGGCTTTCAGCAGACGGCGACGCAGCCAGTTGTTTTGCAGGTTCTGCTCGTACTTCTCCTTGAGCCGCACGGCCTCCCGCTGCCAATCCTTTTCCAGAGCCTTTTTCCCTGCCAAGCGTCTTTCGTTGAGGGTGGTAGCCCCTTTGAAAAGATCCTGACCCAGCCGGTCAGACCCCTGACGCAGCTTGCTGGTGACGTATTCCAAATTCCGCAGTTTCCGGTTCAGGCCTACCAAGCCGATGACCGTCACCAGGAAATCCGCCAGGAACAGGCTGCCCAGGATCGCCAGCAAAATCCAGCCCAAAGGCTGAGGCATCCAGGAGAAAATCCGATGGGTCCAGGGCATCAGGTACCGGACCACCACGGCTCCGGCCACGCCCCACAGGATGCTGAATTTCAAGCAGATATAGCCATTCAGGTTGTGGCGGTGATCGGAATAATCCCACCATTTCTGATGGAACAGCTTCTCAAGCAAAAAGCCTGCCAGCCATTTCAAAGCCGAACCCAACAACATGGATCCTATGAGCAGCACCGCTGGATTGGTCCCAAAGGGCCGCAGAAGAAAATCCATGGTCACTACGCCGAATCCGTAAATAGGACACAAAGGACCGTTTAAAAAGCCCCGATTCACAAAGCGTTTTTCCTGAATGGCAGCAAAGATCACTTCTCCGCACCACCCTAAAAAGGCAAACAGGAAAAAGCTCCAAAGATACGTATACATCCACATTCCCCTATTTCAAAAAACTTCCCGAAAACCGTCGAAAAACGCCGGGATAAACAACAGTCTAGCAGATCCCACTTCCCTTGTAAAGGGAAAGAAGATCCTCCCATGTATATGCGTCCTTCTCCCTCAACAACCCTTCTTGCTGAAAAACTTCCCCGTCATCCTTGCTCCGGCGGGAAAGAGGCGAATACTTCAGGCAGCATATCGATGAGATCTGTGGGCAGCATAGCCCGCTGGGTGTATTTCTTGGCGCACAGGTCTCCCGCCCTGCCGTGGAGATACGCCGCCAGGACAGCGGTTTCGAAGGGGGGAAGTCCCTGGGCCAGAAACGCTCCCGCCATGCCTGCCAGCACGTCGCCACTGCCCCCTTTAGCCATGCCCGGGTTTCCTGTGGGATTCACCCCGCACCTGCCGTCAGGAGAGGCGATGACCGTGGCCGCGCCCTTGAGGGCAACCACCGCTCCCGTCTCCCGGGCTTTCTGCCGGGCAGCCCCCAGCCGATCCGACTGGATCTCCGGGATGGTATCGTCGCAGAGTCGAGCCATTTCCCCGGGATGTGGGGTCAGCACCAGGGGCGCGGAGACACTCTCCAAAAAGCCGGGATGCCTTGCCAAGAAGTTGATAGCGTCCGCGTCGGCAACCATGGGACGCTGGCAGTGGGAGAACACCAGGGGACACACAAGCTCCGAGCGCTCCCCCAGGCCGCAGCCCATAACCACAGCGGTGCATCTCCCCAAGGCATCCAGCAGCAGGGCTTCACTCTCCTCCCGGCGGTTTTCCCAATCCAGGATGAGGAACACCGCCTGGGGCACCGCTTGAGCCAGGATGGGATAGAGCCGCTCCTCCACGGCGATCTGCAAAAGCCCCACACCGCACCGCAGAGCCGCTTTTGCCGCCATAACGCAGGCCCCCGCCATACCCCAGCTTCCACACACCAGCAGCAGCTTGCCCATGTCTCCCTTGTTGCTCTGAGGGTCCGCGGGAGAGAGCAGCGGGACGGGGAAGGAATCGTCGGTCTCAAAAAGCCTTGTCTCCGCTCCCTCCACCAAAGCGGCGGGGACCCCCACCTGACGCACCACCGTCTCCCCGCAGAACTCCTTGGCGGGGTAAGACACATTGGCAGGCTTTTTCCCTGTGAAGGTGACGGTTACGTCCGCCCGAAAAGCCCCGGCGCTGACCCGGCCGCTGTCGCACTCCACACCGCTGGGCAGATCGGCGGAGATCTTCAGGCAGGAAAGGTTCCCGGCGTAGCCCAAAAAGTGGGCGGGCACCCCGGAAAGTTCCCCTCGGAAGCTGAACCCAAACACACAGTCCACGATCACATCCGCGGCGGTCATGGCGGCCTCCGCCTGCTCCCGCTCCTCTGCGCCGGAGATCACCTGTACCTGGTCCGGCATCCGAGAAAAGGCGTCCCCTGCCAGATCAGTCTTAGGTTCTCCCTGGGTAAGGACCACCGTGCAGGTCATGCCCCGCTGGGCCAACAGTCCGGCGCACACGAAACCGTCGCCACCGTTGTTTCCCTTCCCGCACAGGAGCACGGCCCGTTTCCCCTGTATGGGACGGCAGCGGCTCTCCACTTCTTGGGCCAGTGCGGCCCCGGCGTTTTCCATCAGCTGGGCCAGGGTGATCCCGGCCGTGACAGCGGCCATTTCCAGGCGCTGCATCTCATCGCGGCAAAACAGCTTCATGTTTCTTCCTCCTTGACAGGCGCGGATCTCTGTATTAGAATGATACCAGCAAATGATCTTCGGGGCAAGGTGCAATTCCTGACCGGCAGTAAAGTCTGCGAACGGAGAGGCTTCTCTCCGCCGAACCGGTGAAATTCCGGTACCGACGGTGAACCGCGTTTTACGCGGCAAAGTCCGGATGATAGAAGATTGGAAACGGCTGTTTTCTACCCATTCCAGTTTTATCGCGAAGGCCCCGGACCGTCTTTTCGACGGCTCCGGGATTTTTTTCGCCCTTTTTCCACCCCCACCGGTCTTTTGCGAACCTAATTTTTCCGAAAGGGATGGTTCCATGCAAAAGAAAGTAAACGTAAGAACCCTGGCCATGACCGCCATTCTGGGCGCCGTGGCCACCGTGCTGATGTTCTTCAGCTTCAGCATCCCCGTCATTCTCCCGGGCTTCCTGGCTATGGATTTCTCGGAGCTTCCCGCCCTGATCGCCTCCTTCGCTATGGGACCGGTCAGCGGGGCAACGGTATGCCTCATCAAAAACCTGGTGAACCTGCCCACCACCTCCACCGGCGGCGCCGGCGAGCTGTGCAACTTCCTTATGGGCATCACCTTTGTGGTTCCGGCGGGGTTAATTTATAAGTACCGGAAGGACAGGGTCGGCGCTGTGGTGGGCTCTCTTGTGGGCGCGCTGGCCATGGCGGTGCTCAGCTTCCCCATCAACCTGTTCATCAGCTACCCGGCCTACGGCGTGTTTTACGGCATGACCACCGACAAGATCATGGCCATGTACCAGGCCATCCTCCCCTGGGTCAAAACGCTGCCCCAGGCACTGCTCATCTTCAACTTGCCCTTCACCTTCGTCAAGGCCATGTGCAGCGTCCTCATCACCATCGTGATCTACAAGCGGATCTCTCCCCTGATCAAAGGCACCATCAAATAAACGAACATAAAGAAAACGGTCAAACCCCTAGGGGCTTGACCGTTCTTTTGTCCCTTAATTTCTGCCAAACTTCTCGAACTTCAAAGGCCGGGGGATAAACTTTTTGATCCCTTCCAGCAGATCCTCGTCGGGGTTGAACACCACCAGAGTCTTGCCGGTTTTCTGGCTGCGCACGATCATGTACCAAGCGTCCCGATGGTCGCTGTACTGGGTGGCGAAAATGCGAGCGTCAAAGCTCTGGTTCTTCAGCCGAGCCTCGTTCTGGGTGTACTGGCCGATGTCCTCAGCAGTGCTGCACTCGAAAGCGGTCATACGCTTCCGGCTGGAACGGTTCATGATCTTATCCACCGCCACGTAACCGTTAGTCAAGCTGTATTCGTACTCCAAAAGCCGCATGGTGAGCAGCTTATAGCCGCCGAAGCCCGCGCCCATTGCCACCAGCAAGGTGATCATGGGCATGCCGATGATCAGCATTCCCACCACGAACCCGACGAACACCAAAACCACCATAGCCACGATGATCCCAACCAGGATCAGCATGTCAGTGGACTCAAATTTCTTTTTTATCATGCGCTCGATAAATACGTCACCCATTGTTTTGATTCCATCCTTTCATTGCTCCGCCGCCCGCAAAAAGCGTCCCGGCGTTCCATGGGATGTATCATACCACAAATTTCTTCAGGATTCAATAAAACTTTTGTGAACGAAATAAAAAGAGAACAAATCCTTGGGACCCAAGCCGCTCCCTTCCCATTTCCCCTATAAAATGCCCCGTCCCTCTTGAATTTTCCCGGTCTTTTATGGTATGATAGACAAAACGCGCGGATGAAAGAAAGTACCCCCGCCCCGCCCGGCCAGAGAGACCGCGTCACCGGCTGAAAGCGTGGTCCTGAGGCAGACGGGGGGAAGTTCCTTTCGGAGCGGCGGCGCTGAACGGCTGGTTTTCCCGGCCCGGTAGGCACCGACGGGGAACGGTCCCGTTACAGGCCGGAAAGGGCAGGACGCTTTCCTTTTTTGAAAGTTTCCCGCTGAATTTGGGTGGTACCGCGAAGAAGTCACTTCGCCCCTTTTTGCTGGGGGCGGAGTTTTTTTTGTCCCCAAAATCTCCCACAATCAGGAAAGAAGGTCAGTACATGAAAGAAACCATCGAAGCCCTGCGGCAGCGCTTTGAAAGCGAGCTGCGGGAGGCTCAGAACAGCGACACCGTGGAAAAACTGCGGGTGGCTTACCTGGGCAAAAAAGGTTCCGTCACCGAGCTGCTCAAGGGCCTGAAGTCCGTGGCCGGCGACCAGAAAAAAGAAATGGGCCAGCTCATCAACCAGCTGAAGCGTCAGGTGGAAGAGGGCATCGCCCAGCAGGTGGAGACCATCCGGGCTGCCGAGGAAGAGCGGCAGATCGCCTCCGCTGAACAGTATGACGTCACCCTGCCCGTGGACCAGTCTGAGGGATCTTATCATCCCATCACCCTGGTACAGCGCCAGCTGGAAGAGATCTTCTCCTCCATGGGCTTTACCATTGAGGATTATAAAGAGATCGTCACCGACTACGAGTGCTTCGAGGCGGTGAACATTCCCAAGCATCACCCTGCCCGTGACATGCAGGACACCTATTACCTGGACAACGGCCAGCTGCTCAAGACCCACACCTCCGCTGCCCAGAACGCCATCATGAAGAAGTACGGCGCTCCCTTGCGTGCTGTGTTCCCCGGCCGTTGCTTCCGTAACGAGGCCACTGACGCCTGCCACGAGAACACCTTCTTCCAGATGGAAGGTCTGATGATCGACAAGAACATCTCCATCTCCAACCTGATCTACTTCATGAAGACCATGCTGTCCGAGGTGTTCGAGCGGGACATCACCGTGCGGTTGCGTCCCGGATTCTTCCCCTTCGTGGAACCCGGTTTCGAGCTGGACATCTCCTGCCTGATCTGCGGCGGTGAGGGCTGCCCCTCCTGCAAGAACTCCGGCTGGCTGGAGCTGTGCCCCTGCGGCATGATCCACCCCAACGTGCTGAAAATGGGCGGCATCGATCCCGAAGAGTACACCGGCTTCGCCTTTGGTCTGGGTCTGACCCGTCTGGCCATGATGAAGTACGGCATCAAGGACATCCGGGACCTGAACAGCGGCAATTTGAAGGCGCTCAGCCAGTTCAAGCACGAATAAGAGAGGGGGAAGAATACCATGCTGATTTCTATGAACTGGATCGGGGATTTCGTAGACCTGTCCGGCCTGGACCTGGAGGCTCTGATCCATCGCTTCACACTCTCCACCGCTGAGGTGGAAGACGTTTACCACATGGGCGAGAATCTCCGGGACGTGGTCGCCGGTAAGATTCTTTCCGTGGAAAACCATCCCAATTCCAAAAAGCTCCACCTGCTGAAAGTGGACGGCGGCGACAAGATCTATGACGTGGTCTGCGGCGCCCCCAATGTGCGGGAAGGGCTCATCATCCCCTTCGTGAAGGAAGGGGGCATGGTGGCAGGTCAGGAGATCGTCTGCGCCGCCATCGCCGGGTATGAATCCCACGGCATGTGCTGCTCCGAAAAAGAGCTGGGCATCTCCGACGACCACTCCGGCCTGATGGAACTGCCTGAGGACACCCCTGTGGGCAAAGATATCTGTGAGCTGTACGCCATCAAGGACACGGTGTTCGAGGTGGACAACAAGTCTCTGACCAACCGCCCCGACCTGTGGGGTCATTACGGCATCGCCCGTGAGTTCGCTGCCCTTTCCGGCCGGGAGCTCAAGCCCCTGGAGACCGTCTCTCTGGAGGCTTACGATCAGCTGGATCCCATCCAGATCGACGTGAAAGACCAGGAGCTGTGCTACCGCTACTCCGGCCTGAAGGTGCGGAATATCCAGAAGAAGGTCAGCCCTGTGGACATGCGGATCCGCCTGTTCTACTGCGGCAGCCGTGCCATCAACCTGCTGGCCGACCTGACCAACTACCTGATGCTGGAAATGGGCCAGCCCATGCACGCCTTCGACTGCGCCAAGGTGGATCAGATCGAAGTGAAGCGCTTTGAGGCTCCCTTCCAGTTCACCACCCTGGACGGCCAGGAGCGCCATGTGGACGAGAACACCCTGATGATCTGCTGCAAGGGCGAGCCCGTGGCCATTGCAGGCATCATGGGCGGCCTGGATTCCGAGATCGAGGACGACACCGACAGCCTGCTGCTGGAATCCGCCAACTTTGACGCTGTCAGCGTGCGGAAATCCTCCACCCGGCTGGGCCTGCGCACCGACGCTTCCATGCGGTACGAAAAGACCCTGGATCCGGAGATGTGCCCCACTGCCATCGGCCGGTTCTTGAAACTGCTGCTGGACATCGACCCCGACGCCCAGGTGATCTCCCGTCTGACGGACGTGTACTGCAAGCGGTATCCCACTGTCTCTCTGGAATTCGACAAGGCCTACGTGGACCGGTACACCGGCATCGAGATCAGCAACGACCGCATCCTGGAGACCCTCCATGCTCTGGGCTTCGGCGCTGAGTTCGACGGCAGCCTGTTCCATGTAGAAGTTCCCTCCTGGCGCGCCACCAAGGACGTGACCATCAAGGCGGACATCATCGAAGAGATCACCCGTATTTACGGCTACGACAATTTCCAGATCACCACCACCCACAGCGCTCTCTATCCCGAAAAGCGCAGTCCTGGAAATAAAGCCGACAATTTTGCCAAAGATATTCTTGTGCAGCGCTATCACCTCCACGAGGTCCACTCCTACATCTGGTTTGACGCCAAGAAGTGCAAGGATCTGGGCATCGCCCTGGAGGAGAACGTGAAGCTGCTCTCTCCCCAGAGCCCCGACCTGGAGACCCTGCGCACCAACATGGGTCCCACCCTGCTGTCCTTTGTCAATGAGAACAAGTCCTTTGCCCCTGATTTCGGCATTTTCGAGATCGGCCGTGTATGCGAAGGCGTGAAAGAGGACGGCCTGTGCAACGAGCGGAAGAAACTGGGCATTGCCCTGTACAGCCGCACCCGCAGCGAGAAGGAACTGTACCTGGAACTGCTGGAAATCCTCACCGCTCTGGGACGGGATATCAAGCGGGCTCAGTTCATCTTCCAGAACGTGGAGCCCCGCCACGGCTGGCAGCATCCTCGGAACACTGCCTCCGTCTCCTTTGACGGCAAGGAACTGGGCTGGATGTGCGCCCTTCATCCCGCGGTAGCCGCCAAGCTGGACAAGAAGGCCGCCGTGGTCTGCGCCCAGCTGGATATGGACGCTTTCGCCGCCCTGCCCAACACTGACATCGCCTATCGTGAGCCCTCTCGGTTCCCGGGCATCGACATCGACCTGTCTCTGGTGATGCCCCAGGGCCTGACCTTCGCTCAGCTCACTCACGCTTGGGAGGACATCGATTCTGACACTCTCACCGGCGTGACCCTGATCGACTCCTTCCAGCAGAATGGCATGAAGAGCATTACCCTTCGGTTCGCCTTCTCCTCCGGGGAACGCACCCTCTCCAAGGAAGAGGTACAGCCCTGGGTGGACGCCATCGTGGAAAAGGTGGGCAAAGTGGGCGCTGTCCTCCGTTCTTAAGAGAGTCCTTCTCCCAGGAGGAACAAAAAAGGGTTGCAATCCCGGGGTAATTCCTGTATGATATAAGGTAGCAGATTTTAGGATGATACGGAGGTGTTCCCCATGCCGGAAGATTATTCCAATAACACCATCACTTTTTCCATGGAAGATGTGCGCGAGGCGGACATGAAGCGGATCCTGCTGACGGTGTATGACGCCTTGAAGGAAAAGGGGTATAACCCCATCAGTCAGATTGTGGGATACATCCTCTCGGAAGACCCCACCTATATCACGACCCACAACAACGCCCGCAGCCTCATTCGCCGGATCGACCGCGACGAGCTTCTGAAAGCCATGGTGCGTTCTTACCTGGGCGAGTGATCTTGTAAAGCAAACTTAGAAAGAGCGGTGATTCTTTGAGCGAGCAGAAAAAGCAGAGCTTCCCCACCTACAAGGGAAAGCCCCTGGTGCGCAGCGGGGATACCATCTACTATGGCAGCATGAAGGATAAGTACGTCATCAAGATGGATATCAAGTCCAAAAAGAAAGTGGGCGACCTGGAAGTGGCCGATAAGGTCACGGTCCAGCTGATGTATACAGACCCGGAGATCCGCACCCGGAAGCAGATCGTCAAGACCAGCGAGAAAAACGGACTGTACCTGGCCCTGGATATTGCCGAGGCTTGGCTGAGCCGGGCGCTGGCGGAATAATTCACAACAAAAAGAGGCT
>HF972601.1:9667-15696 GCA_000432995.1 Clostridium sp. CAG:1013
TCAGCTATAAACTTCACACAGGACTCTCACTAACGCGCTGCCATATTTTGGACGGCGCGTTTTTTGTCTTTACAGGATTTGAGCGCCGGAAATGTAGCCAAAATAATAAATGCCCAAAAACATTGCTTCGCCCGTCATAAGAACTGTCCGCCAACCGGACCTGTCACGGGTCAGTCTTGCCAGGAACAAAAACAGTGGGAAACAGCAGGCCAAATACCTTCCCGCGCTGAGCAGCCAGGAAAGACAGTAGACGGACAGGAACAGCCCGAACCCGTACACCAGCATACCGGGAGGATTCTCCCGCCGCCGGCTGGCCCACCACAACAGCGCCATCCCCGCCAGGAACATCACCAAAGCAGGGAACCAGGTGGCCCATCCGAAGGAGCCGTCCAGGTTTTCACAGAAGTAATGCCATATGCGCTCTATCACTCGGGAGACCCACATAAACCCCTGGTGCCAGTGCTTTTGGTGAGTGACAAAGGCAAAGGGATCCCCGTCCACGGCATAATTCAGTCCCAAATAGATTCCCGTTCCCAGCAGAGGAGAAAAAACCAAGGGCAGCCGGACCAAAGCACTTGTCCAGCGGCGCCCTGGAGAGTGCCGCAGGGGAACTGACTCTTGGGAAAGCAACTCCACCAAGGCCGGGGCGATAACCAGCACACCGGTCATCCTGGTGAGGGCTGCTCCCACTCCAAACAGGGCGAACAGCCACCAGCGTCTCTTTCGCGCGTACCAGCAGGCTCCCGTAGTAAGGAACAGGAACAAGCCCTCGGTCATCATAGTGCCGAAAAAGAAAGAGTAAGGGAACAGGCACAAGTACACCAAAGCATCACGGGCGGTCTTGGAGTCGTAGTAGTCCTCCGTCAGCTTATAGAGGAAGCAGCAGGCACCCCCAAAACTGAGCCAGGACAGGGTAACCCCCGCTGCCAAGGTGTTAGGGATGGCCAGACGCAGCAGCCGCACCGCCCACACGTAACCTGGAAAAAACGCCAAAAACAGATGTTCACCGTTTTCCTGGTAGGCCTGATACCCCTGTTCCACCAGGTTTACGTAGTGGTGGCCGTCCCACCGTTGGCAGAGCCGCCGGATACAGTCCTCCCAGGAGATTCCCCCCTGAGAGAAGATCATTACAGAGATGATTCCCGCGCCTAGCATAGCCACCCGGACCCCTAAAGCCCCCAAAAAGACCTTCCAAAGGGGCACACTTTGAAAAAAGGGAGTCTCCCCTTCCGCCGGGGCGAGGAACAACCGGGAAAACCTGCCGGAAAAGCCCCATGCTTCCAGACACCGCAGGATCAGCATCAGGCCCAAAGCAACCACCGGCAGGGAGATGAGAAAGTCTATCACCAACCCTCACCCCCTCGGAGGCCAGCGCGTTTAGAAATTGCTGCCATTGCAGCCCCAATCAGGCAAAGCCAGGTAGCGCACGTAGATGTCCTTGGGATTTAAAGAGAGCTCCTTTTCCAGCAGAGCGCATACTTCCCGAGTCATGTTCTGGGCGCCTTCCTTGTCCACCTGGTTCCCGAAGATCTTCACTTCCACAATCGCCATGGGGGTCTCGTCGGAACCCCGGAACCACATGCGCAGCTTGTCCTCCACCAGGACCATCAGGCCGGATTCCGTCTTGCCAGGGATGCAGGTGATGATCTGCCCCAAAGCGCTCTTGATGTTTTGCGCGGCGGTTTGATTGACTTCCACGTTGGTTTGAATTTCAATGGTGGGCATACAAATCCTCCTTATGGTTCCGGGAAACACCTGGAACTCCTTGATAGTTTCTGCTTTCTAGTATACTGGTTTTTTTAGGAAAAGAAAACTGTATTTTCATAAAATTCCCAAACCAGATCCCGCCGGCCTCTTTCGGGAGAAACTGGCCATTTGCCAAGAAGTTTCCCGGTTTTGCCCCGAAAAATCTCCATCCCCGTCCTGGCCGTTCCCTTGCCATTTGGACGAAAATATGGTACTCTTTTTCTAGTAAATCTCCGCCCCGGCTCGGGGCATGTGAATGACAAAAATTTATCAAAGTAACCCGCGCTTTTTGGGGAATTCCTTTTTTCCCCAACGCCGAAAGGAGCAACGTTATGGTCTATACGAGAAATGTCAGCGACGCCGTAGTATGGGTTGGCGGCAGCGACCGCCGTCTCCACCTGTTTGAGAACTTGTTCCCCATCCCCCGGGGCGTTTCCTACAACTCCTATCTGATCCTGGACGAGAAAACCGCTCTGCTGGATACCGTGGACTCCTCCATCGCCATCCAGTTCATCCAGAACGTTCGCCAGACCCTGGGCGACCGGCCTTTGGATTACCTCATTGTCAACCATATGGAGCCTGACCACTGCGCTACCATCGAGATGCTGCTGCCCTACTATCCCGACCTGAAGATCGTGGGCAACCAGAAGACCTTCCAGATGATCCGTCAGTTCTACGACTTCGACGTGGACAAGCACGCCGTGGTGGTGAAGGAAGGGGACGCTCTGGAACTGGGCGAGCACACCCTGCGGTTCTACACTGCTCCCATGGTTCACTGGCCGGAAGTCATGGTCTCCTATGAGGAGAAGGAGAAGATCCTGTTCTCCGCCGACGCCTTCGGCACCTTCGGAGCCGTGGACGGCGCTCTGTTCAACGACGAAGTGGACTTTGACAAGGACTGGCTCTTCGACGCCCGCCGCTACTATGGCAACATCGTGGGCAAGTACGGCCAGCAGGTGCAGGCAGCTTTGAAGAAGCTGTCCGGCCTGGACATCGCCACCATTTGCCCCCTGCACGGTCCCATTTGGCGCAGCGACCTGGGCTATCTGCTGAGCAAATACGACCTGTGGAGTCGCTATGAGCCGGAAGAGAAGTCCGTGGCCATCTTCTACGCTTCCATGTACGGCAACACGGAAAACGCTGCAAATCTGCTGGCGGATTCCCTGGCCAAGGCCGGCGTGAAGAACATCGCCATCCATGACGTGTCCTCCACCCATGTCTCCGATCTGATCGCGGAGATCTTCCGGTGCAGCCACATCGTGTTCGCCGCTCCCACCTACAACAACGGCATCTATCCCGCCATGGCCAACCTGCTCCACGACATGGCCGCTTTGCAGCTGCGCAACCGCACTGTGGGCATCATCGAAAATGGCAGCTGGGCGCCTGTCAGCGGCAAGCTGATGCGGGCTCAGTTGGAGGCTCTCAAGGACATGACCATCCTGGAGCCCACTGTCACCCTGAAGTCCTCCCTGAAGGCTGAAGGCAAAGCCCAGCTGGAGGCTTTGAAGGATGCCATCGTGGCTTCCCTGTAAACTGTTTCTGAAAAGCGAAAAGAGCTTCGGGAAATTCCCGAGGCTCTTTTTTTATACTTCTGTCCCGTTCCTTGACTTCAGGAGACATACATGATACACTGCTGTCAACTTCGGGAGAAAGGAGAACTACATTGAGGAAATTGATTTTGGGTATCGCCGTCATGGTCATGGGCGCACTTGGGGTGATTGCGCTTTTGGTGGCCGCTACTCTGTCCCCCTTGAACCCTTGGACTTATAATGGGATTAGCGGCTGGTGGGGCTGCATTCTGGGAATGGACCTTGCCCTTCCCTTTTACACCTTTTTGGTAGTCTCCGGGATGGGACTGGCCCTAGCTCTCTGGGGTGTTTTTGAGAGAAAATAAACAAGCAAAAAGGACGGCTTCTCGCCGTCCTTTTCTTTTAAGACAATCTGTTTTTGAAATCCTCGTATCCGAAGGTTTTCACCACTTCCACCTGTCCGTCCTCATGACGGTAGGCAATGGCGGGCAAGTTCATGCCGTTGAAGGTATTGGTTTTCACCATGGTGTACAAGGCCATGTCCTCCAACACGATCTGACTTCCCTCGGTGAGAGGCTGGTCGAAGGAGTAGTCGCCGATCACGTCCCCGGCCAGACAGGTGGGGCCTGCCAGCCGGTAAGTGTGGGCCTTCTCCCCCGCCTTGCCGGAATCCCGCACCGGCGGCCGGTAGGGCATTTCCAGCACGTCAGGCATGTGGCAGGCGGCGGAAGTGTCCAGAATGGCAATGTCCATCCCGTTGTGGACCACTTCCAGCACGGTGGACACCAGGAAACCAGCGTTCAGCACCACGGCCTCTCCCGGCTCCAGATATACCTCCACCCCGTAACGCTCCCGGAAATGCTTCACCACCCGGATCAGCCGGGGAATGTCGTAGTCCTCCCGGGTGATATGGTGGCCGCCTCCCAGGTTGAGCCACTTCATGCGGGGCAGGAACTCCCCGAACTTTTCCTCAAAGGCGGCCGCAGTGGTCTCCAAGTCGTCGGAGTTCTGCTCGCACAGGGTGTGAAAGTGAAGCCCGTCCAGCAAGGGCAGCAGGCTCTCGTCAAAATTCTCCCGGGTGGTGCCCAGCCGGGAACCGGGGGCACAGGGATCGTAAATGGCATGGCCTTCCTGGGTGGAGCACTCCGGGTTCACTCGAAGCCCCACCTGCTTTCCGGCAGCCTTGGCCCGTTTCCCGAACCGTCGCAGCTGGTTGGGGGAATTGAACACAAAGTGGTCAGCATAGGTGAGCAGCTCCTCCCATTCCCGTTCCTGGTAGGCCGGTGAAAACACGTGGACCTCCCCTGGGAACTCCTCTCTCCCCAGCCGGGCCTCAAACAAGCCGCTGGCGGTGGTGCCGAACAGATACCGGCTGATGAGAGGATAGCAGGAAAACATGGAAAAAGCCTTTTGTGCCAGGAGGATCTTGCAGCCGGCCTCTTCCGAGACACGGCGCAGGATCTCCAGATTCTTTTTCAAAAGCCCCTCATCCACCAGAAAATAAGGGGTATGCAGTTTCTCGCTCATTTAGTCCACCAGGGCGGGAGCGTCATCGATCTGCCAGGGCAGGCCCCACTTATTCAGGGCATCCATGTAGGGATCGGGATCGAACTCCTCCACAGTGTACACGCCAGGCTTTGTCCACTTGCCGGTGAGAAGCATCATGGCTCCCACCATGGCGGGCACACCGGTGGTATAGGAGATGGCCTGGGAACCCACTTCCTTGTAGCACTCCTGATGGTCACACACGTTATAGATATAGGCGGTTTTTTCCACACCGTCTTTCTTTCCGGTGAAAATGCAACCGATGTTGGTCTTGCCCACGGTGCGGGGGCCCAGGGTGGCGGGGTCGGGAAGCAGGGCCTTCAGGAACTGGATGGGGACGATCTCATGGCCCTCAAACTCCACGGGCTCGGTGGAGAGCATGCCCACGTTCTCCAGACACTTCATGTGGGTGAGATAGCTCTGACCAAAGGTCATGAAGAAACGGATCCGCTTCACGCCGGGGATGTTCTTGGCCAAAGACTCGATCTCCTCATGGTGCAAAAGGTACATGTCCTTGTGGCCCACCTGATCGAAATCGTACTCCCGCTTGATGCTCATAGCGGGAATCTCCACCCAATGGCCGTTCTCCCAATAGGAGCCGGGAGCGGACACTTCCCGCAGGTTGATCTCCGGGTTGAAATTGGTGGCGAAAGGATAGCCGTGATCGCCGCCGTTGCAATCCAGAATGTCGATGGTGTCGATCTGGTCGAACAGGTGCTTCTGAGCGTAGGCGCAGTAAGCCTGGGTAACGCCGGGGTCGAAACCGGTGCCCAGCAGAGCGGTCAGGCCAGCCTTCTCAAACTTTTCCTTGTAGGCCCACTGCCAGGAATAATCAAAGTAAGCGGAGAAGCCCTCTTCCTTGCAGCGCTTGTCGTAGACTTCACGCCAGGCAGGATCGGTGATGTCCTCGGGCTCGTAGTTGGCGGTATCCAGATAGTTGACGCCACATTCCAGGCAGGCGTCCATAATGGCCAGATCCTGGTAGGGCAGGGCGATGTTCATCACCAGGTCGGGCTTGTATTCCCGAATAAGGGCGGCCACCTGATCAGCATGGTCAGCATCCACCTGAGCGGTGGTGATCTTGGTGGCAGTTTTGCCTTCCAGATCGGCTTTCAGGGCATCGCACTTGGACTTGGTACGGGAAGCGATGCAGATTTCGGTAAACACGTCGCTGCACTGGCAGCACTTACGGATAGCCACATTGGCCAC
>HF972602.1:0-4119 GCA_000432995.1 Clostridium sp. CAG:1013
GCCCTGGACAAGGCCCGCCTTTCCTCCGAGGACTGGGGCGTGACAGTGTTTCTGTGCAATCAGGTGATCTTGGCCACCGGCGGCCCAGCCATTGTCTATGGGGCGTCGGTATACCCCCAGAGCCAGACCGGCATGAGTGGCATGGCCCTGGAAGCAGGTGCGGCGGCCTGCAATCTTCAGGAATGGCAGTATGGGCTGGCGTCCACTAAATTCCGCTGGAACGTGTCCGGTACTTACCAGCAGGTGCTGCCCCGGTATATCGCTGTGGACAAGGAGGGACGGGAGCGGGAATTCCTTCCGGAGTATTTCTCCTCCCCGGAGCTGGCGTTGAACCTGGTGTTTTTAAAAGGCTACCAGTGGCCTTTCGACACCCAGAAAGTAAACGGTTCCTCCCTAATCGACTTGATCGTCTACCACGAGATCTTCCACAAGGGGAACCGGGTGTTTCTAGACTTTCGCTCCAACCCCCAGGGACTGGAGGGGGGCCTGGGCAAGCTGTCTCAGGAAGCCCGGGAGTATTTGGAACGCTCCGGCGCCACCCAAGGAACCCCTGTCGCACGGCTTGCCCATATGAACCCAGGGGCGGTGGAGCTTTACGCTGCCCATCAGATCGACCTGTACCGGGAGCCTTTGGAGATAGCTCTCTGCGCCCAGCACAACAACGGAGGTCTAGCGGTGGACCTGAACTGGCAGACCACCGTTTCCGGCCTGTACGCCGCTGGAGAAGCCGCGGGTACCTTCGGTATCGCTCGACCAGGAGGCAGCGCCTTGAACTCCACCCAGGTGGGGTCGCAGCGGGCGGCAGAGCATATTGCTGACACCTGCCGGGAATCAGTCCCGGTGGAAGAACTTTCCACAGAAACTGAAAAAACGGTGGAAACCCTTCTGGCCCAGATGGGCTCCCTGTTGGGGAAAAAGGAAAATTTCCGTCAGCAGAGACAGACTTTCCAGAACAGCATGAGCCTGTGGGCGGGGCATCTCCGGTCGCTGCCGGAGATGGAGGCGTTGGCGTACCGCGTCCAGGAGGCTCTGGAACATTTCTGGGAGGAGACAAGTGTGGCTACTCCTCTGGAATTCCCTGCAGCTCTGAAAAACCGGGACATGCTCCTAACCCAGCTGGCCATGCTGTCCGCTATGGGTTTGACTGGGCAGGAATGTGGCAGCCGCGGGTCCGCCCTAGTCGCCGATCCGGTGGGGGAGAGGCTCTCAGTCCTAGGCTTTACCGGAGAAGAGGAACTGGAAGCCTGCCGATTCCGGTCGGGGAACGGATCCCATCGGGAGGACTGGGTGCGGACCTGGTGGGACGGAAAAACGTTCCAGTCTCAGTTCGAAAAGGTGCGTCCCCTCCCCAAAACAGACGATTGGTTTGAAAACGTGTGGAAAGAATACCGGGAGCGGAAAAATGCCCGCTGACCGAAAGCACACAATAAAGAAACGCCGCGGGGGCGACCCTCGCGGCGTTTTCTGGTTTCTCTGTTAATTGTCGTATCTCTGGGAGACCTTTTGTAGTGTCTCGATGATGGGCAGATGCTGGGGACATACAGCCTCGCACTGACCGCAGGCGATGCAGTCGGCTGCTCGGCCAAAGGTCTTGGTGAGGGTGTCGTAGTTGGTAAAGTTGATGGTCCAGCCTTTGCTTTCCGCTTCCCGCATGTCCTCGTTGTACAGGGAGAAGTACTGGGGAATAGCGATGTGCTGGGGGCAGCCCTCGGTGCAGTAAGAGCAGCCTGTGCAGGGGATTGCGATCTGTCCGTTGATGATCTCAGCGGCTTTGAAGGCCATGGCCTTCTCCTCTTCTGTGAGGGGTTGGAAATCCTCCATAAAGCTTAGATTGTCCTGTACCTGGGAAAGGTCGCTCATACCGGAGAGAACCATCATTACTCCGGGCAGGGAAGCGGCGAACCGAATGGCCCAGGAGGCGGCGGACAGGCTGGGATCGTGGTCCTTGAACAGTTTTTCGGCGGCGGGAGGCAGCTGGGCCAGAGTGCCGCCCTTCACAGGCTCCATGACGATGATGGGCACGTTGTGCTTGCGGGCCACCTCATAGCAGCCACGGGCCTGGATCCAGGGGCTCTCCCAATCCAGGTAGTTGATTTGCAGCTGGACAAATTCCATCTGAGGATGCTTGGTGAGAATCTCATCCAGCAGCTCCGGAGTGTCGTGGAAGGAGAAGCCGGCGTGCTTTACCAGTCCCTGGGCCTTTTTCTCCAGCAGCCAGTTGAAGCAGTCGAATTTCTCGTACTTGGGATAGCTGCCCGCTTCGATGCCGTGGATCAGATAATAGTCAAAATAGCCGGCGCCGGTCTTTTCCAGCTGTGCCTGGAAGATCTCGTCCCGGCCTTCCAAAGAATCGAAAAACCCGGAATGAAGCTTGGTGGCCAGGGTAAAGCTGTCACGGGGATGACGGTCTACCAGGGCCTGCTTGATAGCGCTTTCGCTGGCGAAGGCGTTGTACATCCAGGCGGTGTCGAAATAGGTGAAGCCCTTTTCCAAAAACAGGTCCACCATTTTTTTGAGTTGTTCAATATCCACTTTGCTGGCGTCGTTGGGGTCCAGCCGGGGCAGGCGCATCAATCCAAAACCAAGTTTTTTCATGGTCCTTACTTCCTTTCCAAAATCTGTTTTCTTCATTATAAGTATTGAAGTTTACTTTAAGTCAAGGACTTTTTTCGCTGGAGGGAAAAGTTTCTCTCCTCCAAGAACTGCTTCCCATCCCAGGCAAAAAGAAGTATAATAAATCTTACCGCCGGACGGCGGAGTAAGATGGGCAGGGAGGCTGCGATACAATGGACGGAAAAAAGATTTTGGACGTGAAGATCGAGATGGACAGCCCCAGCTGTCAGCTGAAAAGCGAGCTGGGCGAAGTGGTCATGATCCCCTTTAAAGGCAGCGTGAAAGGGGAGATCTTCCAGGGGATCGTGGAGCCTTGCGGGGTGGATACCCAGGTGCTTAATCAGGCCGGAGTGCGCCACATGAGCGCCCGATACATGCTTACCGGAAAAGATCTGGAAGGCCAGGATGCCCACATCTATGTGGAGAACAACGGTTGGTTCCAGGAAGGCCAGTTCTCTATGCCTTTCCGCACCGTCCCCACCTTCTATACCGATAGCAAGGCCCTGGCGCCCTATCTGCACCAGAACCAGTTTATCGGGGAAGGAAATGAGGAAGAGGACGGCCTGCACATCTGTTTTTACGAGATCACCCACTGAAAGGAAAAGACAGACTATGGATCAGTTGATCGGCATGTTAGCCCAGGAATTCCACGTACGGCCGGAGCACGCACAGGCTGTGGTGGAGCTTCTGGATGAGGGCAATACCGTGCCCTTTATCGCCCGTTACCGGAAGGAGCGTCATGGCGCCATGGACGACCAGACCATCCGGGAACTGGCGGATCGTTTGACCTATCTCCGGGGATTGGAAGACCGGAGAAAGGAGGTCAAAGCCGCTGTGGAGGAGCAGGGCAAGCTGACCCCCCAGCTTTCGGAGGCCATCGATCGGGCGTCCACCTTGGCTGAGGTGGAGGACCTGTACCGGCCCTATCGGCCC
This sequence comes from Clostridium sp. CAG:1013, assembly GCA_000432995.1. Taxonomy (GTDB): domain Bacteria; phylum Bacillota; class Clostridia; order Oscillospirales; family Acutalibacteraceae; genus Acutalibacter. The sequence continues at coordinate 3,547 of HF972602.1, forward strand.
AAGCGCCGCACCCGGGCGGGAGTGGCTCGGGAGAAGGGTTTGGAACCCTTGGCGAAACTGCTTCTCACCGGCAAGGACGGTGAAGGACGGATCCTCCGTCAAAGCCCGGAAGAGCTGGCGGCGGAGTATGTAGACCCGGAGAAGGGTGTGGAGACCGTGGAGGAAGCCTTGCAGGGTGCCATGGACATTTTGGCGGAGGACTTTTCCGACGACGCGGTCATCCGCAAGAGTCTGCGGGCCATGCTCCAGAGAAACGGTGCTCTCCGGTCTGTGGCCGCCAAGGAGGAGGATTCCGTGTACCAGCTGTACTACGACTTCTCTGAGCCTCTCAAGCGGCTGCAAAGCCACCGGATCCTGGCCATCAACCGGGGCGAGAAGGAGGGCTTCCTGAAGGTTTCCGTGTTGCCGGGAGAGGAGAGTCCCGTTCCCCGGATCCTCCAAAAAGCCCTGACGAAAAATCACCCCTTCCCGGAACTGCTGCGGCAGGTAGCGGAGGACGCTTGGTCCCGGCTGCTGTTCCCCTCTCTGGAGCGGGAGATCCGGGGCGACCTGACGGATATGGCGGATGAGCAG
>HF972602.1:4154-11769 GCA_000432995.1 Clostridium sp. CAG:1013
CTTTGCCTTGAATCTTCACCCTCTGCTGATGCAGCCTCCGGTGAAAAACCAAGTGGTGCTGGGATTCGACCCGGCTTACCGTACCGGCTGTAAGCTGGCGGTGGTGGACGGCACCGGCAAAGTGCTGGAGACCGGCGTGATCTACCCCACCAAGCCCCATAACAAAGTGGAAGAAGCGAAAAAGGTGCTGCGGAGACTGTGCGACAAGCATGGAGTCACCTGTGTGGCTATCGGCAACGGTACCGCCAGCCGGGAGTCGGAGCTGTTCGTCAGTCAGTTTATCAAGGAGTACGACAAGCCTCTTTCCTACATGGTGGTCAGCGAGGCAGGGGCTTCCGTGTATTCCGCCTCCAAACTGGGAGCTCAGGAGTTCCCCGATTTCGATGTGTCTCTCCGTTCTGCGGTGAGCATCGCCCGGCGCCTCCAGGATCCCTTGGCGGAGCTGGTGAAGATTGACCCCAAGGCTATTGGCGTGGGACAGTACCAGCATGACATGCCCCAGGCAAGGCTCTCCCAAGCCCTGGATGGAGTGGTGGAGGACTGCGTCAACGGTGTGGGCGTGGACCTGAACACCGCGTCCCCCTCTCTGCTCCGGCGGGTGGCGGGTATTACTCCCACGGTGTCCCAGAATGTGGTGACCTATCGGGAGGAGCACGGTGGATTTCAAAGCCGGAAAGAGCTTTTAAAGGTGCCCAAGTTGGGGCCCAAGGCGTTCCAGCAGTGCGCCGGTTTCCTTCGGGTGATGGAAAGTTCCAATATCCTTGACCATACGGCGGTCCATCCCGAATCCTACGAAGCGGCCCAACGGCTGCTCACCTTGTGTGGATATTCCCTAAAGGACGTGGGGAAACTGTCCCAGCTGCCCCAGCGGCTGGAGGAGATCGGGGAAGAGAAAGCGGCAGAAGAGTGCGGCATCGGTGTGCCCACTTTGCGTGATATCGTCAGCGAGCTGCAAAAGCCGGGCCGGGATCCTCGTGACCAGTTGCCTCCGCCTTTGCTGCGGACAGACGTGATGGAACTCTCCGACCTGAAGCCCGGCATGAAGCTGTCTGGCACTGTGCGGAATGTGGTGGATTTCGGTGCCTTCGTGGACATCGGCGTGCATCAGGACGGTTTGGTCCATGTGTCCCAGATCACGGATCGGTACATTCGTCACCCCTCGGAAGCCCTCTCGGTGGGAGACATTGTGGAGGTGACCGTGCTTTCCGTGGATGAGGGGAAAAAGCGGATCTCTCTCACCATGCGGGAACAGAAGGACCGGCAGCCTCAGAGCGAAAAGAACGGGGATCAAAGGAGACAGACCCGGTGACGCTCAAGTTATAAACGGTGGAGAGAAACTTTCCGCTGGCCTGCCGTGGGTCAGACGAAATAAAACCTAAAGTCAGAGCAGAATAAGGGCAGAAGGGAAGGTGGCAAAAAGGTGTCTGCTTCCGAATTTACGAAATGTATGATCGCTCAGGGTGTCAAGCGGCTTTTGCGCACCACTGATTTTGAGGATCTTTCTGTTGGGGAGATCGCAAAGCACTGCGGCATCAGCAGAAATACCTTTTACTACCATTTCAAAGACAAGTACGACGTCATCACCTGGATCTTCTACACGGAGATCACCCCTATCATGGGAGATTCTGACCGGATCGACAACTGGGGGGAAGGGCTGCTGGCGCTTTGCCGGTACATGCAGGAAAACAAGGATTTCTATATCAAGGTGCTTCAGGTACAGGGACAGAACAGCTTTTCTGAGTGCTTGATGGACTTCTACGCCAACTTGGTGCGGAATCTTCTGCTCAACGCCAAAGCGGACCAGGTCCTGGACCCCAGACAGATCCGCATCACCTCTAATTTTTACGCTTTCGGTCTTACGGGAGTGGTGTCCAATTGGGCAAAGAGCGGCATGAAAGCCCAGCCGGAACCAGTGATCCGGATGCTGCAAGACCTGCTTTCCGGGGAGATCTTCGACAAGATCCTAGCCCTGGAACATGAGGCGAAAAAAGACGAGCAATCCTAATGGCTCCTTTTGCCGGAGCCAAGCCCCTGGTGTTTCCACAGTTTATGTGGGAATGCCGGGGGCTTTTTCTTGCTGTTCGTCTACCGTATTCTGGAAGGCCCCCTGGCTGTCCCGGCGCATTCTTTCCCGCAGTTCCAGCATTTTGCGGTCTGTTTCCGCGATTACATCCGCGCAGGCCTTCAAGTCCTGGATCAGCTGCTCGTCGTTTTCGATCTCCTTTTTGTACTTGATCTCGTGTTCCAGACTGGCCCAGAAATCCATGGCCACTGTCCGCAGCTGCACCTCCACCCGCATGGATTCTTTGGCGTCCATGAAGAACACTGGGACTTCAACGATCATGTGATAACTGCGGTATCCGTTTGGTTTAGGGTTTCGTATGTAATCTTTTACCTCGATGACTCGGATGTCGTCCTGTACGGAAAGTTTATCCGCTACCATGTAGATGTCGTCGATAAACGGGCAGATCACCCGGATCCCTGCCACATCGTTTAACTCGCTGCGGATGGTCTCCAGGCTTACCTCGATTCCTCGGCCATTCAGCTTTTTTAGGATACTGACAGGTTTTTTGATCCGGGATTGGATGCTTTCAATGCTGCTCCGACGGTTGCGGATTTGAAAGTCGCTTTTTAAGATCTCAAGTTTGGTGGATACCTCTTTGACAGCCGCTTGATATCGGCTCATCAGTTCGTTGAATTGGATGATATGTGTGACCAGATTGTCCTGGTGCTCTAACAGGTACGCTTGAAGCTCCGGAGATGGGGCAGTAGGTTCCATAAAATGTTCCTCCCTGAGTATTGTCCTAGTTTCCCGCGAAAAAAGCATAGCAGAAAAGATCCTCTTTTTCACTGCACATTGGAGGGGTTCTGTGCGAAAATCGGACAAATTGAGAAGTTTGTCCGATTTTCGCACAAGTGGCCGTCTTTGTCCCTACGCAAATCGCCTGACTGTGGGTAGAATGGAGAAACAAACTGGCTCTGTTTCCGGTTTGACAGGATAGAACCACAGGTGGATCAGCTGTGGGCCTGAGTTTGTGGAAAGGCGGTAGGAAAAGTATGAGGATCATTTTAAAAAGGCTGGGCAGACATCCTGCCGCGTTGGTGTTGATCGTTGTCAGTGTGGTGCTGAGCGCGGCTGCCAGCCTGCTAATGCCAGCGTGTTTGGCGGAAATGATCAACGTCCATATCCCGGCGGGGGACATGGGGAGCATCTTGGAGTCCGGTGGAATCATGCTGGTCCTGGCCTTGGTGGGGGCACTCTGCCTGCTGGTAAACGGATATCTGGCGGCCAGGGTGTCGGCTTCTTTGGGAAAAGAACTGCGGGATCAAGTGTTTCGCAAGGTGATCTATTTTTCCAAAGGGGAAGTGGACCGTTTTTCCCTTTCCTCTCTCATCACTCGCACGACCAACGATATTATGCAGGTGCAGAATTTTGTCACCATGCTGCTGAGAGTTTGTCTGATGGCCCCTGTGATCTGTGTGGTGGGTTCGGTAATGGCCTATTGCAAAAGTCCGTCTTTGTCTGTATTCGTTCTGATCTCCCTGCCCATGATGCTGACCATCATTTGGATCATTGCCCGAAAGTCCACGCCTCTTTCCCAGATCATGCAGAAGCAGTTGGACCGGCTGAATCTTGTGACAAGGGAGAAGCTTTCCGGAGTCCGAGTCACCCGGGCATTTGGGATGGAAGCCCATGAGGAAGAGCGGTTTGGTCAGGCGAATCAGGAATACCGCTGTACTGCTTCGTCCCTGGGACGGTGGATGGGCAGCATGGAACCCAGCCTGCGACTGGTAATGACCAGCACCACCGTGGCGATTCTGGCGTTTGGCGCGTGGCAGATGACCGCTGCGCCTGACTCGGTTTTGGTGGGGGATCTGATCGCGGTGATCCAGTATGTGCTGCAAATCAATATGTCGGTCATCCTGTTGTCCATCGCCTTGATCAATTACCCTCGGGTCATCGTTTCCGCCCAGCGAATCAACGAAGTGCTGGAGACCACCTGTTCCATCCCTGAGCCGGCTAGCTCCGCTCCTGCAAAAGAGAAGGGAACGGTCTGCTTTGAAAATGTATCTTTCACCTTCCCTGGCGCGGATAAGCCTGTGCTGCAAAATATCAACTTTACCTCGAAGCCCGGTGAGGTCACAGCCATTATCGGGAGTACGGGCAGCGGCAAATCCTCCATTGCAAACCTGATCCTGCGTTTTTATGACGTGACCGAGGGCAGGATCCTGGTGGACGGCCAGGATATCCGTTCCTATTCCCTCCATGACCTGCGGCGGAAGATAGGTTTTGTACCTCAAAAGAATTTCCTGTTTTCCGGTACCATCCAGTCAAACATCCGCTTCGGCTGTGAGACCGCCGGGGCAGAGGAAGTGCAGCGGGCAGCCAAGACGGCCCAGAGTCTGGAATTCATCGAGAAAAAGGAGGATGGATTTGACTCCCCAGTCTCCCGGGGCGGGACCAATGTGTCCGGCGGCCAAAGGCAGAGACTGGCCATCGCCCGGGCCTTGGTCCGCGATCCGGAGATCCTGATTTTTGACGACAGTTTTTCCGCTCTGGACTTTAAAACGGACGCGGCCCTGCGCAAGGCTTTGAAAGAGCAGTCCGCCGGAAAAACCACCATTCTTGTGGCACAACGGGTCAGTACCATCCAGCATGCAGAACGGATATTGGTGTTGGACGAAGGCGTGTGCGTGGGGCAGGGCACCCACCAGCAGCTTTTGGAAAGCTGTGAAGTGTACCGTGAGATCGTTCGATCTCAATTTCGGAAGGAGGAAGAGCAATGAGCCGAAATCACCAGCCCACAAGTAAAGCTGTTTTGACCAGGCTGTATGCCTCTATGGGGAAATACCGCAGGGGTCTTGTGGCAGGGGTGGCGCTCATCGTTTTGTCCGCCCTGTTCAACAATCTGGCACCGTTTGTTCTGGGAAAGAGCACGGACGCCCTGACGGGAATAGCCTTTGGAGCTGACGGTGGGAGGCGTTTCATCACGCTGCTGGTGTTGCTGGCTTTGTGTTATCTCCTGGCGCAGGGGGCGAAACTTTTGAGCGTCCGACTCATGGTACGGGTGTCCCAGAAAACCATTGCCGATCTTCGGGAAAAGGTGGATCGGAAAATGGGAAAACTCCCGCTGAATTATTTTGACACCCACCCTCACGGCGATACCCTGAGCCGTATGACAAACGACATCGACACCATCTCCAATTCCTTGCAGCAGAGCGTGGAGCAGGTAGTCAACGCGGCGTCATCGGTTGTATTCATTTTGGTGATGATGATCCTCATCAGCCCAATCCTCACCTTTGTGGGTGTGGTCACGATTCCCGTTGCCCTATTTCTCTCCACAAAGCTGATGAAAAAAGCTCAGCCTTTTTTCAAATCCCAGCAGGATACCATCGGCGAGCTGAACGGATACGTGGAGGAGATGTATTCCGGACAGACGGAGATCGCTTCCTTTGGCCAGGAGGAATCCGTCATTCAGGAGTTTGAGGAGATCAGCAGTGACCTGTTTGAAAGCGGCTGGAGATCCCAGTTTTTGTCCAGCATGCTCCAGCCCCTTACCCAAAGCATGTCCAATGTGGGATATGCCGGAGTAGCGGTTGTGGGTGGATGCCTGGTGGTGGGAGGACGCCTTTCTGTGGGGATGATCCAGTCTTTCATCCAGTATCTCCGGCATTTTTCCCAGCCTATCAACCAGACCGTACAGATTTCCAACATCATGCAGGCCACCACAGCAGCTGCTCAGCGAGTCTTTGCGTTTTTGGACGAGGAAGAGGAAATCCCGGACGCGGACCCTGCCAGTTATCCAGAACCCCTTCAGGGAGCAGTGGAATTCCATCATGTGCGGTTTGGCTATCTGCCGTACCATACGCTGATGCATGACGTCAGCCTTTCGGTAGGTGCCGGGGAAAAAGTGGCCATCGTTGGTCCTACAGGAGCCGGGAAAACCACCTTGGTCAATCTCCTCATGCGGTTTTACGACGTGAATGACGGTTCCATCACCATAGACGGGGTGGATATCCGGCAGATGCAGCGGCAGAAACTGCGGGGAATTTTCGGCATGGTTTTGCAGGATACCTGGCTTTTCCAGGGAACCATTGAGGAGAACCTTCGCTACGGAAAACCGGGAGCATCCCATGAAGAGGTGGTCTCCGCCGCGAAAGCCGCTCATGCTCACGAATTCATCCGCACCCTGCCTGGGGGATATCAAATGATATTGCAGGAAGGTGGAGCGAATCTGGCTCAGGGGCAGCGGCAGCTGCTCACCATCGCCAGAGCGTTGCTGTCCGACGCCCCCATTATGATCTTGGACGAGGCCACCAGTTCGGTGGATACCCGCACAGAGGTGCTCATCCAAAAAGCAATGGCAAACCTGACCGCCGGTCGCACCAGCTTTATCATTGCTCACCGACTGTCTACCATCCGGGACGCTGATCAGATCTTCTACATGCAGGATGGAGATATCAAGGAAGTGGGGTCTCACCAGGAACTTTTAAGACAAAACGGATTGTACGCCAAACTGTATAACAGTCAGTTTGCGGAAGAATAAATCAATTTATTTTCAGAAAGGATCGTTGTTCCATGAAATTTAAACGCTTTTTAAAGCCTGTCGCTTTGATCTCTTTACTTGTCGCTTGTTCTGTTCTCCTTGCGGGATGCTCTTCGGATAAACTTCCACCCATCCAAATACTTGTGGGAAATTCCTACGTGAGTGAGGAAAGCCTGACCGCATGTGAGGAGGAGCTTCTGGCGAGTCATCCCGACTGGCAGGAGGAAGAGACAGCAGTTGGCTTCACTTCCATCAGTTTCGGAGATCCGGAAACCGATCCCTATGCGGGGGCCAACATTGCGAAATTCTCTGCCATGGTGACTGCCAAAGAGGTGGATGTGATCGTCTGTGACACAGAAAATGCCGCTCGTTTTGCTCGGGGCGAGATGTTTGTCCCGTTAGAGGAGGTGCTTTCCGAAGAAGAGCTTTCCCAGTATCAAGACAGATTGCTGGCGTTTGAGATGGTGAATGATGAAGGAAATCCCACTGGGGAATTTACTCCCTCCTGTGGTATCTCCATCACAGGGGATCCCCAGTTTGATGAGATCTACGGGGAACAGGAGTACGGCGTCTTTTTAGTCAGCAACGCGGAACCCATGGAAAACGCGGAAGCGGTTTTTAAAGAGCTTATCGGTTTAAAATAAGATAGGGGATAACATAGATTAGCGGAGTTTCCACCTGGGATTTCAGGGGGAATCTCCGCTTCTTTGTGGAAAGGCGAAAGCATCGTAACGTCCGGCTTTAAAGTGTCGCCAATACCTGAGGGGACAACAAAAGGCCGATACCATTTGGTATCGACCTTTTTAGATGAGAAAAAGGTGGCTATACGGAGAGGCACATCCCTTTTTGCCTTGCAACTTCTCTGCAACAGCCCTATTACACAGCGTCGGTGTCGGAAGTTCTTGGCAACAGCCGGGGCAGAGGTGTGGTCTGCCGCCAGGATTACATGGTCCACTGGTCCGTGGTTTAAGCCGTTTTATCAGTACGCCGTGGGCACGTCGATCTCCATATCCTCCAACGGATAGGTGACGCAGGGATGGATAAATCCAAACTTACGGTCTGCTTCA
>HF972603.1 GCA_000432995.1 Clostridium sp. CAG:1013
AAAAAGCTGGACCAAAAACTTTTAAGTTTCGTCCTCTTCTACCAGTTCTTCTTCCACTTCATCAGGAGTATCAGCGCCTTCATCGGCAGTACCGTCGTCCTCGATATCCACCTGGTCCACTTCGTCCTCCTCATGAGGCACTCGGGCCAGGGTGACCACCTTACTGCCCTCTTGCAGCTTCATCACCCGGACGCCCTTACTGGGCCGGGCGCAGACACGGACGCTCCCCGCGGCGATACGGATAATGACACCGTCCTCGGAGATGAGAATAATATCGTCGTCCATATCCACCACCTTGATGGCGGCCACGTCGCCGAACTTATCGGTGTGGTAGTTAAGCAAGCCCTTACCGCCCCGCTTCTGGATGCGGTAGTTGTCCGGAGTGGACAACCGTCCGAAGCCGGTCTCGGTGACGGTAAGCACCAAGCCTCCTTCCCGGAGGATGGACATACCCACGATGCAGTCCCCTTCCTCCAGCTTCATCACACGGACGCCTCGGGCGGTACGGGACAGCTCCCGGACCTCCGTCTCATGGAACCGGATGGCCATGCCCTTCTTGGTGGCCACGATCAGGTCGTCCTGGCCGCTGGTGACACGGACCCAGCTCAGCTCGTCTCCTTCGTCCAGGTCGATGGCGATCAGGCCGCCTTTCCGGGCGGTATCGTAGGCGGAAAGCCGGGTACGCTTGATAACGCCGTTCTTGGTGACCATCACCAGGTACTTGTCCTCGTCGAACTCCGTCACCCGGATCATGGAGCTGATACCCTCTTCCGGCTGGAGAGGCAGCAGGTTCTTGATATTCATGCCGCGGCTGGTGCGGGAGCCTTCCGGCACCTCGTAGCATTTTAGCTTGTAGACTCTTCCCAGGGTGGAGAAGAACATCACGTAGTCGTGGCTGCCGGTGACAAAGATCTCCGTGGCCACGTCCTCCTCCCGGCGGTTCATACCGTTAACTCCACGGCCGCCTCGCTTCTGCTGGTGGTAGTCGTCGGTCTTCTGGCGCTTCACGTAGCCGAAGTTGGTCATGGTGAGGACGCACTCCTCCTGAGGGATCAGGTCCTCGATGTCCACTTCTCCGCTGATGGCGGCGATCTCAGTACGGCGCTCGTCAGAGAACTTCCGCTTCATTTCCAGAGCCTCGTCCTTGAGGATGGCCAGTCTCCGGCCCTCGCTGGTGAGGATCTCGTTCAGGTCGGCGATGCGGGCGTGGAGCTCGTCCAGTTCGCTCTCAATCTTCAAAATTTCCAGTCCGGCCAACTGGCCCAGCTGGAACTTGCAGATGGCGTCGGCCTGCAGGTCATCGAAGCCAAAGTGCTCCATCAAGGCCAGCTTGGCCTCGGGCCGGCCCCCTTTGCAGGCCCGGATAGTGGCGATGATCTCGTCCACGATGTCGATGGCCTTTTTCAAGCCTTCCAGGATATGGGCACGGTCCTGGGCCTTTTTCAGGTCGAACCGGGTGCGGCGGGTGATAACGTCCAGCTGGAACTTGATGTACTCTTCCAGGATCTGCCGCAGGTTCAGCATCTTGGGCTCGCCGTCCACGATGGCCAGCATGATGACGCCGAAGGTGGTCTGCAGCTGGGTGTAGGAGAACAGGTGGTTCAAAACGATCTGGGGAGAGGCGTCCCGCTTCACGTCGATGACGATGTGCATGCCGTTGCGGTCGGAGTGGTCGTCGATGTTGGAGATACCCTCGATCCGCTTGTCCTTCACCAGGTCGGCGATGCTCTCGATAAGACGGGCCTTGTTCACCTGGTAGGGCAGCTCTGTGACCACGATCTTAGAGCGGCCGGTCTTCTCGTTCTCCTGGATCTCCGCTCTGGCACGGACGGTGATCCGTCCCCGGCCGGTGGCGTAGGCGGCCCGGATGCCGCTGCGGCCCATGACGATGCCCCCGGTGGGGAAGTCAGGCCCTTTGATGTGCTCCATCAGGTCCTCCAAGGTGGCCTCGGGGTTGTCAATGAGGGCGCACATGCCGTCGATCACCTCGCCCATGTTGTGGGGAGGGATATTGGTGGCCATGCCCACGGCGATACCCGTGGAGCCGTTGACCAGAATATTGGGGAAATGACTGGGGAGCACCACAGGCTCCTTCAGACGGTCGTCGTAGTTGGGGATGAAATCCACCGTGTCCTTGTCGATGTCCTGAAGCATCTCCACGGACAGCTTGTTCATCCTGGCTTCGGTGTATCGGTAGGCGGCAGGGGGGTCGCCGTCGATGGAGCCGAAGTTGCCGTGGCCGTCCACCAGCATATAGCGCATGGAGAAATCCTGAGCCAGACGCACCATGGCGTCGTACACGGAGGCGTCGCCGTGGGGATGATACCGGCCCAGCACGGAACCTACGGTATCGGCGCACTTACGGTAGGCTTTTTCCGGCCACAGGGTATTTTCGTACATGGTGTAGAGGATGCGCCGGTGAACAGGCTTCAATCCGTCCCGCACGTCGGGCAGGGCCCGCTGCACGATAACGGACATGGAGTAATCCAGGAAGGATTTCTCCATCTCTTTCCGCAGGCTTACGTCAATGACGCTGCCGCCGGCTTCTTCCTTGTTGATCTGGGGAGTTTCATGATCCATGGGTGATACTGCCTTTCTTGCCCCAAGGGCAAAATGAATCGCGTTTTGTTATTTCCCGCCGTTCTGGCCGGCGTTTAAAAGCAGATTTAAGGCCTGGCCCCTGATCTCCTGGGGGATGGCCCGCACAGGGATAACTAGCAGCCCGCCTTCCGGGAGCCTTGCCAGGAGGAGTTGTCCCTCCCGGCCCTTGGCCGTTTTGATGGAGGTGGAGTCGTCCAGGTCCAGAGACTGGGTACCCGCCTTGGTGTCGATGTACAGTTTGTTGGCGTAAAGCCGCAGCTTCACGTCTCGCAGACCCTGTTTGGCTTTCCGGCGCATATCCAGCCGGGGGACCAGATTCAGGGCCAGCAGCACCAGCCCCGAGACCAAAGTCATGCCCAGGTCAAAGGCCTGCCGCTCCCAGAGGAAGGAGACGAGAAAAAACAGACACAGCGCCCCCAGGATCAGGGTCTCCACCAGGGCACGCCTGCCGCTCTGCTTGTAGATACCGGAGAGCCGCAGCCCGTCGTATACTTCTCCTTCAGTCAGGGTATAGGAAAATTGAAAGGATGCCATACGTAATGTCCTTATCTCAAAGTAAATCTATGGTTTTCCACAGGCTTTTCCTTTCCCGTGGAAAATGGGGGAGCTTTCCGGGGAATGTCCGTGGAACTTCTCCGCCAGGCTTCCCGAAAGAAACCCCGGTCCTGCGAAGCAGGATGGAGGTTTTTCAAATCGCCACGAAGGCTTGCCGAGAGAAACCCCGGTTTTGCGTAGCAAAATGGGAATTCTTCAAATTTCCAAGGGGTTTCCGAGAGAATTCCGGTCCTGCGAAGCAGGATGGAGGTTTTTCAAACCTCCAAGGAATTTCTCTCTTATAAACTTTTGCTTCGCAAAAGTTTATACATCCCAATTTGCCTCTTTGGCCCGCTTCATGATGAAGTCACGTCTGGGCTCCACCTTATCGCCCATGAGCACGGTGAACACTTCGTCCGCCTCGATGGCGTCGTCCACCTCTACCCGGCGCATGGTACGGGTGGCGGGGTTCATAGTGGTCTCCCACAGCTGCTCGGAGTCCATTTCGCCCAAGCCCTTGTACCGCTGAATATCGTAGCCGGTGCCCAGCTCCGCCATGATCTGGTCACGCTGCTGGTCGGAGAATGCGTAATAGTGACGCTTGCCCTTGGTGATCCGGAACAGGGGAGGCTGAGCCAGGTACACGTGGCCCTCCTCCACCAGAGGACGCATGAACCGGAAGAAGAAGGTAAGCAGCAGGGTGCGGATGTGGGAACCGTCCACGTCGGCATCGGCCATGATGATGATCTTGCCGTAACGCAGCTTGGAAAGGTCGAAGTCCTCTCCCAAGCCAGTGCCCAGGGCCATCACCACAGGCATCAGCTTCTCGTTGGAGTACACCTTGTCCAAACGGGCCTTCTCCACGTTGAGCATCTTGCCCCACAGGGGGAGGATGGCCTGGAACTTCCGGTCACGGCCTCCCTTGGCGGAGCCTCCTGCGGAGTCGCCCTCCACGATGTAAATTTCGGTCTCGTTCACGTCACGGCTCTGGCAGTCCGCCAGCTTGCCGGGAAGAGTGGTGTTCTCCAGGGCTGTTTTGCGGCGGGCCAGGTCACGGGCCTTCCGGGCGGCTTCTCTTGCCCGGGAAGCGGACAAGGCCTTGTCGAAGATGGTTCTTGCCGTGGCCGGGTTCTCCTCCAGGTAGGTCATCAGCTTGTTGTACACCATGGAGCTGACCAGGGGACCCATTTCCGTATTGCCCAGCTTGGCTTTGGTCTGGCCCTCGAACTGGGCCTCCTTCAGCTTCACGCTGATGACGCAGGTCAAGCCCTCCCGCACGTCCTCGCCGGACAAGTTTTTGTCGTTGTCCTTGAGGATGTTATATTTCCGGGCGTAGTCGTTCATCACGCGGGTGAGGGTACGCTTGAAGGCGTCCTCGTGAGTGCCGCCGTCGGTGGTGTGAATGTTGTTGGCAAAGGAGAGGATCTGCTCCTGGTAGGAGTCGGTATACTGCATGGCGATCTCCGCCGTGGAGTTCTCGTCCTCCGCCACCGCAGAAAAGTGGATCACGTCCGGGTGGATCACGTCCTTATTGGCGTTGATGTATTCTACGAAGGAGGACACGCCTCCCTCGTAACAGTAGTTATTCTGGTAGGGGGTCTCCCGGTCCTGCTCGCTCTCGGGACGGTCCTCCTGGGGCCGCTCGTCAGTGAGGTGGATGTTCACCCCCGCATTGAGGAACGCCTGCTCCCGCAGACGCTTCTGGAGCACGTCATACTCGTAGACCGTGGTCTCCTTGAAGATCTCCGGGTCTGCCTGGAACCGCACCACAGTGCCCCGCACCCGGCCGTCGTTTACCGGGCCCCGGTTTTCCAGCTGGGTAACAGCATGGCCCCGCTCGAACCGCTGGAAATAGAGGATCCCATCCTGGACCACTTCCACTTCCAGCCAAGTGGACAGAGCGTTCACCACGGAAGCGCCCACGCCGTGAAGACCACCGGAGACCTTGTAGCTGCCTCCGCCGAATTTGCCGCCGGCGTGAAGGATGGTGAACACCACAGTCACGGCAGGCAGACCGGTCTTGTGCTGGACGCCCACAGGGATGCCACGTCCGTTATCGGAGACGTAGACAATGTTTCCCGGCAGCAGCCGCACATCGATCTTATCGCAGAAGCCGGCCAAGGCTTCGTCGATGGCGTTGTCCACGATCTCATACACCAGGTGGTGCAGACCTCGGGGACCGGTGGAGCCGATATACATGCCAGGACGCTTGCGCACCGCTTCCAAGCCTTCCAGGACTTGGATTTGGTCGCCGTCGTAGGCTTTTTCAGACTTTGTCATGTCTGTCATTTCGTTGATTTCCAAGCAAGAACCCTCCTAAAGGAAACGCCTGCCCCCAACCCCTCAGGGAACGAACCCAGATGGGTCGGGGGCTTAGGAACATGGTATTTCTACTTTTACCGGTAAAAAATTTTTCTTTTCACTCTATATTAGTATAGCAGATTTTACTTCTTTTGTAAACATAAAAAGCGGGGAATTCCCTGCGAAAGAAACCCGGAAACGCCCCGTTTTCCGGGGAATTTCCGGGTATCAGAGACGGACTGTTCCTCCGTCTCAGTTGTTCTCTTTGTCCTTCTTTTCCTGGATCTCTTTCAGCCGCCGCTCCACGTAAGCGGGATCGTCGTACTTGGCGAAGAAATCCCCGCCCACAGTGGGCAACTCCACGCTGCTCACCACTCGGGAAGCCTGCCGGGGCTCTTGAATGTTCTGCCGGGCCGCCGGAGCCTCTCGTCTGACGGGCTGCTGAGGTCTGGGGGTCACAGGGGCCTGAACCTGGGGCTGAGGACGGAC
>HF972604.1 GCA_000432995.1 Clostridium sp. CAG:1013
TTTTTGCACTTCTATTGCTTCTTTATCACACATAAGCAAACTCTTCAGGTACAAAACAGTTACATTGGGGCGTGGATCAAAATTGATGAAATGATTGAAGAAATCAACGGAAAAGGAGATATTACAGAAAACAATCTGTATTTTGCCACTTGTTCTGGAGCTTTGCTTTCTTCTCAAAAAAACATCTCAATCTCTGATTTTCACAACGACACCAATGACGGTTACCAAATGGTAGAAATAAACGGTGAAACAAACCTTTTGGTTGCACAAAAGGTCCCTTTTTCCAATCTCTCCTTGATTGCACTCATTCCAGATCAGCAGATCACCAGCCGCATCAGTACTTTTTTCCCAGTGATTATTTTTGTAGCGTTTGCTGTTTCTGCTATTTTGGTAGTTAACATCACATTTTTGAACCGATGGATTCTGGCAACCGTAACAAAGCTTACACAAGCTTTTCAACAGGTTAAAAATGGACAGCTTCACGTTTTTGTGTCAGAAAAAAATGTTCCTGTGGAATACAAAGAAATGATAAGCACCTTCAATAGTATGGTGGAGGAAATTCATTCTTTAAAAATCGATGTTTATGAAGAAAAACTTACTCGAAAACAGATTGAAATCGATCAACTGCAATTACAGATTACTCCTCATTTTTTGCTGAACTGTTTAAATATGATTTACCAGCTTTCAGAATCCAACGAAACTGGTTTGGCACAAAAAATGACCCAAGTTCTTAGCAATCATCTCCGATTTACCTTATACTCTGACTCCACAATTCTTTTGGATCGTGAAATTCAGCATGTCCAAAATTACATTGAGTTGAGTAGCATCCGCTATCCAAATGCCATTATCATGGTAACCGATATTGATTCTCTGACGCTGGACACACCTGTCGTTCCATGGTTGCTCCTAAACTTTGTGGAGAACACCATCAAATATGAAGTCGAAGTGGGAAAAACGACAGAAATTCATATTTCCACTCATTCCATAACCAAAGAAGGAAAAGCCTATACCCATGTGTGTATCTGGGACACTGGCAACGGTTTCAGACCGGATTTGCTCCAAAAACTTCAAAACGTGGACGAGTACGTAAACTCTGTTCAACACGAGCACATTGGCATCAGTAATGTCATTCAGCGTGCGAGGCTGCTTTTAGGAGATTGTGATTTTTGTTTTTCAAACCGCCCTTCTGCGGGGGCTCAAATTGACATTTATGTTCCGCACACCAAACAGCCCCTCCAATCAACAAAGGGCTTGTTGCCATGCAAACTTTAAAATAGTTTTTTCTGATCCGCCAAGGAGGACACATCAGCATGAATTCCCTAAATTTACTCATTGTCGACGATGAATATTACACCGTCGAAAGCATAAAGAAAAAACTAGACTGGGAAGCTTTAGGCATTCAAAAGATCTTCTGCGCTTACTCTTTTTCCCAAGCGCAAAAGATCTTTTTAGAACAAGATGTTCATATTTTACTCAGCGACATTGAAATGCCAAAAGGTTCAGGTTTAGATCTTCTAGAATGGGCGCAATCGCTGGGGAAATACGTTGCTTGTATTTTCCTGACTTCCCATGCAGAATTTCAATACGCCAGTAAAGCACTTAAATTAAACAGCAGTGACTATTTGCTAAAACCTGTTAATCAAGCGGAGCTTTTGGAAGCGGTAAAGAAAGCTATTGAAAACTTCACCCGTCTCGCGCAAGAGAAAGTTTTACGGCAGGAAGCAGATTTTTGGCATCATAGCAAAGAGAAATTGGAAGAAGATTTATGGAGAAGATTAGCTTTAGGGATGACACCTTCCACACCTACTTCCATTCTTTATGAAATTTCCAGATTTCACCTTTCTACGAGTATGATCAATCGATCATACTACTTTATTCTTATTCAGAGTAAACAGATTCAGTCCAAAGAACAATGGGAGCCGAATCTTTTAGAATATGCGTTAAAGAACATACTAAGTGAAATATTTTCAAAAAACATTTCTTCTCCTGATATTGTACTCCTCAATCAATGGACCCTGCTTATTCCTGTGCCAACCGAACAGACCTCCAAGGAAATGATCTATCAAACAGTCAGTGAAGCGCATAGTACCCTCGTCCAAGTTTTTGGAGGTAACTTTGTATCATATGTTACAGAAGCATGTGAGCTGCCCCAGATTCAAACAAAGATTTCCGAGGGATTGGCTATTTTAAAAAACCAGGTTCAAAATCAAAATGTAATTTTGAATGAACAGTCCTCCTTCCATTACAGGGAGTGGTCTATTCCTACAGAAACATGGTACTCATTATTGATAACCCAAAACATTTCTACACTTCGTGAGAGAGTTGCCAGTTTTTTTAGAGAAATGAGCCGGGATAATTCTCTTACTCGAAAAGAGCTTATCAGTTTTTACTATGACTTTATCCAACTTATTTACTCTGCTTTAGGACGAAAAGGAAAAAGCGCGCGGGTTTTACTTGCCAGTGACGATATCTCCAAGCAACTGGAGCACGCGTGTGATTCCATCTCAAATTTACAGAAATTCATTAATACGATTCTTCTAAGATACGAACAATACGCTCTTCAAATTTCAAAAAACACCGACATTATTACTGACATTAAGACTTATGTCAAAGAGCATATTAATGATGAATTGACGAGAGAAACCATATCTCAAGCAGTCTATTTAAGCCCAGATTATATTTCCCACCTTTTTAAAGAAAGAACGGGCTTATCTCTTGTGGACTATATCAACCAACAGAGAATCCAACATGCTCAGGAATTGCTTATAGAAAACCATCAAAAGATACATGATATCGCCATATCCTGTGGCTTTCAAAATCTATCATATTTTGCGAAACAGTTTAAAAAAGTCACCGGCATGACTCCTCAAGAATATCGGAAGCGTATTAAGAAACCAGAAAATTAGAGTACGGATGTGGAATGCGATGATATGAACTCGTTAATCTATCTTTTTCTCTATCTTAATGGGCTGGAACTCAAAGGCATCGTATACACATTTTCTCAGTACCACTTAAATGGTGATGGAGTTCACATGCTCGGTGAAGTTACACCACATTATTGTTGCATTGGTCCCCGTGAATCTGAGAGCCCTGTTCCAAATTGTGATCCGGATCCGCGGGCAAAAAGATCTTACGCAATACCATTCGTTTGAGTGCGGTTGGATCAAGGATACGATCCGTAATGAATCCGCTGTTTAACCGAAACAGAAACAGAAGGAAGGTGTCTTGGCAACCCTTCCAAAAGCGTCTGACGGACACACATCCCCAGAGTGCAATTCTGTGTTTAACAGGGATCGAGGCACAGTCCCCAACAAGTCGAAAAGGGGAATGAAAATTAAATAACCAAGATAACATTCATGAAATGATTTCAGGATTACATGAAAGAGGTTATCCCTAAAAGTATCAGTCCGAATACTATCGTTGTAAGTCCAACTGCTAATAAGATCCCGATAGGAACTCCAACGAAAACGATTCCCCAAAGCATAATCGGATGGTGGCTGAAATATGCTTTCATTTTATCTTCCAGTTCTACTTGGTTGCCTTTTAAAAGGGATAATATATATCTGTCAGCAAAGTTGCTTTTGTGATAATGATTTATACAGCATTGTCTGCTCATCATTTCTGATACCTCTTTATCTTCTCTTTTATGCTTGGGAGTATATCATAAAGCATAAAAAGATGGTGTTAGAGGATACCAAGTGCTGTAAATAAGAAATTAAGATTTCTGTTCTTAATAGAATCTTAATGCCACAGGCGTCTTCTTTACATCACAAAAAGCCCCAATATGATATAATTAATAAGGATAGAAAAATGGGGTGATGCAACATTGCAAAATATGGAAGTTGCTTTTAATGGGCATATAGAGAATCAAAGACAAGGAAGTCTCAAAATATTTTTTGGCTATGCAGCAGGTGTGGGTAAAACCTATGCTATGCTTGAAGCTGCACATCAAGCTCAAAAACAAGGAATCGATATCGTGGTTGGGTATGTTGAGCGTCACACCAGACCTGATACCCTTGCATTGCTTGAAGGATTAGAACAGCTTCCCAATAGAGAAATTGAATATAAAGGAATTAAACTCAAAGAATTCGATTTAGATGCTGCACTCAAACGTCATCCTCAAATCATGCTTGTGGATGAATTAGCACACAGCAATGCGGCAGGATGTCGTCATGCTAAACGTTATCAAGACGTGGAAGAACTCCTGCGGGCAGGTATCGACGTTTATACAACCGTTAATGTTCAGCATTTGGAATCCCTCAATGACTTGGTGGCATCTATTACACAAGTTGCCGTTAGTGAACGGATTCCTGACTCTGTGTTTGACTCTGCAGATCAAGTGGAGCTGGTTGATATCGAACCCGATGATTTAATCGCTCGGTTGCAGTCGGGAAAAGTGTATCGTAAAAATCAGGCTTCCCGTGCTCTCAATCATTTTTTTACAAGAGATAACTTGGCAGCACTTCGTGAAATTGCTTTGCGTCGTACTGCCGATCGTTTAAGCCGAAATGCGCAAAAAAGTGGAAATGAAACGGTTGCCAAAGCAGGAGAGCATATTTTAATTTGTCTTTCGAGCTCTCCATCCAACGCCAAAGTGATCCGAACTGCTGCTCGTATGGCGGAGGCTTTCCACAGTGGATTTACGGCTTTATTTGTTGAAACTCCTGAAACAAAAGAGTTGAAAGGGGAGAGCTTAAAAAGATTAAGGGATAATCTTCGCCTGGCAGAACAATTAGGTGCTCAAATTGCTACTGTTTATGGTGATGACCCGGCTGTACAAATCGCAGAATATGCTAAGGTTAGCGGTATTACGAAAATCGTTTTGGGCAGAACAAATCACCAATCAAAAATATTTTTACGGAGTAAGACGTTAGCCGACAAACTGACGAAATTAGCCGGAGATATTGATATTTATATCATTCCGGATGCTCAGCCGTTCTATAAGAGAAAATTTAATTTGCTTCGAAAAGAGGAACAGAAATTTAGATGGATTGATTTGTTGAAGGTGGTACTGATTACACTTTTGACAACAATTATAAGCTTTGGCTTTTATGCTACTGGTCTTCGTGAAGCAAATATCATTATCGTGTATATTTTGGGAGTTTTAATCACTGCAATTTGGACGCATGGTCATTTGTATGGAGCGCTTGCATCGTTACTTAGCGTTATCTCATTCAATTTCTTTTTTACAGTTCCAAGATTTACATTAGAAGCTACCGATCCGGATTATCCGGTTACCTTCTTAATTATGCTGACAGCCAGTATTATTTCCAGCTCATTGGCAACCCGTGTAAAAAAACAAGCTCGCCAATCTGCTCAAAAAGCTTACTATATGGAACTCCTAATGAATAGTAGCCAAAAGATGCAGCAAGGGCGGGATGAACAGGAAATTATTGCTCTTGCAGCAGAACAGATAAGAGCGCTTCTAGATCGACCGGTTTTGTATTCGCTGGCAATGAAGGGTAAAGAACTGGAATTTCAGGTTTGTCCACAGTCAGAAACAAATAAAATGATTGGTGCAATGACTGCGGAAGAAATAGGCGTTGCAGACTGGGTTGTAAAAAACAACAAACACGCTGGAGCTACCACGAACACATTATCTCACGCGCAAAATCTATATTTGTCTGTTCGAGGTAATCAAGAAGTTATGGGCGTGATCGGAATTCCATCAAAATACTATCCGCCGTTGGAAGTGTTCGAGAAAAACTTGCTGATTTCCCTTCTAAACGAATGTGGGTTAATTTTGGAACGTCGAAGACTTCGGGCTGAGAAACAAGCGATTGAAATGGAAACACAGCGGGAACGTCTTCGTTCCAACTTGTTGCGGGCAATTTCTCATGACCTTCGTACACCCCTTACCAGTATTAGTGGAAATGCTGGTGTTTTAATGGAAAAAAGTATATTATTAGATGAAGACAAAAAACAAGAGATATACAGTTCTATCTATGACGACTCCATGTGGTTGGTCAACCTTACAGAGAATCTACTGTCCATTACACGGATCGAAAATGGAACCATGCATCTCCAGATGAATGCGGAACTGATCGACGATGTGTTTCGAGAGGCGATCTCCCATATAGACCGAAAGGCATCCGAACATGAGCTGTCAGTAGAACTTGCGGACGATCTTTTGATGGCGAAAATGGATGTTCGATTGATTGTCCAAGTCATTATCAACATTGTAAACAATGCGATCAAATATACGCCGGAAGGGTCTCATATCTGTTTATCAGCTCAAAAGGAGAAAAAGATGGTTCGCATCCGTATTTCGGATGACGGACCGGGTATTTCCGATGAAGCGAAGCAGCATTTATTTGATATGTTTTACACTGCGGATATTGGCAAAGCGGACAGCCGTAGAGGGTTAGGTCTAGGTTTGAGCTTATGCAAATCTATTGTAGACGCTCATGGAGGAGAACTTTCTGTCAGCGATAATAAACCCCATGGTGCGGTGTTCTCGTTTACATTACCTTTAGAGGAAGTGAATTTCGACCATGTATAAGCCCAAGATTCTTGTGGTAGAGGATGATCCTGCTATCACAAATTTAATACGAACAACGTTAGATACCCAGGATTATCAGTATCACACCGCGAAAAATGGAGCAGGTGCACTTTTGGACGCCGTTTCCTATAACCCAGATGTGATTATTTTGGATTTGGGATTACCCGATATGGATGGAGTTGAAATTATCCAAAAAGTACGCGGATGGAGCAATGTACCTATTATCGTAGTAAGTGCCAGAAGCGAGGACCAGGATAAGGTAGAAGCGTTAGATGCGGGGGCCGACGATTATTTGACAAAACCCTTCAGTATTGATGAGCTTTTAGCCCGGCTGCGCGTGGCTTTACGCAGAAGCCGGACAGATGAAACTTCTTCCCAAGTACAAAGCAGTGTGTACCACAATGGAGATTTGACCATTGATTTTGCTGCTGGATGCGCGTATATGGATGAAAAAGAGATTCATTTGACTCCTATTGAATACAAACTGCTTTGTGTCCTTGCGAAAAATACCGGGAAAGTTTTGACCCATAATTATATCTTAAAAGAAGTATGGGGAAGTCCATCTGCATCGGATACGCCATCTTTGCGGGTGTTTATGGCAACTCTGCGGAAAAAGATTGAGCATAACCCTTCTGTGCCCCAATATATTCAAACCCATATTGGTGTAGGGTATCGAATGATACGGCAATAAAGAAAAGTCTGTATATCAAGATACTTGAATAACGTTGTCCATCTGGCATAAATAGGCAGCGTTATTTGTTTATATAAAAAATTTCATCGAAATCTTTGAAAGCGTCTGATCCAATGGGGATCGGGCGCTTTCTTAATGGAATCTTTATCCCATATAAAAAACGCTAAGACCAATTTCACAGCAACACTGCTACAATATTTCGTGTAAAACCAAAGAGGAGGAAATCGTTATGATGGATTTTATCATGATAGCAATTTTGGCAGGCTGCGTTTGGCTTATTTTGTTGTTAATCAGCTGGTGCCAAAAGCAAGTAGACCGAAATGAATAAGGAGGAAAGAACATGATTGTTCTTGGAATGGTTGTTTTACTGCTGGGTGCTTATCTGGTTTATGCGTTGGTACACCCGGAAAAATTTTAAAACCAGCAGGAGGAAATTATCATGCTACAAATTATATTGACCATTATCCTTTATCTGATAATGGTAGTTCCGGTAGGCATTTATGTTTATCATATTGCAGCCGGAAAACATACTTTTGCCGATCCGGTTTTTGATCGCGTGGATGGCGCCATCTATAAGATCAGTGGTATTAAACCTCAAAACGGAATGAACTGGAAAAAATACGCTTTGGCGCTGATTTCAACCAACGGCGTAATGATTCTTCTAGGATATATCATTTTGAGAATGCAAAGTCTTCCGATTTTCAATCCGAATGGGGTTGGAAATATGGAAGAAACCCTTTCTTTTAATACGATCATCAGCTTCATGACCAACACCAACCTTCAGCATTATTCCGGTGAGTCTGGACTGTCTTACTTATCTCAGATGGTGGTAATCATCTTTATGATGTTTGTCTCTGCTGCAAGCGGATATGCTGCCTGCGTTGCATTCATCCGTGGACTGGCTGGTAAAACCAGAGACAATGTAGGAAACTTTTTCGCAGATCTGGTTCGCATCACAACAAGAGTTCTGCTTCCTTTTTCTATTGTAGGCGGACTGCTATTGGTTTGGCAGGGTGTTCCGCAGAATTTCTCCGGAAATGTTGTGGTAGATACCATTGAAGGTGCAAAACAGATTATTGCCATGGGACCTGTTGCAGCGTTGGAAATTATCAAACACTTAGGAACAAACGGCGGTGGATTTTTGGGTGCAAATTCCAGTACTCCCATTGAGAATCCAACCATCATTACGAATCTGATTGAGCTTTATTCCATGATGCTGCTGCCAGGTGCGTGCGTGATCACCTTTGGCAAAATGGTGCATGACCGTAAACAGGAAATGGCGCAAGCAAAGTCTGGTCTGGATGCGGAGCAGGCATTTGAGTCTCAAGGGAAAGTACGTAAAAGTTTTACAGTTTGGATGTACGGCCGTGAAGGCCGCAGCATCTTCGCTGCTATGGGGATTATTTTCCTGATCGGTCTTTCCGTTTGCTTCTGGGCAGAGAGCCAGGGGAATCCTGCACTTGCGGATGTCGGTTTAAGCCAATCTATGGGGAGTATGGAAGGTAAGGAAGTACGATTTGGCATTGCACAATCTGCCATGTTTACAACGACTACAACCTCCTTTACAACCGGTACTGTTAATAACATGCACGATACCTTAACCCCCTTGGGCGGCATGATCCCGATGCTTCACATGATGCTCAACGTTGTGTTTGGCGGTAAGGGCGTCGGGCTGATGAACATGATTATGTATGCGATCTTGGCGGTATTTATCTGCGGTTTGATGATTGGTCGAACACCAGAATATCTGGGCAAAAAGATTGAAGGCCGAGAA
Organism: Clostridium sp. CAG:1013; assembly: GCA_000432995.1. Classification (GTDB taxonomy): domain Bacteria; phylum Bacillota; class Clostridia; order Oscillospirales; family Acutalibacteraceae; genus Acutalibacter. Next base: position 8,968 of record HF972604.1, read on the forward strand.
ATGAAATTAACAGCCCTGTGTATCATCATTCACCCGCTGTTGATTTTAGCCTTCTCTGCTTTGGCAGTTGGAACACAGTCCGGATTAGAAGGAATCACCAATCCAGGCTTCCATGGACTTTCTCAAGTGCTTTATGAGTATGCTTCTTCTGCCGCAAACAATGGTTCCGGTTTTGAGGGTTTGGCTGACAACACCATGTTCTGGAATATCACCACAGGTCTTGCCATGTTCTTTGGACGTTATCTTTCCATTGTCATTCAGTTGGCGATTGCAGGGTCTTTGATGAAAAAACGATTTGTCAACGAATCTGCCGGCACCCTGCACACTGACACTTTCAGCTTTGCTGTAATTCTAGTGTTTGTTGTTTACATCTTTGCGGCACTGACCTTTTTCCCAGTACTTGCGCTTGGCCCCATTGCGGAACATTTAACCCTTTGGGCATAAGGAGGAACACGTATGAGCAAAAAGAATCAGAAGCTGATTACGCCTGAAATATTTCGTCAGGCAATGATCGGTTCCTTTACTAAATTGAATCCGGCCTACATGATGAAAAATCCCGTCATGTTCGTGGTCGAAGTGGGATGTTTCATTACCTTGCTTCTTTCCTTTTTCCCTGGGCTGTTTGGGGATGTCAGCCATGGCACCAATTTAAGAATTTACAATATTATCGTCTGTGTGGTTTTATTCATCACAGTTTTGTTTGCAAACTTTGCTGAATCAGTTGCAGAAGGCCGTGGTAAAGCACAAGCAGCAAGCCTCAAAAAGACACAGAAAGATACAAAAGCACGTTTGCTTATGGCAGATGGCACAGAAAGGACAGTTCTTTCCAGCGAGCTGAAAAAAGGCGATATCGTAATGGTTTCTGCCGGTGAAATTATTCCCGGTGATGGAGAAGTCATCGAAGGCATTGCTTCTGTGGATGAATCTGCTATTACGGGCGAATCTGCTCCTGTTGTTCGAGAATCCGGCGGCGATTTCTGCTCTGTGACCGGAGGTACCACCATTGTATCTGACTGGTTGAAGATTCGCATCACTTCCGATGCAGGCAACAGCTTTCTTGACCGCATGATTGCATTGGTAGAAGGTGCTTCTCGTAAAAAGACTCCCAACGAAATTGCGCTGAGCACTTTGCTGGTATCTTTGACCATTATCTTTATGATCGTCATTGTAACTCTGTATCCTATTGGGATTTATTCCGGTGTGCAGCTGCAGACTTCCACATTGATTGCGCTGGCTGTTTGCCTGATCCCTACCACCATTGGCGGCTTGCTTTCTGCCATTGGTATTGCCGGTATGGATCGTGTTACTCGTTTTAATGTGATTGCTATGTCTGGTAAAGCAGTGGAAGCTTGTGGCGACGTAGATACCATGATCCTTGATAAAACTGGTACGATCACATACGGTAACCGTCTTGCAGCGGATTTCTTTCCGGTAGGCGGTGCAAACCGCAGCGATCTGATCCACTGCGCAGCACTCACCAGCTTGTATGATGAAACTCCTGAAGGAAAATCTACCTTGGAACTTGCTCGTCGTTTGGGCGATAACAGTGAAGAAATTACAGGGTCAGAATTCATTGAATTTACCGCTCAAACCCGAATGAGCGGCGTGGATCTGCCTAACGGTACCAAAGTTCGGAAAGGTGCTGCGGAAGCCATTGAGCAGTACATCAAATCCCTGGGCGGTGTAATTCCCGCAGATCTTCATGAGCAGGTGGAAAAGATCTCTAGTCTGGGCGGTACTCCTTTGACTGTTTGCGAAAATGACCGTATTCTGGGTGTCATTTATCTGAAGGATACTGTAAAACCTGGTATGGTAGAACGATTTGAACGTCTGCGTGCAATCGGCATTAAAACCATTATGTGTACTGGTGATAATCCGCTTACTGCTGCTACTATTGCAAAAGAAGCCGGGGTAGACGGATTTATTGCAGAATGCAAACCGGAAGATAAGATTGATGTTATCAAAAAAGAACAGGCCGAAGGCAAGATTGTTGCAATGACTGGCGACGGTACCAATGATGCTCCTGCATTGGCTCAAGCAAATGTGGGATTGGCAATGAACAGCGGCACTACTGCTGCCAAGGAAGCCGCCAACATGGTGGACTTGGATTCTGACCCTACCAAGATTTTGGAAGTGGTTGAAATTGGCAAGCAGCTGCTGATTACTCGTGGCAGCCTGACCACCTTCTCTATCGCAAACGATATAGCAAAATATTTTGCTATTATCCCAGCCATGTTCATGGTGGCGATCCCTCAGCTTCAGGTTTTGAACATTATGCACCTGACTACCCCTTACAGCGCCATTTTGTCTGCTCTGATTTTCAATGCAATCATTATTCCTTGTCTAATTCCGCTGGCCATGAAAGGTGTGAAATACCGTCCCATGTCTTCTGGAAAGATGTTGGCAAGAAATATGCTGATTTATGGACTTGGAGGCGTGATTACTCCCTTTGTGGGGATTAAGATTATCGATTTGTTGATCGCCCCGCTGCTTGCAATGATGGGGTTTGTTCTATAAGAAAGGATGCTGTACCAATGAAAGAATCTGCAAAAAACTTACTCCATAGCGTCCGTCAGGCTGTTGTGGTTACTATTGTTCTTATGCTGATCTGCGGACTGTTGTTTCCTTGCCTGCTGACGGGATTGTCTTCTTTGATCTTTCCCAGCCAGGCAAACGGCAATCTTATTACTGTGAACGACAAGACAGTTGGTGCAAAGTATGTAGGACAGGAGTTTACAGAAGATTACTATATGTGGAGCCGTCCTTCTGCTTATCACTATAACGTCTATACCGAGGGTGAGGATGGGAAAAAGTATTATCCGGAGGGAACCGAGTTTCCGGGGATCGGATCTGGCTCCAATAACTATGCTCCCTCCAATCCGGCGCTGACAGAGCGTGTGGAAGCAGATATTGAAGCATTTTTGAAAAAGAACCCCGAAGTAAAACGGGAAGAGATTCCTACGGATTTGTTAACTGCTTCTGGTTCCGGTTTGGATCCTCATATTTCTCCCGAATCCGCGGAAGTGCAGATCCCCAGAATTGTGGAGGCCTCCGGACTGAGCGAAGATATGGTTTGCGATATTATCAAAAACAATACGGATGGCAAGTTCCTTGGCGTTTTTGGGGAAGAAACAGTCAACGTATTGATGGTCAATATTGAGATTGCTCAAAACATGGGCCTTATATAACGGAAAGGAGAAAACTGCAAAAATGGAGATACATTCCGTTTTCTTTCGTGTAAGATGGTAAATCGACATCTTTGGCACGGCAGGTCTGTCACAAGAAACAGTATGGCGTGCATCATACAAAGATCGAATAAATGACAAGTATCTTTACATAACTTTTTGAATTCTTTTAATTTTAAATTTAAACCTGCCAACTAAGTGCTAGTACAACTTCCATCTCAATGTCCAGCTGTCACGGATATTTTTCTGGTTTCTAAAGCTGAATCCGTGCCTTTGATATGAAGAGGTGAAAGGACAGGGAAAAGAGGTAGGGAAGAGGGGGAATAAAGCTTTGACCCCCGGATGCCCTTAGAGAGGACAGATTCTTTAGTCCATAGGTGAGTTGAAAAGAAAAGCCAACCCTTGTGGGTTGGCTTTTCCGTTTGTCTTATCACATGTTGGAGGGACGCTCATACACTTTTTTAGAACGTGCTTCTAGGTGTTGCACTGGTACGCAATTTAGTGCCGGCTCAAGTATCTGCGGAACTAACAGCAATGACCATGTTTGTCCTTTTTCCGTAAGTTACAGTATAGCTTTTATTGGGGGTGAGATTTTGAATACCTTCTGTAGAATTAAACAAATTGAGTCCTTTGGTTTTTTCGTCAATTTCAAAGTCTACATCCCATACGCCAAATGAACGAACACTTCGAAAACCACGAATATAAACGCTCTCACAAACCACGTAATCTTTCAGAATAGCATCTTGGGATAAATAAATTGAATATGAAGTAAGACCAACAAATGCAACTAAGCAGAACAATGCAATAACTTTGTGTTTGTTTCTCACAGTTTTTTTTGCACGTTGCTTTTCTTTCCTCCACAACCGATACTGAACGACGGCTTCAATTAAGGCTATTATTGAAAGGAGAAGAAAGGGGAAGGCAACTCTATAAATAATTGGTATCATATTCAATCCATCCTTTATCATTACATAGACAATTTTACCTTGCGAAGGTAATTCATGCATACGCTTCAAAAAAGAAAAGAGATCCAAAATAGAAAGGGCTGACATAAGCAGCCCTTTCCTACCATGTTATCGGTATAACTCACGCAACTTCCGATTGAGGCGGAGAAATGGAGAGTACCATGTTGGTCCGTTTAGCATAGGTTATTTCGTAAGTGCAGCCAGGGATCAGATCATGAACATTTACCACAGAATTCATCAGAGTAAAACAGTCTGTTGCTCCATCAATTTCAAAATTGACATCCCAGACCAAAAGCTCATAACGACTTCTATTAAACTTCAGAAAGACGCCTTCAGATGTCCTATAGTCACGGAATAGTAAGTCGCAGGATAGATACAGCATATAGGAAAAACAAAGCACACAAATTATGGAGGCGAAAACTACTTCTAATTTTCTCTTTTTCTTTGAAGAAGGAATCCCGCTTCTTTTTCGGCGTACTTCCGTTTTGCTTTTAAGAAACTGTCTGAAAGCATATACAAATGCAATAATAAAAAGCAGCAAAAACGGGAAGAAGATTCTATATAGAACTGGCCGGATATCCATAGCTTTTTACCTCACCAAATTTATCGTGGCAATAAGCGAACATGTTATATCCTACTTTGCCGGCGCCCGTAGGAGCTTGCTTGTCTCCATTGATAAACCGGCAGACCACGGGGGAATAGCAGCGGTTTTGCAGGTAGTAGAAGCCTGTTTCGGTATCGTAATAGTATCCACGGTACCGCAGGGGAATGATGTCTGCCAGGCTGCCACTGGAGGAAATGAGCTTGCCCCAGGCGTCGTACTCGTAGGTGGTCAAATTTATTATATCGACTCTTATCCTAAAATTCCAGCACAATAGAAGGTTTCGTCAAAAAGGAAGGGCCCCGGTAATCACCAGGGCCCTTTCTGTTTATGTGCTCTTTTACTTTTTCTTCTTTGGTGGCATACCGCGTTTCTTGGGTACCCACCGTTCATAGGGCATACTCCCATCGCGGCTCCAAAACATCAACCTTAAAAGGAGCATCCAGACAGCATCAAATACTACAAGAGTGACTGTCATGCAATGCCCGAAGAATGGATAAGGCCCCACAAAGTGTTGTATCACCCATACAATTAGCACGGCCGGATGGAAAAATACTATCACAAAATACAGACCCAGGAAAAATTTAGGGATTTCCTCCTGGTACCTTGTATACAGGAACCACTCCCGAATGGTTTCGCCCTTTTTTCTTTTCTTTCGCGCACTGGTATTCAGCGGGTAGCTTTTAATTCCCCACAAATACCACCGAATCATCCAGAAGGAGAAAAAGGAAAGGACGATAATAACAAATATCTGATCGCCGTAAATAAAGCCGTCATTCATCTTTCATACACCCGATTAAGAAATCTGTTAACCACGAGATTATTTCCTCTAATTGCACTTGCAACTGCACCAAACACTTCAGAAGTGCCAAGGTCTTTTGGTGTTGTTCGTTTTAAATAGGAGGAATAAAACCTATTTGTGCTTTTTCCGTAATAAGTCATTGCCTTACTCGCCTCTTTTATTCCAGACTTTATTCCATTATGCTTCTCAGCTCGGTAAATACGTGACACGGTATTGCTGCTTAACTTGCTTACCTGAGAAAGGCCATTTCCGGTACCGCCCAACGCCGCACCAACCAATACATGCCAAAAACCACCTTCATTATCGGCACGCATCACAGGGTTGTTATCGCAATAGGCAAAGAGGTTCTGGTCACACAGCCCATTTGCGGACAATACTTCATAGTTTGCTTGCTCCGCATAATTGTCTTTTTGCTTTCATTTTGTACCAGTAAACATGG
>HF972605.1 GCA_000432995.1 Clostridium sp. CAG:1013
GGCCATGGTCTCGCCGCTGCCCCGTTCCCACACACGCATCTTCAAGGTGTGGTCGTCCAACACCTGGATGAATTCCGTGTTCACCTGCTGGGGGAAGATGGGATCGTGCTCGAACAAGGGGCCGATCTCCGGCAGGTCCAGATCGTCCGGGTCCCCGCCGAAGATGACGCAGTGGGGGTTGCCCATGGACACGCAGGTGATCTCATAGATGCCACCGGCCACTTCCACGTTCTGACCCACTACCCGGTCGCCGGGCAGGTTCACCGGGATCTCCTCAGGGGTGAGGATGGCGTCCCCCATGTCCACAGTGACGGACTGAGCTTCCCCGTCCTTCTCGTGGATGAGACAGGTCTTGATGCCGCTGAGGGTTTCGATCTTCAATTCTTCCTTGTGGGCGATGCCGCTGTCGTAAACGTACTTGGCTACACAGCGGATGCCGTTGCCGCACATCTTGCCCTCACTGCCGTCCAGGTTGAACATGCGCATCTTGGCGTCGGCAATGTCCGAGGGGCAGATGAGGATCACTCCATCGCCGCCGATGCCCTTATGCCGGTCGGAGAGCCGCACCGCCAAAGCGCTGGGGTCCTCCACCTGTTCTTCGAAACAGTTGATGTAAACGTAGTCGTTGCCACAGCCGTGCATTTTCGTGAATCTCAGTGTTTTTTCAGCCATTGCCTTCCCCTTTCTCGCCTGGTTTTCCGCAAGAAATCCACAAAGGACTTTCCAGGGGAAAGTCCTTTACGGAATCTATATTTTGAAAATGTGCTTTCTGGCGATGGTTTATACTTCCACCACGCCGTCGTATACCTTTTCCGCCTTACCGGTCATCAGGACGCGGTCGTCGGTATAGTTGATCTTCAACTCGCCGCCCTTTAGGATCACACGGATGTCCTTGCCCTTCTCGCAGTAGCCGTTGAGTGTGGCAGCCACCA
>HF972606.1 GCA_000432995.1 Clostridium sp. CAG:1013
TGTGCCGCTTTTATGATACCTGATTCTATTTTAGAAAAACTTCCGTCAAACCTGCTTCACCATAACGAAGTCGTCCATCACATAACCGTTTCCAATGTCAGACTCCACCCATTCCACGGTCTTGTACCCGTAATGCTCATAGACCTGAGCGGCATGAGTATTTTTCTTGTTCACAGTCAGGCGGATCTTGGACAGACCTTCTTTTTTAGTCTCCTCCTCCACCAGTTGGAACATGGCCTTCACCACACCCTGATGGCGGTATTTGGCAAGAAGATACACCTTGCTGAGATACATCTCCTCCTCCCCCTGATACCGGGGAGCGAAGCCCACAAAACCGGCGTATTCTCCTTGGAGCTTGGCCAAGTAATACCGGTAATTCTGATGTGCCATCTGGTCCTTCACCGCATGGTCGGACTGAAATTTGTCAATCATGTAGTCGGTCTGGCCTTCTGGCAGGATGGAATCGAAGGTTTCGTGCCAGACTTCTTTAGCGATACCGCACAAGGTGTCGATCTGTTCCTGAGTCTCCACCCGCTCCAATTGTATGTCCTTCATGGATGATCCTTCCTTTCACAAATACTTCTATGGTTTACAGCTCACTGTAATTTCCTAAAAAAGAAAACCTGGGCAGCTCGTCACAAAGAGCGCAGATCAAGTTCAATGTGGGAGTCTGATGGATATTCCCTGTGAAATCCAGATAGAAGTCGTACTCGAAATTCTTTCCCGGCAAGGGACGGGACTCGATCTTCGTCAGGTTCAACCCGGCCATAGCAAACCGCTGGAGCACGCTGGAGAGGGATCCCGTCACATGGGGCAAGGAAAAGCACAGGCTGATCTTGTTGGCGTCCTGGGGCAGGATTGCGTCCCGTGAAATGATGACAAACCGGGTAGTGTTCTCCGCCTCGTTCTGAATGTTCTCTTCCACGATGGTGAGACCGTATTCCTCCGCGGCCTCTCTGGAGCAGATTGCCGCCACGCCAGGAGGGCACTCCTGGGCCACATACCGGGCAGCAGCAGCGGTATTAGACCATTCCAGAGTCTTTAGACCATGGGCTTCCAGGTAATCCCCACACTGGGACAGTGCCTGGGGATGGGATGCCGCAGCGTTCACAGTGCCGGGATTCTCACCCACAGCCAAGCAATGCTCCACTTTTACATCCACCGCGCCTACAATATAAAAGCGATATCTCAGGATCAAGTCATATACACCGGTGACCGAACCTGCGGCGGAATTTTCCACCGGAAGCACGCCAAAATCCGCTTTTCCCTGGCGCACATCCTCAAAGACCTGCTTCCAGGTGGGCTCAAAACCGGGCTGGATATTTCCGAAAAAGCTGAGAGCTGCTTTATGTGAGAAGGCACCTGGAACTCCCTGGCACATAACCCTGGCGCCTTCCGTTTCAAGGGCTTGAGCGGCGGTGGCCTCCAGT
>HF972607.1:0-12890 GCA_000432995.1 Clostridium sp. CAG:1013
CGTCGCCGTCCTCGTCTACGAAGCTCTGACCATTACCATTGCCTTGGCCTTTGCCGGTCTCGGTCCAGTTGTCACAGATGCCGTCAGAGTTGCTGTCCACAAAGCGAGGACCTGCCGCAAAAGCACCGACCGTGCCCACTGTAAGCACCAAAGCTGCTGCAATCATAGTTGCTACGATTTTTTTCATCATGAATACCTCCTGTGAGTTGCTGACTCTTTTTGAGCGCTTTCACCTACAATACGATCCAGGGAGGCAGATCCATTCAAGTGTGAGAAAAATTTTTTAAAAAAGTTGAAAAATGCAAAATGAGAAAAGAAAAAACGCACTTCGTACAAACGAAGTGCGTTTCATGGTCCGAGTGGCGAGACTTGAACTCACGGCCTCTTGACCCCCAGTCAAGCGCGCTACCAACTGCGCCACACCCGGACAACGTGGTCTATTATAAGCGATAAATTTGAAAAATGCAACCCCTTTTTTCAAATTTTTTAAATTTTTTTTCGCAAGGCAAATTTCCCCCATTGTTGACGGAAAACGGTCTCTATGTTAGGATGACTATGGGGATATTATTTTGAGATAAGGAGTAACCACTGTGTCATTAACCCATAAAAGAAAAGTTCGTCTCCTATGGGGAGGTTTAGCTCTCCTGTTTTTTGTTACTACTGCATGGCTGTTGTGGGGGAATACCGCGTTGATGGTCACAGAGGTCCAGCTGGATCTTCTCCCAGAAGAAGGAGAATACGTAATCGCCCAGGTTTCGGATTTTCACAACAGTGAATTTGGGGAAGGGAATCGCCGGCTTCTCTCTTTGCTGGAGGAGATCTCTCCCGACGCCATTGTTGTGACAGGGGATCTTATTGACCGTCCTACTCGCGACTCGGCTGCGCTGGATTTTATGAGGCAGGCTCCCCAGATCGCACCGGTCTATTTTGTGACCGGAAACCATGAGGCCTGGATCTATGATGCTTACCCGGACCTTGACGTCAAACTGAAAGAACGTGGAATCACGATGCTGCAAAATGAGGCGGTGGATCTGGAAAGTGTTCCCATAGAGCTGATCGGCTTGGATGATCCGGCAGTTGACTTGCGTGACTACCCGGACGCTTCGCCGGAAACGATCTTGACGGATCATTTGGAGCAGCTGGTGCCCGTAAAAGGCGAGGGCAGTGATGATAAAGTCCGCATTCTTTTGGCCCACCGGCCTGAATATATCAAGATTTATGAGCAGTTCGACATCGACTTGGTGCTCAGTGGCCACGCCCACGGGGGACAGGTGCGTCTGCCGTTTATAGGCGGTTTGTACGCGGACGGCCAAGGGTATTTTCCAAAATATGACAGCGGACTGTACCATGGTTCTGACGGAGAAGGGGACACCCTTATGATGGTGAGTCGGGGCTTGGGAAACAGCATGCCTCTGCGGGTAAACAACCGCCCGGAAGTGGTGGTGATCCGCCTGACAGGGAAACAACCGGAATGAAGAAGAGCGGAAGCTGTAAATGCTCCCGCTCTTTTATTATACATTATGATGATGACAGGTGGGGCAGAAAGTTCCGCCGGGAGGAAGCTGAGTTCCACATTTTTTGCAGACAGCGGGACCATTTTGCTCTGGTTCCTCTCGTCCAAGAGCATTTAGTTTGTTCTCAAGGCGCTCCAGCCGTTCCTGCTGGTCCCAGAGAAGCTCCAAGGCTTCGCTCAGCCCGAAAAGGATCACCGCCAGAATGGCCGCAGAAATCAGCAAGGGAATGGAAGAGAGAAAGTTCATGGTGACCACTGAGACGGCCAAATACAAAACTGCACCGCCTACCATGACAACCCAACCAAGCACACGAAGTAACCCATTCATAACGCCGCCTCCCATCGAAAAGTCTATCCTCCTTCTTTATTGTAGAGGAGAAACCAAGGCCGAACAAGAGAAAAAGTCTACAAAGAATCCCAGAGATTCCCGTCAGGCTGCCATAGGCAGTGCTTCAGATCCACCCGTCCGTCTGGGAGAAATGGAACACCTTCCTGCTCCAGGAGTTTTCTCTGCACGTCTTTTCCGCCGAAAGCCTGGTCGCAGCATAGGGTGCCGTCCCGATACAGCACCCGGTGGCAGGGAAGACCCGCCGGTGCTTTGGCTAAAGCAGCCCCTACAATCCGAGCTGACCGTGGGCTTCCTGCCAGCAGTGCAAGCTGCCCGTAGGTGGAGACCTTCCCGGAAGGAATCAGGCTTACAAGATGATAGATCCGTTGAGGAAATGTCTTTTCCATCCTTTTGACCTCCTAAATTGAACGCGGCTTTAACGGTGTAGGAAAAAGCGTGTTTTTCTAAATCTATCACTAAAGAAGTGCGCCGTCAAGAGGCAGGAAAACCTGCAAAAAGCGGCCTAATAAAAAAGAAGGACAACATTCTCCCCTGTGGGAGTTGATTTTTCTTGCTTTGTCCAGTATAATGAATCTAGTCAAAATTCTACCATTTTGGGAGGCACGCTATATGTTAGTTTCCGCAAAAGAAATGCTCGACAAGGCTAAGGCCGGCAAGTACGCTGTTGGCCAGTTCAACATCAACAACCTGGAGTGGACCAAGGCTATCCTGCAGACCGCTCAGGAGCTGAATTCTCCTGTTATCCTGGGTGTATCTGAGGGCGCCGGCAAGTATATGTGCGGCTTCAACACCATCACTGGTATGGTGAAGGGCATGATCGAGACCCTGAACATCACTGTTCCCGTGGCTCTGCATCTGGATCACGGCTCCTATGACGCCGCTCTGAAGGCCATGGACGACGGTTTCTCCTCCGTCATGTTTGACGGCTCCCACTATGGGATCGAGGAAAACATTGAGAAGACCAAGGAAATCATCCGCATCGCTTCTGAGAAGGGTGTTTCCGTGGAAGCTGAGGTTGGCGCTATCGGCGGCGAAGAAGACGGCGTTATCGGCGGCGGCGAAGTGGCCGATCCCGAAGAGTGCAAGATGATCGCTGATCTGGGCGTGGACATGCTGGCTGCTGGCATCGGCAACATCCATGGCGTGTATCCCGAAAACTGGCAGGGCCTGAACTTCGACGTGCTGGCTAAGATCCAGGAGAAGACCGGCACCATGCCTCTGGTTCTCCATGGCGGCACCGGCATCCCCGCTGAGATGGTGAAGAAGGCTATCTCCCTGGGCGTGTCCAAGGTGAACGTGAACACCGAATGCCAGCTGGCTTTCTCCGCTGCTGTTCGGAAGTACATCGAGGAAGGCAAGGACCTGCAGGGCAAGGGCTTCGACCCCCGCAAGCTGCTGGCTCCCGGCGTAGAGGCTATCAAGGAGACCGTGAAGGAAAAGATGGAGCTGTTCGGTTCCGTTGGCAAGGCCTAAGGGTTTCCGGCCATCAAAAAATAGGATTATTTCTGGGACGGTACGGTTTTTCGTACCGTCCTTTCCTGTTTTTAGGTGATTTTCTTGTATTTTCCACAGACTTGTGGTATAATCCAACTATCATTTTGTGCCCTGCCCCAGAAAGTGGGGCTTGGCGGGAAAAGCCGTTCGGAACTTGAGCGGAACGTGGAGGAAGAAATGGACAGCAAGCTGTGCGCGAATTGTTTTGCCGACTTGGAAGCCGGCAGCGGTCAGTGCCCTGATTGTGGCTGGGACAATGACAAACCCCAACCCGAGGAGGCGCTTGATTGCTATACGGTTGTGGCTTCCCGTTACCAGGTTGGGCGGGTCAAGGCCATGAACGGCGAGGGGATCACCTACGCTGCTTTAGACCTTACCACAAGAAAACTGGTGGAGCTGCGGGAATTTTTCCCCTTTTCTTTGGCGAACCGCAATAAAGATGACGGTACCGTCACCCCTGTTTCCGGGCAGGAATCGACTTTTGATGAATATCTGGATGAATTCATTACCCTGGTGAAGAATGTGAGCCGTCTGCGTGAAGTGACGGTGGTTCACTCTGTGCTGGATTTATTCGAGGAGAATTACACCGCTTATGCTGTGTATGAATATGTTCCTTCCATCACGCTGCGGAGGTATGTGGAGAAGGTGGGAGGTTCCGTTCCTTGGAATACAGCAAACCGATTGCTTCAGCCGGTGATGTCTGCTTTGGGCCTGATGAACTCTCTGGGGATCTCTCATCTGGGCATTTCCCCGGATTCCCTCCGGGTGACTCAGGACGAGGGCCTTTTGATTACGGATTTCTGCATCAAGGCTGCCAGAAGAGCGGGCACCGCTTTGGAACCCGATCTTGCGCCTGGATTCGCCGCGTTGGAGCAGTACAGCTCTAAGGCACCCTGCGGTGAAATCAGCGACGTGTACAGCTTTGCCGCTACCCTCCTGTTCATGCTTACAGGTCAGGTAGCCCTAGAGGCGCCCCGGCGGCTGAAGGATCAGCGGCTGATGATTTCCAAAGAGGTTCTGCACGCGCTTCCGCCTTTTGTGGTCACCGCTATTGCCAACGCTTTGCAGGTGCGCCCGGATAAACGAACCACCAGCTTTGAACGGTTCAAAACAGAGCTGGCCGCAGCCCCCACTTTGGTCAATGAGGTAGACCAAACCGAGGCCATTCGCCGCATTCCCCCTCTGGATCTGAGTATCCCACAGGGACGGGGTCTGCCGCCCTTTGTATGGCTCATCGGTTCGGGAATCGTCACCTTTGTGGCGCTGATTATTGTAGCTTCCCTGTGGCTGGGAGAGCGGGGCATGTCCTTTGGAGACTTGACCCAGCTTTTGCCGGAAAGCGGCGTTTCTCAGGTTGCAGAAGAAGTGCCTAATCTAGTCAATGAGAATTACGAGGAAGTCCTCAAGAAAGTGGAGAGCGGGGAGTATCCCTTCAAGGTAGAGGTTTCCGCCCAGGAGTTCAATGATACTGTGGCGGAGGGCTGTATCAGCAGTCAAAATCCCTTCGCGGGAGAGCCGCTCCCTGAGGACGGCACCGTAACGATTACCGTTAGCCGTGGCAGTGCCAAACGCACTCTGCCGGAGTATGATGGAGTCAGCTATGAGAGCCTTCAGCAGGTGCTCAGTGACAATGGATTTGTTCCCACGCGGGTGGACGAAGCCAGCGAGGATGTGGAAGCTGGTTACGTGCTCCGTTATCAGGATCATCAGGCCGGTGATTCTTTGGATTACGGCTCCACAGTCACAGTGGTAGTCAGTTCCGGGCCTGGTGCGACCGGGGAGTAAAAAGGGAGGGGAGAGCGTTCATGCCCAATGTGTCGGAAAAGAAATTAAAGCTTCTGTATATTGCTCGAATGCTGTTGGAAAAGACCGACGAGGGACATGCTGTAACGCTTCCTCAAATGTTGGAAGAACTGGAAGCCCATGGGCTTCATGCAGAACGGAAAAGCCTCTATGACGACCTGGAGACTTTGCGGCATTTCGGATTTCCAATCCAGACCCGCAAGACCCGGACTTTTGAGTATTACCTTTCGGAGCGCCGGTTTTCTTCTGTTGATCTGGCGCTTTTGGCGGACGCCGTGCGTCAGGCGCCCTTTCTCTCCCAGAAAAAAGCTGCTCAGTTAGTGGATAAGCTGGCTGGTCTAGGAAGTCAATATCAGGCGGAAGAGTTGCGGCACGCAGCGTCTTCTGAAGAGGTGGAACGGGAAGCGGTAGAACCTGCCCCCACTGTTCCCGGGAAAGAGGATAACCATACTACGGAAGAATTGCTCCGGTGGGCCATGGAGCGAGACGTTCAGGTGATTTTCCAAACGCCTGGCTGGAAACTATCCCCCAGTGGCACATTGAAGCGGGTTTCCAAAACGGTGACGGTGAGTCCCTGGCAGATCTCCCGGCGTGAAGGCGTGGCGCGACTGCTGGCTTACGACGGAGAAGAAAAACGGCTTCGGTGGTTTCCTCTGGAAGAGATGAGCCAGGTGCAGCTTTTGTCCCAGTCTCGGGAGGGTGAAAAGGCTTTGCCTGACCCCGAGAAGATCACGTTGGAATTCCCCCAGGAGATCCTGCCTCAGGTGGCAGCTCAGTTTGAGGGACACCTTCTTGTGGAGCAGCAAGGGAAAGGAAAGCTGCGGGCCTCGGTGAAAACTGGGGTGGAACCGTCTCTTTTCGCGTGGTTGTTCCAAATGGGTGGTGAAGTCCGATTGGTTGGGCCCAAAAAGCTGACGGAACAGCTTCGAGAACGGGCAAAATCCCTGGCGAAGTCTTATAAATCGTGAACACGGCCGGTCCTGTTGAGGACCGGCTTTTTGTTTTGTAAGTTTTCCTGCCGGCGACCATCTAACCGGCATAGGCTTCCGTAGAGCAGGCCGAAAACAGCTCCGGAAACCAAAGTCTGGGCCACGGATTCCCACAAAGATGTTTGGAATGCAACCCCCTGAAGCAGCAGTTTTCCACACCCCACCGACAGAACAGCGCACAATAGGGGCAAAGCCACATGCCAAACTAAGGAAAGGCGTACCTGTGCCACTTTCAGTAGGCGATGGAGGCTCAGGGCGGCATTGAAAATGGTGCTGAAAAACAGGATGCACACGTAGCTTTCCATGCCGAAGAAACGCAGGAGGCACAGTACCAGGACAACCCGGATCAGGGAGTCAGCAAAGTTGTATTTCATGGAGTTGAACTGCTCATCCAAGCCTTTCAGCAGACAGTCCACCACCACGTCCAAGTAGATTAGGGGCGCTAAGGGAGCCAATACCCGCAGATAGGCTCCCGCGCTTTGACTGTTGTAAAAAGCCATGCCCCAGCCGTCGCCAAACAGGAAGAACACCCCGGCGAAAAACATCCCAAAGGCCAGAGCCAGTCGCACTGCCTTTCCCGTGATGTGAGCCACTGCCCGGCGGTGATCCAGTTCTCGTTCCTTGGCGATCTTGGGGATCAACAGGGAGGCAAAGGAGGAGAGCAGGGAGGAGGGAAAGTAGAGCATGGGCATTGCCATGCCTTGGAGAAGTCCGTATTGGGACAGCGCCGCGGAATACCCTAGCCCGAACCGTTGGAGCTCTTTGGGGATCAGCAAGTTTTCTCCTGTATTTAAAGCGCTGCGAGCGGCAGAGCTCAGGGTGCAGGGCAGAGCGATATGGGAGAGCCCCCGGAGCACTCCTTGGGCTTTTTCTCGTTTTTGGGGAGTGTTGCGCTTCAAGCTGTGCCTGTAAAATGCCCAGCTGCACAGGAAAGAAACCGCCTCGCCCAAGGTGGAGGAGACCATAGCGGCGAGGCACGCTGCTTCCAGGCTTTGAGGTGCGAACTGCCAGAACAGGAACACTGTTGCCCCGATGGTGAGGATCTGTTCAATAGTGTCGGAAAAGGCAGTGCAAAGGGATTCGTCCACGGCAAGAAAGTACCCTTTCATGCAGGTGCAAAGAGACATAAAGGGCAGCCCTATCCCCAGGATCCGCAGGCAGGGGGCAGCCATAAGGTCGCCCAAGAAGAGTTCCGCCGCAGGTTTTGCCAGGAAGAACAGCAGCGCGGCAATGGACAGACTGATGGACAGACAGAATCCAAAGCATCTTGCCACCGTGGAACGGATCACCTGGCGCTTGCCTGTGGCAATGGCGGCGGAGACCATCCGGGTCACCGCCAGACTGATACCTGAGGTGGAGAGGGTAACAGTCAGCATGAAAATGGCGAAAATCAACTGGTAAAGTCCCATGCCAGCAGAACCCATCTCCTGGGAGAGAAAGGACCGGTAGCCCATATTGGTGATGCGTAAAAACAGGGATACCGCTGTAAGAATGGCACCCTGGAGCAGGAATTTTCGCTTGGTCATAGCGCCTCCGCGGTTGCAATGGAATGGGGGATAGGGTATAATACAACAAGAAATAAGCGGCGCCAGCCCAAGGGGGCCAAGAGGTGCGCTGCCGGAAATGAGGAACATCCCATGACGGAAAATTGGACCGAATTGCAGATCAAAGTCCCCGCGGAACAGGGGGACCTGGCCGGAGCCATCGCCAATATGGTGGTGCCCTATGGCATCTATATGGAGGACTATTCCCATTTAGAAGAGGAGGCCATGGAGATCGCTCACATCGACCTGATCGATGAGGAGCTGCTCCAAAAAGACCGGACCAAGGCCATCATTCACATCTACATCAGCCCGGAGGCTAACCCCGCTGAGGCGGTGTCTTTCCTGGAGGAACGCTTTCGGGCGGAGAACATTCCCTTTACCATTTCTCAGGATTCCTGCGTGGAAGAAGACTGGATCAACAACTGGAAGAAATACTTCAAGCCCATCCCTGTGGGAGAGAAGCTGTTGATCCGCCCCTTGTGGGAGGACGAGTACGACGCCCAGGGCCGTACGGTGCTCCACCTGGAGCCGGGTCTGGCCTTCGGTACCGGCACCCATGAGACCACTCGTCTCTGTCTGGAGCTGCTGGAAAAGTATGTCACGCCTGGCGTGGATTTCCTGGATATGGGCTGTGGTAGCGGTATTCTGTCCGTGGCTGCTCTGCTGCTGGGAGCTAAGTCTGCTGTGGGTGTGGACATCGATCCCCTGGCCGTAAAGACCGCTGTGGAGAACGCTCAGACCAACGGGGTGGAGGATCGTTTCACCGGCATCTGCGGCAACCTGGCGGAGAAGGTGACCGGAAAGTTCCAGGTGGTTGCGGCCAATATCGTGGCAGATATCGTGATCCTTCTCAGCCAGGATGCTCCCCGATTCCTGGACAAGGACAGCACTTATATTGTCAGCGGTATTATCGACACCCGGGAACAGGACGTGCTGAACGCCCTGGAGCCCACCTTCCAGGTGCTGGAGCGCAGGGAAGAAAAGGGCTGGGTAGCCATGGCACTGAAGCTGAAATAAATTCGCGCAAAAAAGAGAGATGGTTTCCCATCTCTCTTTTCTTTATACAAACAAGAAAGCTCTCCGCGTTTCCACGGAGAGCTCTTTTGTTACGTTATGTTGCCGTGAAAGCCGTTTCTTAGAAGTAAACGGGCTTGCCGGTCTTGGAGGACTGATAGATAGCGTCCAGGATCTTGGTGACCACGAAAGCCTGGTCAGCGGTGACGAACAGTTCGCCCTCGCCGCGCAGAGCCTTGACCCAGATCTCATGCTCCTTGGAAACAGGAGCGGGGCCCTGGCTGAAGCCGGGGATGTAGGAAGCAACCTTGTTGCCCACCATGGTGATAGCGGGCTGATGGCCCACAACATGGTTCAGGCGAACCTGATCGGACAGGGTGTCCAGACCGCCCTTGGTGCCGGCCAGCATGGTGTGAGCTTCGCCGTTAGCACCGGACTCGGGGCTCATGTTGATAGCCCAAGAAGCGCGGAGGTTGATGACAGCGCCGTTCTTCATCTTGATCATGCCCACAGCGGAGTCTTCCACGTCGTAGGTCTTGTTGTTCCAAGAATCCTGCTGACCGCGGCTGTTGACCTGGCCCTGGTTCTCAGGATCCAGCAGGGTGCCCAGCTTCTCGAAGGAAGTGCCCACCACATAGTCAACGTCGTAGTTGTTCATCAGGAACAGGGTCAGATCCAGAGCATGGGTGCCGATATCGATCAGGGGACCGCCGCCCTGCTTGGACTTGTCGGTGAACACGCCCCAAGTGGGAACGCCACGGCGACGCAGATAGGTGGCCTCAGCGTAGTAGATGTCGCCCAGCCAGCCTTCGTCCACAACAGCCTTAGCAACCTGGTTCACGGGGAAGTGACGATACTGATAGCCGATGGTCAGCATCTTGCCGGTGCGATCCCGAGCGTCCAGCATCTTCTGGGCGTCAGCGGGAGTAGCAGCCATGGGCTTCTCGCACAGAACGTGCTTGCCAGCTTCCAGAGCAGCCACAGTGATTTCGCAGTGGGCCACGTTGGGGGTCAGCACATGCACGGCGTCGATGGTGGGGTCAGCCAGCAGCTCGTGGTAATCGGTGTACACCTTGGCATCGGGAGTGCCATATTCTTTGGCGGCTTTCTCAGCGCGCTCGGGGATCAGGTCGCAGAAAGCAACCATGTCCACATATTCTTTCTGCTGGGCCATGCCAGGGAAATGCTTGCCATTGGCGATACCGCCGCAGCCGATAAAGCCGATCTTCAATTTTGCCATTGGGATCTCCTCCTAATATGTTCCACACACAAAGCGCGTGTGTTATTTTACGAGATTATTGTAGTACAGGTTCCGTCAAATGTAAAGAGAGTTTCCCTTAAGATTTGGAAAAGTTTCCGGCGATTTTTTAGTAAAATCACGGAAAAAACAAAGGGGCCAAAAAGGACGAAATCAATACTGTTTACCCCAGTAGACCATGTGTTTTGCGGGTTTGCCGCAGCAGACGCACACGTCGGAGAGATGTTCCTCCTCAAAGGGGATGCAGCGGGATTTCACGCCGCCAGTGTCCTCCTTGATCTTATCCTCGCAGGCGCTGTCGCCGCACCACATGGCCTTGATGAATCCGGGATGGTTCTCAGCGGTGTCCAGGAATTCCTCGTAGGTGGTGGCGGTGAAAGTCTTGTCATGGAGATTCTCCAGGGCACGCTGATACATGGCGTCATGCAGGGCAGTGAGAGAAGTCTCCACAGCTTCCTCCAGATTGTCCAGAGACAGGAACTGCTTCTCACGGTTGTCACGGCGCACCAGCACGCACTGGTTCTGCTCGATGTCCTTGGGGCCGATTTCCAGACGCAGAGGCACACCCTGCATCTCGTACTGAGCGTACTTCCAGCCGGGGGAGTTGTCGCTGTCGTCCAGCTTCACCCGGTACTTCTTGGAGAGCTGCTCGTACAGCTCCCGAGCCTTTTCCAGAACGCCGGGCTTGTGCTGAGCCACGGGAACGATCACCACCTGGATGGGAGCGATCTTGGGAGGCAGCACCAGGCCGTTGTTGTCGCCGTGGACCATGATGACCGCGCCGATCATACGGGTGGAAACGCCCCAGGAAGTCTGGTAAGGAGTCTGGAGCTTGTTGTCACGGCCGGTAAAGGTGATCTCGAACAGCTTGGCGAAGTGGTTTCCAAAGAAGTGGCTGGTGCCGCCCTGAAGAGCCACACCGTTGTGCATCATGGGCTCGATGGTGTAAGTCTCTTCGGCGCCGGCGAATTTTTCTTTCTCGGTTTTCTGGCCCACCACAGCGGGGATGGCCAGAGTCTCCCGGTAGAAGTCCTCATAGACCTTCAGCATGGTCAGAGTGAAGTCACGGGCTTCCTCGGCGGTCTCATGCATGGTGTGACCTTCCTGCCACAGGAACTCAGAGGAACGCAGGAAAGGACGAGTGGTCTTTTCCCAGCGCAGCACGGAGCACCACTGGTTGTACAGTTTGGGCAGGTCCCGGTAGGACTGGATGATCTTCTGATAATGCTCGCAGAACAGAGTCTCACTGGTGGGGCGGATGAACAGTTTTTCAGTCAGTTCCTCGCCGCCGCCCTGGGTGACCACAGCGCACTCGGGAGCGAATCCCTCGATGTGGTCCTTTTCCTTCTGAAGCAGGCTTTCGGGGATGAGCAGGGGCATATACACGTTCTGAACCCCAACCTTCTTGAAGCGGGCATCCAGGTCATGCTGGATGTTCTCCCAAATGGCGTAGCCGTAAGGCTCGATGACCATGCAGCCTTTCACGCTGGAATAGTCCATCAGCTGAGCCTTTTTCACCACGTCGGTATACCACTGGGAAAAGTCCTCGTCCATGGAGGTGATATCCTCCACCATCTTTTTTTGCTGTGCCATAAAAACAAATCCTTTCGGGCAGATTTCATTTCTCCGTCCATTATATATGGGCAGTTGGTATTTTGCAAGGAAAAAGAGCCGTTCTTCGGGAAGAAAGGCAGAAAAAAGCCCGGGCGTTGGCCCGGGCAAAAGTGTACGCAGCTAAAAATAGAGCTTATACCTTGGAATGACCCTCGATGTACTCCACCAAAGCGCCAACGGTCTTGATGTTTTCCACCTCTTCGTCGGGGATCTCCACCTCAAACTCATCCTCGATGGACATCAGCAAGTCCACAACGTCCAGGGAATCCGCGCCCAGGTCGTCCGCAAGCGTGGTTTCCGAAGTGATGGAATCCTCCTCCACATCAAACTGCTCGCTAAGAATCGACTTGACTTTTTCAAACACCATTGTTAGTTCCTCCTAAATTTTTCTTCTGGAATGCTTGGGGGCTACGGGTATTCAAGCATATGGACAAAACCCGTCGTTTTGTGATACAATCCAAAAGGCCCGGCGCCCGGCGCCCCGGCTGTATCTTTCACCTACATTGTATTGAGTCCGTTCTGCTTTGTCAACTAGGAATTGAAAATTTTTGGAGATTCCAGGAAAGGAAGATCGCTATGAAAGTCCAAAACGCGGCAGTTATCGGCCATCCCATCGGGCACACCATGTCGCCCTTTATCCACCGGCGGTTGTTCCAGCTGGAAGGGACCTCCTTTACTTACCAGGTTCTAGATATTCCGGATCTTTCCGCCGCCATGGAGGACCTGCGCCGGCTGGATTGTTTCAATATCACCATTCCCCACAAAAGCGCTATCCTGCCCTTCTTGGATGAGCTGGAAGAAAAGGCCCGGAGGTTCGGCTCGGTGAACACGGTGCAGAGAGTGGGAGAGAAGCTTATCGGTTACACCACCGATGGTCCCGGCTGTCGTAAAGCGCTGGAAAATCACGGGGTAACCCTTGGAGGCAATGTGTTGCTTTTGGGAAACGGCGGCGCTGCCCGTGCCCTGGCTTTTGAGCTGGCCCAACAGGCCGCTGGTTCCAGCCTGACGATTGCCTGCCGGGAAAGCAGCCTTGCTAAAGCTCAAGCGTTGGGTGAGGAGCTGTTGGACTATGCCCGATTTTTGGGAGACGGAAACTTTTCCGTTCGGGCGGTGACTTACCCTCAGCTGGAAAAGGAAAACGCTTCCTTTGATCTGCTGCTCAATGCCACTAGTGTGGGTATGTTCCCTCACGGGGGCGTGAGCCCGGTTTCCGGAGAGGTGGTCTCACGGTGCGCCGCAGTGTTTGACGCCGTGTACAACCCCGCAGAAACGGAATTGCTCCGGTTGGCGAAAGAGGCGGGAGCCACTTTTG
>HF972607.1:12900-17788 GCA_000432995.1 Clostridium sp. CAG:1013
GGGAGCCACTTTGGTGGGAGGCATGGAGATGCTGGTCTACCAGGCAGTGGCCGCCCATGAGATCTGGTACGGTGTAGAGTTTCAGAAGCAGGATTTAGATGCCCTCTGCGCTGATGCCCAGGAGGAAATGACCCGACTTTTCCCGGGAAATGAAACTGCAAAGGAGGAGCAGACTTGAACGAGACAGGGAACACGAGACCACGTAGACGGCCCCGCCGGAAAAGGTCGCCTCAAACGACTGCAAAAATGCCCCTTACAGGGAATATTATCCTTTGCGGCTTTATGGGCTGCGGCAAAACCAGCGTGGGCAAACGGGTTGCCAAATTGCTGGACCGGCAGTTCTGCGACCTGGATAACTATATTGAGGAACGGACGGGCATGACCGTCAAGGAGATCTTTGCCAAAGAGGGCGAGGAAGGCTTTCGTGCCCGAGAAGCTCAGGCAGTGGAAGAGGTGGCAGCCCAGCAGGGACTGGTCATTGCAAGCGGAGGCGGCACAGTGCTCTCTCAGAAGAACGTGGACAGTTTCCACGCTCACGGAGGAAAAATCCTCTTTCTGGATGTGCCGGTGGCAGCACTTCAGGAACGGCTGAAAAACGACAAAAGACGGCCCTTGCTCCAGAGACCGGATCGGCGGGAGTTTATCGCCCAGCTTTGGGAGAAACGCTGCCCATTGTACCGTGCAGCGGCAGACCTGGTGATCGACGGGGGAGCACCTGCAGTTGTGGTTGCGAAACGGGTGGCTCAGCGGTTCCAGTAACATGGTCGCTTTACCGCTTTTTGGAGCTGAAGCAGAAATGTCTTGACAAATTCTTCATTGAGGAGTAACATTTGTCTATAACCCGAGAGTTGATGCGGAGGAACACAGACGGTATGGTTTTCCACAGCGAAAAACGATTTAGCTATTATTTTAGCTTGAGCCTGCGATTTATGGCCCAGGCTTTTTTCGCTTGGAAAGATAACAGCGGCTGCGTTTGCTCATAGCATGAACGGGGGCTGTCTGGAAGCGGGGCGTGTCAGCGTCCCTAAAACGAGCAAGGCCTAAAATGGTCCAGCGCGTTTTGTTTCCGGTACAGTTCGGCGATTCGGGAAAACATGCTGTAAGGTTGGCGGAGCCGTTGGGCCCCGCTTTTTTTATGTGTTTTTAAGGAAAGGAAGGAACTCTCATGATTATCGTACTGAAACCCAACCAAAAACAGGAGCTGATCGACAGTTTTGTGCAGAAGCTCACCAGCAACTACGATGTTCAGGTGAATACCTGGGTGGGCACCCAAAGCACGGTGCTGGGCCTGATCGGCGATACCACTGCTATCGACAGCGAATACATTGCCGCTCAGGATTTTGTGGAGAGCGTCAAACGGGTGCAGGAGCCCTATAAAAAAGCCAACCGGAAATTCCATCCCGACAACACAGTCATCACGCTGCCCGGCGGCCAGAAGATCGGCGACGGCAGCTTGGCACTCATCGCCGGTCCCTGCTCCGTGGAGAGCGAGGAGCAGATCTGCGGTGTGGCGGAAAGCGTGAAAAAGTCCGGAGCCACATTCCTTCGTGGAGGCGCCTTCAAGCCCCGCACTTCTCCCTACGCATTCCAGGGCATGAAGGCCGAGGGCTTGGAGTTGCTTTCCGAGGCCAAGAAAAAGACCGGCCTGCCCATCGTTACCGAGATCATGAGCATTGACCACCTGCCCTTGTTCGACGATGTGGACATTATCCAGGTAGGTGCCCGGAATATGCAGAACTTTGAGCTTTTGAAGCAGCTGGGCAAACTCCGCAAGCCCATCCTGCTGAAGCGGGGCCTGGCCAACACCATCGAGGAGCTCCTCATGAGCGCTGAGTATATCATGGCGGAAGGCAACGAGCAGGTTATCCTCTGCGAGCGGGGCATCCGCACCTATGAGACCTTCACCCGGAATACCCTGGATATCTCCGCCGTGCCGGTGATCAAAAAACTATCCCACCTGCCTGTGATCGTGGATCCCAGCCACGCTTCCGGCATCAACTGGCTCATCGAGCCCCTTGCCCTGGCAGCCGCTGCCATCGGCGCCGATGGTCTGATCATTGAGGTCCATAACGATCCCAGTCACGCCCTTTGCGACGGCGCTCAGTCCATCACTCCTGCTCAGTTCGACTCCCTGGCCAAGAAGGTGACCAAGGTCTCCGACCTGGTGCACCACCTGTAAGCGCTATGGAGATTGTCATCGTAGGATTGGGGCTCATTGGAGGCTCAATCGCAAAAGCCATCAAACAGAACACCACCCACCGTGTACTGGGTATGGACGTGGACCAGGATGTGTTGCTGGACGCCTGTTCCTGCGGAGCCATTGATGGGAAAGCGGCGCCTTCTGACCTGGAACGGGCCGACCTGGTGTATCTGTCCATCTATCCCGAGGCCATCCTGGACTTTGTCCGGGAATACGGCAGCCGGTTAAAGCCCGGATGCGTCCTCACCGACGCTTGCGGCATCAAGGGGGAGATCTGCGCAGCCATGGAGGAGCTTTCTCAGGGCGCTGCTTACCAGTTTGTGGCAGGCCATCCCATGGCAGGAAAAGAGCAGAGCGGTTTTGCCGCCAGCGATCCCAGCATCTTCGTGGGCGCTTCCTATATATTGGTGCCTGGGAAGGCTTCCCCGGAAGCGGTTGGCACGGTGGAGACTTTGGCTCGGCAGATGGGCTTTGGCCGTGTGGTGAAGGTCACGCCTCAAGAGCATGACTGCAACATCGCTTACACTTCCCAGGTGCCCCATGTGCTGGCCTGCGCCTATGTGCTCAGTCCCCGGTGCCGGGAGCATCAGGGGTTTTCCGCGGGCAGTTACCGGGATGTCTCCCGAGTTGCCAACATCAACGACGCCCTCTGGACACGCCTTTTCCTGGATAACCGGGAATGTTTGGTAGACGAACTGGACCAGCTCCTGCAAAATTTGGAAAAGTTTCGGGATGCGGTGGACCAGGCAGACGAAGAGGAGCTGAGACAGCTCTTGAAAACAGCGGCACAGATCAAGCGGGAAGTGGGCTGAGCCCTCCCGGCATCTGAGAAAGGATGGTTCCCATGAGACTGGAAGTGCGCACGGCGCGGCCTTACAGCGTCATCATAGAAAACGGCCTGCTGGACCGAGTGGGCGAACTGGCTTTGGAGACCCGCAAGCCCGGTTCCAAGGCGATGCTCATCAGTGACAGCAATGTGTTTCCCCTGTATGGAGAGCGAGTGAAAGCGTCTCTGGAGCGGGCGGGTTTTCCGGTGAGCCAGTTTGTGTTCCCCGCTGGGGAAAGTTCCAAACAGATCTCCACCGTGTGCGAGATGTACCGGGCCCTGTCGGAAAACGGTTTCACCCGCACAGATTTTATCGTCACTTTGGGGGGCGGCGTCACCGGGGATATGGGAGGATTTGCGGCGGCCACGTTCCTGCGGGGCATGGAGTTCATCCAGGTGCCCACCACACTGCTTTCTCAGGTGGACGCCAGCGTGGGAGGCAAGACCGGCGTGGACTTGCCCTTCGGTAAAAATCTGGTGGGGGCTTTCCATCAACCCGCAGCTGTGCTCACCGACCCAGAGACCCTGAAAACCCTGCCGGACCACTTTTTCCGGGACGGCATGGGGGAAGTGATCAAATACGGTTGTATTTCCGATGAACCCTTGTTCCAGTCTCTGGAAGCGGGGACGGCTTTAAAGGACTTGGAGGATCTTCTCACCCGGTGTGTCCGATGCAAAAAGGAATTGGTGGAGGAGGATACCCAAGACACTGGCCGACGGATGATCCTAAACTTCGGCCACACCTTTGGCCACGCTTTGGAGAAGCTCCACGATTTCAAGGAGTTGACCCATGGGGAGGCTGTGGGGATCGGAATGATCTGGGCCTGTCGTGTGGGAGAGCGGCTAGGGATCACGCCGGAAGGTACGGCGGACCGTGTTTTGGCTGTGCTGGAACGCTACGGCTTGCCCACGCAGGACGGGTTTACCTGGGAGCAGGTGGTAGATGCTACTGCCTTGGACAAGAAAAGCGACGGTGCTACTCTGCGGGTGATCCTGCTTTCCAAGATAGGGGAGAGTGTAATCCGTCCCATGACGCGAGACGAACTGAAAGAACTGCTGTAAAGGAGGGGTCCCTGTGGCCCAAGTGATGTACGAGAACGAATTTACCGGGGGATGCGTCCATATCCCACCTAGCAAGAGCGTGGCCCACCGGCAAGTGCTCTGCGCGGCCCTCTCACGGGGAAAGTGCACCCTTTCCCATGTGGATATGAGCGAGGATATCAAAGCCACTGTGGCGGCGGTGAATGCTCTAGGAGTCCAGACCAGGTTTGACGAAGAAAATGGCATTCTGGAAGTGGACGCCACCACTTTAGGCCGGCAGAACGCGGTCATCGACTGCGGCGAGTCCGGGTCCACGCTGCGGTTCCTCATTCCCATTGCAGCGGCGCTGGGAGCTTCCGCCCGTTTTTTAGGCAAGGGACGGCTGCCTCAGCGGCCGTTGGGAATTTACGGGGAACTGCTTCCCGCCCACGGAGTGGAATTCCGTTCCCAGGGCGGATTGCCTTTGGAAATCTCCGGGAAGCTGAAATGGGGCGTGTACCGTCTGCCCGGTGATGTGAGTTCTCAGTTTATCACGGGGCTGTTGTTGGCGCTGCCCCTATTGGAGGGAGACAGTGAGATCGTTCTCACTTCCCATTTGGAATCTAAAGGCTATGTGGATCTCACCATTGCCACGTTAAAAGAATATGGTGTGGAGATTCTAGAGACCGCTCAGGGATGGAAGGTGCCCGGCGATCAGCGGTATACCCCTTGTGACTGTCAAGTGGAAGGGGACTGGTCTCAGGCAGCATTTTTCCTGTGCATGGCGGCCCTTTCTCCTACAGGAGCACCTGTGGAGATCCGAGGACTTCGCCAGGATTCCC
>HF972608.1:0-13471 GCA_000432995.1 Clostridium sp. CAG:1013
GTTCGAGCCTCGTCTTCCGCTCCAGTAAACGGTACACGGTCTGTGTACCGTTTTTTTGTTTTCCTGTCCATGGATTTGTGCTATACTGGCCTAAAACAACGCCGCCTTTAGAGGGTGGCTGGGAGGAGGCGTGCAAAATGGCGTTGGAGATTCCGGCGTTAAACCTGTTCATGAAATGCGGCAGGCTTCGGAAAGAAGCCTTTGGGGAACTGCCTCCTGGGTATACGGTCCGGAAATGCCGCCCGGAGGAATTGGAAACTTGGATCGCTCTCAACGGGGAAAACCCCTCTTTATATCCCTTCTTGCGGGAGTATTTTCAAAGGGTCTACGGGAAAGAGGGGGATCTGTTTTTCAAAAAATGTACCTTTGTCTGCGACAGTGAGGACCGTCCTGTGGGTACCTGCTTCCTCTGGAAGGCTTACGGAAAGCTGACCACTCTCCATTGGTTGAAAGTCCTGCCGGAGATGGAAGGTTTGGGGCTGGGCCGGGGGCTGCTGACTCAGGTTTTGGGAGAAGCGGGAGAGGAGGAATTTCCCATCTACCTTCATACCCATCCAAGCTGTTTTCGAGCCATCCACTTGTATCAGCAGTTTGGGTTTCGACTGCTGGACGGTCCGGCGGTGGGCAACCGCTCCAACGACCTGAAAGAAAGCCTGCCCTATTTGCGTCAGGCCATGCCCCAGGAGTTCTTTCAGAGCTTGGAGATGGAGGAAACGCCCAGTGAGCTCCTAGAAGCCGCGGCCGGTCTGCCGGAGGAGTTTTGAATGGTGGAAGCGGGTCTGCATTTGTTCCCAAATATTTTTACAATAATACATTGTACGTACAATTTCTTTGTGCTATGATGAGGCTAATGGCCGGGGAAGCAGTCTCCGGGAGCAAGTGGAAAGGAGCGAGCAGCGATGAAAGTGAGCCGGGAAGTGCCTGTTACGGCTTATCGTGCGGGAGAAGGACTTTTGCCCGCTTATCAAAAATTGGTGCGTGAGGTGGTCATCCCTTACCAGTACCGGGTGTTGGATGATAAGGAGGAGGGCGTGGAGAAAAGCCACGCTTTGGAGAATCTCCGCCTGGCTGCCCGGAAGAACAAGGGTGAGGAGCTGACCGAGGAATTTTACGGTATGGTGTTCCAGGACAGCGACGTAGCCAAATGGCTGGAGGCCGCCGCTTACACTTTGGGGCAGTGCCCCGACCCGGAGTTGGAGCGGGAAGTGGACAGCGTGATCGAGCTGCTGGGGAAAGCCCAGCAGGAGGACGGCTATCTCAATTCCTATTTCACGGTGAAGGAGCCGGAGCGGAAGTGGACCAACCTTCAGGAGGCCCACGAGCTCTACTGCGCCGGCCACCTGATGGAAGCCGCCTGCGCCTACTATGAAGCCACCGGCAAGGACAGCTTGCTGAAGATCATGCAGCGGAACGCGGACTGCATCTACCGGCAGTTCACGGAAAAGAATACCCGGGGCTATTCTGGCCACCCGGAGGTGGAACTGGCGCTGCTGCGGCTGTACCGTGCTACCGGTGACCAGCGCTATAAGGACTTGTGCGCTCATTTTCTGGATGCGCGAGGCCAGAAGCCCAATTACTTTGTAGAGGAACGAAAGTCCAGAGGCTGGAGCGTTTGGGACAACGCCAATGCCAGTCTTGATACGGATTATACACAGAGCACTCTCCCTGTACGGGAGCAGAAAGATGCTGTGGGTCACGCGGTGCGGGCAGTCTATCTGTACACTGCCATGGCGGACCTGGCAGCGGAGAACGGGGACGACAGCTTGAAAGACGCCTGCCGGGCCTTGTGGGAGAGCATCACCCAGCGGCGGATGTACGTGACAGGTGGTATTGGTTCTACTGTGCTGGGAGAGGCCTTCACCGTGGACTACGACCTGCCCAACGCCACAGTCTACGCTGAGACCTGCGCCTCCATCGGACTGATCTTCTTCGCCCGGCAAATGCTCCAGATGGAAGCAAAAGGGGAGTACGCCGATGTGATGGAGCGGGCGCTGTATAACACGGTGCTGGCGGGTATGCAGTTGGACGGCCGCCGGTTCTTTTACGTGAACCCCCTGGAAGTGGTGCCGGGGATCTCCGGTAAAGCCACCACCCAGCTCCACGACCTGCCCCAGCGTCCCCCTTGGTATGCCTGCGCCTGCTGCCCGCCCAACGTGGCGAGACTGCTGTCCTCCATCGGCAGCTACGCCTACGGAGAAGGGGACAACACTCTGTTTGTCCACCTGTACCTGGGAGGAACGGTGGAGAGCTCTTTGGGATATTCCCTGGAGTGCCGTACAGAGTATCCCCGTCAGGGAGAAGCGGAGTTTATCTTCCACGGGGAAAAGGAGACCACTTTGGCCTTCCACATTCCCGTCTGGAGCCAAAATACCACACTCACTCTCAACGGAGAGGCGCTGGATCTGGCCTCTTGTCTCCGGGACGGCTACGCGTACGTGACCGGCTCTTTCAAGGAAGGCGACAAGATCTGTGTGTCCTTGGACATGACTCCTTATAAGGTATACGCCAGCAGCAAGGTTCCTGCGGACACGGGCTGTGTTGCTGTCCAGAGAGGTCCCGTGGTCTACTGTGCTGAAGGCGCGGACAATGAGGGCGATGTGCTGTCCCTTTCTTTGAAAGCGGACGGGTCCATCACCGAGAAGGAATATGATCCCCAGTTGCTGGGCGGTGTGGTGCCCCTGACGGCAGAGGGCTGGAAAGTCCGTCCCACTCAGAAACTGTACAGCTGTCAGCGTCCCCAGCGGGAGCCGGTGGAGATCAAGCTGGTGCCCTACTACACTTGGGGCAACCGAGGAGAGAATCAAATGCGGGTTTGGCTGCCGGAAAGCTGAGCCAGCCTGATTAAAAATAAAAAAGGACCGAAGGGCATTTGCCTTTCGGTCCTTTTTTGTGCAGCTATGGGTTATAATTGATCCAGGAAATAGGCGTTGCTCCCGGCGAACAGACCCCGGCTGTCCCGGACCTGCACCCGGAACCAACCTTCTTTCCCGTCCAGGGGGAATTCTGCCTCCGTCAGAGTCTCTCCCGGAGAGACCACCGCCTTGTAGGAGTCCCTGTGCTCCAGAGTGAGGAAGATCTTCTCCACCGGGGAGGTCTTTACCTTCACCACACCGTTCTCCAAAGAGATCCCCCGCAACTGGGGGCCTTGGGACCAATAGAATCGTCCCGTCTTTAAGGCCTCCATCACGGAGGAGTAGGTCAGCTCCTGGGCGGCGATCATCACGAAACCCCCGAAGGAATCGTTCAAGGGATGGCCCAGGGGGAAACGGTCGTGGTTGTCGTCGGTGGCCAAAGCGAACAGACGCTGTCCGCTGCGGAGCATTTCGTCATAAACCTGGGGGTTAAAGCCGTACAAGCCGTCGTGCTCGCAGCCGTGGTTGTAGATCTCCATGGCGAACAGCCCCTTCAATCCGCTGTAATCCCGCCAGTCCTGAAGGGACCAGTAGGGGTGATTGTAGCTCACCAGAAAGCCCAGCTGGTTCATCTGGGCGATGTATTGGTTCAATCCCTCCAAGTCCCCGTAGGCGCACTCCGGCAGGGGAGAGGCCTGCTTGGCCGCGGCATTTTCTTGGGGATCGGTGTCGAACAGGTTAAGGTGGTAAGTTTTTGCCACTGGCCAGGGATGGTCAGGGGTGCGCTCTTCGGAAAGATCCACTTCCAGGGCTGCCAGCGCCAGGAAATCCTGGTCGTTGAGTTCTGTGTGGTGGGCATATTTTCGATGGTCCGTGAAGGCGACGATGGAGTATCCTTGCGCCTTGTAGGCCTCTTTCATCTGCTGGGGAGTGAATTCTCCGTCAGATAGGGTGGTATGACAGTGGAGATTCGCCTTGAAATAGCCGGACTCCGGCAAAAGAATCTGATTTTTCATGAATAGGACCTCCTGCTCCATTGAAAAGATAGTGCACTGCCTTGTTGGAGACTATTGTAGCACAAAAAAGAAGAAAGAGGACGAAAACGCCCTCTTTCTTTTTTGCTTTTTCAAATTTACGGAGCCGCCACTTCCACGCAGTAGTCCTTTGTTCCGCA
Organism: Clostridium sp. CAG:1013; assembly: GCA_000432995.1. Classification (GTDB taxonomy): domain Bacteria; phylum Bacillota; class Clostridia; order Oscillospirales; family Acutalibacteraceae; genus Acutalibacter. The sequence continues at coordinate 4,027 of HF972608.1, forward strand.
GTGGGAGCAGGTCAGCTTTCGAGTCTTGGGAGTATGTTTGGAAAATAGGAACTCCTTGACACTGGGCTTGAACCGGGTGCCGCAGGCAGGGCAGAGGTACTCGGTGTTCCGGTAGTAGTACCGCGTGAGGAGTACGCCGATCACAACGGATACAGCAAAACAAACCACAAAGGGCAGCCAGATCCCCTTGACGATCCAGAGGACAAGCCCGGCGATCTGGAGCAGGTCCATTAAAACGCCCCAAGCAATCATGACCCCATGGATTTTCCGTAGTTTTTTCTTGTTTTTCATAAGCTGTTCCATGTCGGAGATGGAATTGACCGGGATCTTTTCAGCGCTTTTCAGGTTCTCCTCTAAGGCGCGGATAGCTTGCAGCTGCCGCTGCCGATCTTGGATGTCCTCCTCCAACGCCGCGGCCTGTTGTTCCAACAGGAGCCCCAGCACTTTGTCGGCGTTCTGACTCTCCAGGATGCCCTTGATGGAATCCAGGGACAGGCCCATGGTTTTCCACAGGCAGATCCGCTGGAGCTTTCCCAGATCCTCCTGAGAGTAGAGCCTCCGGCCTCCCTCGCTGAGCTGGGAAGGGGGCAGAAGCCCTTTCCCGTCGTAGAACTGGACTGTCCGCACGGAGACTCCTGCCAGTTTGGCCATTTCCCCGGTGGTGTATAGCGACATAGAACTCACCTCCTTGCCCTGAGAATAGCCTATCACCCAAGGTCACGAGCAATAGGTCACCCAGGGTAACATAGGAAATTTTCTAAAAAAAACAGGGGGAAACGCAAAAACCGGAAGGGGCCGAGGCTCCTTCCGGCAATGGTACAAGTTACAGATCGCAGGCGCACTCTTCACATTCGGTGAGCTCGCCCACAATGGGGGTGGGGTCAATGCCCTGACGCTTGTAGTAGTCGGCCACGGCAGCTTTGATAGCCTGCTCGGCCAGCACAGAGCAGTGGACTTTCACCGGCGGCAGACCGTCCAGGGCTTCCATCACCGCTTTGTTGGTGAGGGTGAGGGCCTCATCAATGGTCTTGCCTTTGATCATCTCGGTGGCCATGCTGCTGGTGGCGATGGCCGCCCCGCAGCCGAAGGTCATAAAGGAAACGTCAGTGATCACGTTGTTTTCCACTTTGATGTACATCCGCATGATATCGCCGCACTTGGGATTTCCCACTTCTCCCATGCCGCTGTAATCCTTCATTTCTCCCACGTTCCGGGGATTTGCGAAATGGTCCATGACTTTTGCGCTGTATGCCATAAAGAATCGTTCCTTTCTATATCAATGGTTGTAAACTCAGTTCATGTAGGCGTCGTAGTTGACCTTGCCGGTCTGGATAGCATCCCACAGGGGGGACATGGAGCGCAGCCGCTCAATGATGGGAGGCAGGGTCTCCAGAATATAATCGATGTCCTCCATGGTGTTGTAGTCCCCGAAGGAAAGCCGCAGGGAACCGTGGGCCACTTCGTGGGGCAGGCCGATAGCCAGCAGCACGTGGCTGGGATCCAGTGAGCCGCTGGTGCAGGCAGAACCGGAGGAAGCGCTGATGCCCTTGAGATCCAGCATCAGCAGCAGGGATTCTCCTTCCACACCCTGGAAGCAGAAGCTGACGTTGCCGGGCAGCCGATGGACTCGGTCACCGTTCAGGCGGCAGCGATCGATCTTCAGGATGCCGTCGATCAGCTTGTCCCGCATAGCGGTAAGCCGTTCCCGGCGTTCTTCAATGGTGGAGCAGGCCAGTTCCATAGCCTTAGCCAGACCTACGATGTAGGCTACGTTCTCCGTGCCGCCACGCTTGCCCCGCTCCTGAGCGCCGCCGTCCATGAAGTTCTGGATCACAACGCCGGTGCGGATGTACAGAGCGCCGATGCCCTTGGGAGCGTGGAGCTTATGGCCGGAGAGGGACAGCATGTCGATGTTCTGGGCGGCCACGTCGATTTCCACATTTCCTACGGCCTGAACGGCGTCGGTGTGGAACAGCACCCCGTGCTTGCGGCAGATGGCGCCGATTTCCGGGATGGGCTGGATGGTGCCGATCTCGTTGTTGGCGTACATGATGGTCACCAGGCCGGTCTCTTCCGTGATGGCGGCTTCCAGCTCTTCGGGCCGGACCAGGCCGTCCTCATGGACGTCAAGATAGGTGACGGTAAAGCCTTCCTTCTCCAGTGCCTGGCAGGTGTGAAGCACCGCGTGATGCTCGAAGGCGGAGGTGATGATGTGAGTTTTGCCCTTTTTCTTCATGGCATGGGCGGCGCCTTTGATAGCCCAGTTGTCGCTTTCGGTGCCGCAGCTGGTGAAGTAGATCTCTCTCGGCTGGGCGCCCAGACATTTGGCCACGGTAGCCCGGGCCTCCTCCAAAGACTTTTTGGCCTCCTGTCCTAAAGCGTACAGGCTGGAGGGGTTGCCGTAGATTTCTTTATAAAAGGGGAGCATAACCTCCAGCACTTCCGGAGAAACGGCAGTGGTGGCGGCGTTGTCCGCGTAGACTTTTCTGTTCATGTGAATTCCATCCTTTCTCTCTTGCTTTCTATACGTGAAACAGGGGAGGGATCTCGTCCGTTCCCCCAGTATTTGTTTGGAACGAGTTAAATATACATCATTTTAGTATACTTTTCAATACCCAGAAGGAGCTTTTCCAAAATATTTTTCGTCTCTTTTCCTTTGAGGAAACTTCTGGTGAGGAGAAAAGGAGAACGGCTGCGGAATAAAGGGAGCCGGTAAAGCCTAAACTAGGAATATCTGGAAAGGCTCAGGGCTTGCGGCTTGACAGCACAGGGCCAAAACGGTACAATAACTATATTACCCGGAGGGAGCGCCTCCGGCACGTGGATCCCCAGGAAGACCGAGAAATGGCCTAGCCCACGGGGGAACGGCCGCGGCACAGCCGTGGCTTTTCGCTTTTGTCCCGGCAGGCCTGGAGGGCTTTGTCTGGGACGGCTTTTATTATGGCATCGCCGCGGCTATGGCCGCGTGTCTTTATTTTTATAGAACGGAAAAAGGGGCCGACAGAAACGGAAACAGGGGTGTGCTCAGAGAGAGCCGCCCAGAGGAGCGGGGAAGCTCCCGCGGCCCGGGAATCGGGAACGGAAGGTCAGTGCCGGAATGTGTATGTCCGGGGCTTGCGCTGCCGAACGCCTTTCGCGTCCTAAGACCGCCTGGAAGGTGGAAGTCCCGGGGAGTCGTCTGCCTCTTTCACGGAAGAGTTTAAGATGTGATTACCACTTCGCGCAAGGAGGAACCATACGTGGCAGAAAGAGAAAAGAAGAGTACAAGAACGCGTCGTCTCCCCACCACAGGAGATATGGGCCGTCAGCAGGACCAGGTCCTGAGCGGCGCCGAAAACGCACCCAAGATCGGGAAAATCGCCGGCCCCAAAAAGACTTCGGAGAAGAGCGGGCAGCGCTCTCGGGGCAAGGCGGAGACAAAGCAGACGGAGACCAAAAAGACCCAGACCAAAAAGTCTGACGCCAAGAAAACAGAGACGAAAAAGCCTGCGGAGAAGAAACCGGCGGCTTCCAGCAAGAAGCAGGCCAATCCTGGGCGCAAGCCTTCCAATCGGGGAGGACGCAAGGCTCAGAGTCCCGCCATCAGCCAGACGGCGGCTCAGGTAGAGGCCATCAAGGCTCAGCAGGAGGCCCAGGAGAAGCGGGCCGCTCGGAAGGGCCGCGGCCGGACAAAAAAGACTCAGAAGCCGCCCATCAAGGTGTATTTCCTGGGCGGTCTCAATGAGATCGGCAAGAACTTCACCCTGTACGAGTGCCAGAATGACATGATCATCGTGGACTGCGGACTGTCTTTCCCCGATGAGGATATGCCCGGCGTGGACAGCGTCATCCCTGACTTCACCTTTGTGGAGAAGAACCGGGAGCGGATCCGGGGCGTGGTGATCACCCACGGCCACGAGGACCACATTGGCGCGGTGCCCTACCTGCTGAAAAAGCTGAATGTGCCCGTGTATGGCACAGCGCTGACCATCGGTCTGATCGAGGGAAAGCTGAAAGAGCACAATCTCACCGGCTCCGCTAAGCTCCATGTGACTCCCGCTGGGTCTCATATCCAGCTGGGCTGCATGGATGTGGAGCTGATCCATGTGAATCACTCCATCGCCGACGCGGTGGCCCTGGCTATTCACAGCCCCGCGGGTACTATTGTCCACACCGGTGACTTTAAGATTGATATGACCCCCGCTGAGGGCGGGATGATCGACCTTGCCCGGTTCGCGGAACTAGGCAAGGAAGGTGTGCTGGCCCTGCTGGCTGACTCCACCAACGCGGAGCGGCCCGGGTTCACCCAGACCGAGCAGACGGTGAATAACTCCCTGGATTCCCTGTTCATGCGGGCCGAGGGAAAGCGGATTATCGTGGCCACTTTCGCCTCTTCCATCAGCCGTGTGCAGATGATCATTAACTGCGCGGTGAAGTACGGCAGAAAAGTGGCTCTTTCCGGCCGGAGTATGGTCAACGTGATGAGCATTGCCAGCGAGCTGGGATATCTGGACGTTCCCGACGGTGTGCTGGTGGATCTGAACCTGATCAACCGCTACGAGCCCGGACAACTGGTGCTCATCACCACCGGCAGCCAGGGCGAGCCTATGTCCGCCCTGACTCGGATGGCCTTTTCCGACCATCGTCAGGTGGCCATCAATCCCAACGATTTCATCATCATCTCCGCCCGGCCTATCCCCGGCAACGAAAAGACCGTGGGTGCCGTGGTGGATGAGTTGTTAAAGCAGGACTGCACCGTCATTTACGAGAGTATGTACGACGTGCACGTCTCTGGTCACGCCTGTCAGGAAGAGCTGAAGCTGATGCAGGCTCTGACCCGGCCCAAGTATTTCATCCCTGTTCACGGAGAGCAGAAGCACCTGCGCAAGCACGCCGGTCTGGCAATGATGATGGGCGTGCCCCGGGAGAATATTTTCATCGGGGACATCGGCAACGTGCTGGAGCTCCACGAGGACCACATGAAGCAGCTGGGGGATGTGCCCGCCGGCAGCGTCATGGTGGACGGCCTGGGTGTTGGCGACGTGGGCAGCATTGTGCTGCGTGACCGGCGTCACCTTTCCGAGGACGGCCTGATCGTGGCGGTGTGTTCCATTGACGCGTCCAGCGGACGGGTGGTGTCCGGGCCTGACATTGTCTCCCGCGGGTTCGTGTACGTGCGGGAATCGGAAGCCCTTATGGACGAAGCCCGGGATCTGGTGTATAATACACTGGAGGAATGCGCCCGGAACAATGTGCGGGATTGGAGCGGCATGAAGCAGAGCATCAAAGATGAGCTCTCCCGCTTCCTGTATCAAAAGACCCGCCGCAGCCCCATGATCCTGCCTATCATCATGGAGGTGTGATCCGGGAACGGACCCTTTGAGTCAAGGCTGACGAGGATGTGAGACAAGGTGCGAAGGAAAAAGGTGTGGGTGGTTTCCCCCCTGCTCTATCTCATGGCGGCGGCCATGGTGCTGATGGCCCTGGCTAGCTGGCGCTATAATAAGATCCTATTTCTGGTGGAGGGCACGGTGGCAGTGCTGTCCGTGCTGGCGGTGCTGGTGTCTGATTACCTGTACCGGCGAAATATCTCCACCACGGTAAAGAGCGCCAAACGGGTGCTCACCGGAGAAGAGGAAGCCGCTTTTCAGGCGTTTGCCCTGCCGGTGGCCGTGGTGGCCCCCGCGGGTGATATTGTGTGGGCCAATGAGGCCTTTGCCGGCGCGCTGTGCGGCGGGGAGAATTTCCTGGGGGACAATGTCCTCAAATATATCTACCCCAAGACTTTCCGTCAGGTGATGGGAGAGCGGGGCGCCGCTGTCAGCCATAACGGCCGGGAATATACCGTTTACGGCGCCCGAGCCCAGGGAGGATATATCCTCTATTTCGTAGACGACACCTATTTTAAGACCGTTGCCAAGGAGTACCGGGAACGCCGTCCGGTGGTGTGCCTGGCTTCTTTCGACAACCGGGAAGAACTGGTCCGGGACAGCTTCGGCGGAGACGATTCCCGGATCACCGGTCAGGTGGACGAAGTGATGCGTCGCTGGGTCATCCAGGAGATGCACGGTTTCGTCCGTCGGCTGGACAGCAGCCGTTACCTGTTCGTAGTGGACGACGCCCACATCGAGCAGGCCAAGCAAAAGCGTTTCCATGTGCTGGATGAAGTTCGCACCATCCGCAGCGCCCGGAACAATATGAGCGCCACGATTTCCATTGGCGTGGGCCGAGGTGCGAAAGATATCGCCGAGAGCGAGCGCTGGGCCCGGCAGGCTTTGGACATGGCTTTGGGCCGCGGCGGCGACCAAGTGGCCGTGAAGCAGGAGGGTGACTCCTACGAGTTCTTTGGCGGCCTTTCTAAAGGCGTGGAAAAGCGTGACAAGGTGCGTACCAGAGTTATTGCCGCCACCTTGTCCGATCATGTGAAGGCCAGTGACCAAGTATTCGTCATGGGCCACAAGAATTCCGACCTGGACAGCGTGGGCAGTGCCGTGGGTATTTGGGCGGCTCTTCACAAGGGCTTGGAAAAGCCGGTGCACATCGTGCTGAACCGGAACCAGACCTTGGCAGGTCCCTTGGTGGAGATGACCGAGAAGGCCTATCCCGGGGAGAGCCTGTTTATCAGCCCCTTGGAAGCCCTTCAGTCTGCTACGGAACGCTCTCTGCTGATCGTGGTGGATACTCACTCTGTAAACTTTGTGGAGAGCCGGGAGCTTTTGGACCGGGTGGCCAGAGTGGTGGTCATCGACCACCATAGAATGATGGTGAGCCACATCAAAAACGCCCTGATCTTTTACCACGAGCCCTATGCCAGCTCCGCTTCGGAAATGGTGACGGAGTTGGCCCAGTACATCAAGGCCTCTGCCATTGACGGGGCCGACGCCCAGGCACTTTTGGCGGGCATCATGCTGGACACCAAGAATTTTGTGCTGAAAACCGGTGTGCGCACCTTTGAGGCTTCCGCATTCCTGCGGCGTCGGGGCGCGGACACCGTAGCGGTAAAGAAATTGTTTTCCGACTCCCTGGAGACCTACAAGCAGAAAGCTCAGTTGGTGTCCGGGGCGGAGATCTACAAGGGCTGCGCCATCGCCACCTCCAACTGGGAACACGGAGACCTGCGGGTGGCCGCGGCTCAGGCGGCAGACGAACTGCTGTCCATTATGGGGGTGCGGGCATCCTTTGTGCTGTACCGCTCTAACGGGGACGTGAACGTCTCCGCCCGCAGCCTGGGGGATGTAAACGTCCAGGTCATTTTGGAGGAATTCGGCGGGGGCGGTCATTTCACAATGGCCGGCGCCCAGTTGAAGAATATCACTGTAGGGGACGCCCGGCGGGCGTTGATCCGAGAATTGGACGACAAGCTGGAAGAAACCTCGGTGAAAAACTAACTGTGATAACCCGGCGGCAGGAAAACAGTCTGCCGCCTTAGGAAAGGAAGGGAACAGCCATGAAAGTGGTATTGCTGCAAGATGTGAAGTCTATTGGTAAAAAAGGAGAACTGGTAAACGTATCCGACGGATACGCCCGGAACTTCCTGCTGCCCCGGAAGCTGGCCAAGGAGGCCAACGCCCAGGCTATGAACGAGCTGAAAAACGCCGAGGCTGCCCGGGAATACAAGATCAAGACCGAGACTGACCACGCCAACCAGTGCGCTCAGGCTCTCTCCGGCAAGACTCTGAAGATCTACGCCAAGCCTGGCCAGGCCGGAAAGATCTTCGGCTCCGTCACCGCTAAGGAGATCGCTGAGGAGATCAAAAAGCAGTTTGGCGTTGAGGTGGATAAGCGGAAGGTGGTCCTCTCCGGGGACATCAAGGCTTTCGGCACCTATCAGTTCGAAGTGAAGTTCTACGCCGGCATCACCGCCTCTATGAGCGTGGCTGTCTGCGAGAAAAACTGAGTATCTTCCCCGTAAAGGGGATCTTCGGGAAAGGGGGCGTTTGTCATGGAGTACGGTCCGGACGGCTATTTGGATACCCAAGCCCAGCCGGGAATGAATATGCCTTTCAGCCTGGAAGCGGAGCAGTCTGTGCTGGGAGCCGTTTTGCTGGAACCCTCCTGTCTTTCCACGGTGGTGGACATTCTGCCCCGGAAAGATTATTTCTACGCGGTGAACAACCGGTTGATTTATGGCGCCATGGTGGAGATGTTCGCCCTGGGCCTGCCGGTGGATTTCGTCACCGTGCTGGAACGTCTGAAAGAAGAAAAAGAGTTTGACGAAGCCACCGGGAAAGTGTACCTGACCCAGCTGGCTCAGCTGGTGCCCTCTATTTCCCATGTGGAGACCTACGCCAGAATCGTCCGGGACAAGTACGACCTGCGCACTCTGATGCAGGCCGCCCGAGGCATTCTGGATGACGCTACCTCCGGGGAGCGGGAGACCTCCCTGCTGCTGGATTCTGCGGAAAAGCGGATCTACGATATCCGCCGGGGGAAGAGCGACCAGGGCTTGCAGCCTGTGCGAGAGATCCTTCTGGAGACCTTCGACCGGTTGGACAAGCTGAACTCCGTGGACCGGGACAAGTACAAGGGCCTGCCCACGGGCATCAAAGAGCTGGACAACACCATCACCGGCTTGAACCGTTCGGACTTGATCGTTCTGGCGGCCCGGCCCGGCGTAGGTAAAACTAGTTTGGGACTGAACATAGCCCGGCATGTATCTGTGACAGCGGGCCGTCGGGTGGCCTTTTTCTCCTTGGAAATGGGCCGTGAGCAGTTGGCTTCCCGTCTGCTTGCCAGTGAAGCGCTGGTGGAAGGCACCAAGCTGCGTTCAGGCGACCTGACGGAAGCGGAGTGGGCCCGACTCATTGAAGCGGGGGATATTCTCCGCCGGGCGGACCTGTATTTCGATGATACTCCCGGCTTGACCGTGTTGGAGATGCAGGGCAAGCTGCGCCGTCTGGACCATGTGGATCTGGTGGTGGTGGACTACTTGCAGCTGATGACCGGCACCCGGAAAAACGACAACCGTGTCAATGAGATCTCGGAGATCACTCGAAACTTGAAAGTGCTGGCCAAGGAGCTGAACGTGCCCTTGATCGCTCTTTCTCAGCTGCGCCGTCCCACAGAGCGGACCAAGGACCACCGTCCCGGCCTGTCCGAACTGCGAGACTCCGGCTCTATCGAACAGGACGCCGATATCGTTATTTTCCTCCATCGGGAAGCCTACAACGCCACCAGCGAAGGCGGCCAGATCACGGAGGATATGGACCAGAACGCGGCGGAGATCATCGTGGCGAAAAACCGTCATGGCGAAACGAAATCCATCCCTGTCCACTGGCAGGGCGAATACATGCGTTATACCTCCAGAGAGGTCATCCGTCATGAGTGAGCAGCTCAGAGGGGACCTGTCCGGTCTGCCTCAGGAAGGACTGGTGGTGGTAGGGTTCTCGGGCGGGGCGGATTCCACCGCTCTGGCCCATTGGCTGATGGGTCAGGTGGATCCGACTCGGCTGGTGCTGGCCCATGT